>JBJDZI010000069.1:0-12168 GCA_051867925.1 Eubacteriales bacterium
CCTTGGCTGGCGGCACTCTAAATTTATAGTTTATCGACAGACTGCGGGCGGCAAGAATTTGCCGCCCATTTGTTGAAGTTTTAAGAGGAGCAGGAACCTTCTTGAAAGAAGGTTCCTGCTCCGGGACAGCGCCCCAATTCTGATAGATTCTTCAAATTTCACCCGTTTTGCGGGGACCGGGGCAGGTCAGGTGCTGACCGTCCCAGTAGAGGGGATCAATGGAAAGGTCGCGGGGATGAATCGTTCCGGGCGCACGGTGGGTATGATAGAGCAGCGCAAGCTCTCCGGAGGGGGCGGTGGTAATGCAGTGATGCCCGCAACCGCTGATTTCGGTGGTGTTGCCCACCAGGATGGGATTGGTCTCGTCCCGCACGAAGCCTTCCAGAGGGTGATCGGATCGGAGTGCCGCCACACAATAGAAGGGGCTTTCGTAATGACTGCCTGAGTAGGTCAGAATGTATTTGCTGCCCAACTTCAGCATATAGGGTGCCTCGGCAACAGGGGCTTGCTGACATTCGTAGGGCGCTTCGGGATAGATGATCGGGCGCTCGCTTCCCTCCACAGGGCGAAGGGTAGCGGGATCGAGTATACAGCCGTAGAGTCCGTAGCGGTGATCCTTCCGCCAGCTTACATAATAGAGATAGATCGTGCCGTCATCGTCCACGAATATGTGACCGTCGATGGAGCAGTCAAAGAGGAAATCCGCTTCGGGAAGGAAAGGACCTTCGGGAGAGGTGGCGGTCAGCAGTCCCAGATGCTCGTGGACAGATGCTGCCATCAGGAGCCGCCCGTCGGGGAGTCGCTTTACGTCGGGCGCCCAATGCCAATCATCCATGCCCCAAACCGGCGCGGTGATGGCGGTGGCGGGTTTCTTCTCCCAATGCACCAGATCGGTGGAGGTCCAGACGTCGTAGCGGTATGAGGTGGCGTACAGATAGTACACGCCGTTTTCCAAATACACGTCTGGATCTGCGTAGCCCGGCAGAATGGGGTTCTGATACTTGGTTTTCATGGGTTCCTCCTTTATTTGGCTTGGCTTTTGGCTCCGAACACTTCGTCGTAGTGTTTGATGGCTGCCGCGATGATCTTCACCGCCGCTTTTTCGTCACCTACGTCGTCTACCACGGTCTCCTTGTTCTCCAAATGCTTGTAAACCGTGAAAAAGTGGCGCATTTCCTCGTAAACATGGCGAGGAAGAGCGAAAATGCTCCGATAGCCGTTGTAGGTGGGGTCGGAGAAGGGGATGGCGATGATCTTCTCGTCCAGCTTGCCGTTGTCCATCATCTTGATCACGCCGATGGGATAAACATGCGCCAGCGTCAGCGGGTGGAGCGGCTCCGAGCAAAGCACCAGCACGTCCAGCGGGTCGCCGTCATCTGCGTAGGTGCGGGGGATGAAGCCGTAATTGGCGGGATAGTGGGTGGCGGTGTAGAGGACACGATCCAGTTTAATCAGACCTGTCTCTTTGTCCAGCTCGTATTTGTTTCGACTGCCTGCGGGAATCTCGATCACCGCATAGAAATCGTTGGGTTGAATGCGTTCGGGGTTGATGTCGTGCCAGATGTTCATGTTCTCATTTCTTGAGGAAACCATGAAATTTCCTCAAACTCCTTCAAAAGTTGGTAGATTTCAGATTAGTGTGCAGGGAGTTCAGATCTTCTTCACCTGCAATTTTCAGATTTTCTTCACTTTCATCGCGGAAATGCCGAAGCATTCGCGGGTGACGCGGAGTCCCACCTTGCCCGTGGGATTGCCCATGGGGATGGGGTAGTCGATGATCTGCTCGCCGTCCAGACAAATTCGGATGCGTTGCCCCTTCGCCACCACCCGCAGAGTGTGGGTGAACATTCCGCTGTGGTCGAGAGCGTAGGAGACGAGACACCGCTCGGCGTAAGCCCATTCGCTCAAAACCAGTTTGTCGGGCTCAATGCGGACGGCGTAGCCGTAGCCCGAGAAGACGGGCTGGGAGCCGTAGTAACTCTCTTTCTGCATCCGCAGGAGAATCTCGGCAGAGCCAACCGTCAGATCGGCAGTTCCGTGGACGGTGGCGGTAATCTCGTAATCCCGCCAACCATGCTCGCCGACGTAGCCGTAGCCGTTGCCTTCGCCGCAGGATACGCCCATGTATTTGTGCAGGAGACTGGATTTTCCCTTCCAGCCCAGCACTTCCACGGCAGGGGTCAGTTCGCCCTCCGCAACCAGCACGGTGTCGGCAACCTCCACGGCGGGAGTCAGTTCAAAGGTATCGGCGGTAAAAGAAGTATCGGCGGTAATTGTCAGATCCTGCAGTCCCGCGGACAGGGGGATGTTCCCCAGTACCACCTTGGCGGAGCCGTCCCGATCGTACACTGCGGGGGCTTCGGCGGTGAGTTTGATGCCGCCCACCGTGACCGCAACGCCTGCATAGGCGTCCCGGACGGTGGCGGTGAGCAGATAGTTGCCGTCACACTTGACGTTGACGGGATAGGTGAAGGTCGTGCCGCAGACGGCGGGGGTACAGAAGATCTCCATGCCGTTTTCCTTGCAGGAAACGGTGGGGCTTTGCTCCAGCGCGTGAACGGCGTCCATTCTGCCGGGCACACCCTTGCGGGCGGTCTTGTCGGAACTGCCGCCTGCATAGTTGGAAAAACCAACAAATCCCACTTTCGCCCGCTCCGGGAGCGTCGCAAAGCCGATCTTACCGCCTTTGACGGTGGACTTCCAACTCAGGAAGCATTGGTTGTTGTTGAGAAGCAGTTCGCTCTTGCCGTCATTGGTACGGCTGATGCGGTAGGCGTTGTTGGAGTGTAGGTTCACGTTCTTGGGGAGCGTCCCCACCGCCACCGTCTTTCCCTTTTCGGTAATGGTGACGATCCTGCCCGCCACGGCGATCCGTCCGTCACCGCCTGCATAGACAACGGTGAAATCCTTGCCCTTGGCGTTGACGTTGACCTCAGCTGTGTAGACGGCGGGGGTGGGCTGCTTAGTCAGCAGGAGCGTCTCGTCTTTCTTGACCACCTCTGCCAGCGATTCTGCGCCCCGCACCGCAAAGTCGGCGGTGGCAGGCTTTTCCTGATCCCACCAAATGGTGTTGGCGTACATCCGCGCGCCGTTGAAGAAGAGGCGATCCACGTTCATACTGCGGTGATGGGGTTCCTTCACCAGCTCGTAGCTGTGGTAGATGATGTACGCGCCGTCCATATCGGGGGCAAGGCAGGAGGAACTGTGTCCCAGCCCGTGAAATTCGTCGCCCACCTCGGCAAGGATCACGCGGTTTTTCATGTTGACATAGCCCGATACGGGAGAGTTTTCCGAAACACTGTAAGCGACCTTGTAGCACTTACTCTGCAGATGGTTACCGGTGTAGGTAAGGAAATATTTCCCTCCGTGGCGCAGAACCAGAGGACCTTCCGTCCAGCCGTTGAGCCAAGACGCGGCAATTCGCTTGCCGGGCAGGTCTACCGTTTCGGGATCGGACATGGTGTGATAGTTGATGCCGTCTTCCTCAGCCCGAAGGAAGTAGCTGTCGCCGTTGTCGTCGATGAAAAAACTGCCGTCGATGCGCTGACCGATGCGGTCGGAGATCCGCTTGTAAGGTCCTTCGGGGCGGTCGGCGCGCAGGAGATAGTGTCCGTTGCCCCGCGGGGAGGTACACATATAAAACTTGCCGTTGTTATAGATCACCTCGGGGGCATAACCGCCGCAAATTTCGGGAAGGTCGCAGGCGACGCCCATATGGGTCCAGTCTACTAAATTGTCCGACTTCCAGCAGTAGAGACAGGAGGGCGCCCGTCCTGCGGAAAAATACAGATAGTACGCGCCGTCGTAGCGCATCACGAAGGGATCGCCTGTACTGCCCGGTTCGGGGGCTTTGAAGGGGTTTTTGTACATTTGCTTTTGCTCTTCCATATTGCCGTGTCCTTTCTGCGGGCGTCCCGCTTGTTCGCCGATGGGAGCGAAAATGCCAAAAAGCCCCCTCGACCCCCAAAAACGTTCGAAAGATGTTTTCTACTTCTTTGTTGTGGGTCTTTGAGGGGACTTTTTTGGGTCGGTCTGTCAAAGACGATGGTGTATAGGGTTGTGGAGCAGGCTGATGCCTTGCCCCAACCTCCCTCCCGCGCGGCAGGTATCTGCCGCGCTTTCAAAAGTTTTGGGAGGTGCAGGAACCTTTTTTCAAAAAGGTTCCTGCCGGGTTGTGGAGCAGGGCTAATACCCTGCTCCCGGGCGGAACCCTTGGCTACAGATCAAAATTACTGTGCTGCTTCTACAATCGTGGCGAAGGCGTCGGCTTTCAGAGATGCGCCGCCGATGAGACCGCCGTCGATGTTGTCCATTGCCAGCAGTTCAGCCGCGTTGGCAGCGTTCATGGAACCGCCGTACTGGATGATGGTACCGCGGGCTACAACCTTGCCGTACAGACCGGCGATCACATTGCGGATCAGACCGCAAACCTCGTCTGCCTGCTCTGCGGTAGCGGTCTTGCCGGTGCCGATTGCCCATACGGGCTCGTATGCGATAATGATCTTCTTCATCTGATCTGCGGAAACGTCGGAAAGTGCCAGCTTCACCTGCTTGGCAACCACCTCAGCGGTGATGCCGCGCTCGCGCTCTGCCAGAGTCTCGCCAACGCAAACGATGGCGGTCAGCCCTGCGGCAATTGCCGCCTTAGTGCGCAGATTCACGGTCTCGTCGGTTTCGCCGAAATACTGACGGCGCTCGGAGTGACCGATGACGACATATTTTACGCCTGCGTCGATGAGCATCTCGGGAGAGATCTCGCCGGTGTATGCGCCGGAATTCTTGAAATGTACGTTCTGTGCGCCAACCTTGATGGAAGTGCCTGCACAGACTTTGACTACTGCGGGAATGTCGATAGCGGGAACGCAAACGACCACGTCACAGCTACGCTTGCCCTTGATCGCCTCGTACAGCTCGGATGCGAAGTTTTTCGCCTGCGAGGGGGTCATGTTCATTTTCCAGTTGCCTGCAATGACTTTTCTTCTTTTGCTCATGGTTCTATATCCTCCGGGGGGTTAATCAGTTCTTTTCGTTGAGGCAGGAAATGCCGGGCAGATCCTTGCCTTCCAGGAATTCCAGCGATGCGCCGCCGCCGGTAGAGATGTGGGTGATCTTGTCGGCAAAGCCCAGCTGTTCGCAAGCCGCCGCGGAGTCCCCGCCGCCTACGATGGTGATGGCGTCGGAATCAGCCAGCGCCTGTGCCACTGCGATGGTACCCTTTGCCAGAGTGGGGTTCTCGAATACGCCCATGGGACCGTTCCAAACTACGGTCTTGGCAGACTTCACTGCGTCTGCGAAGAGCTTGCAGGTCGCATCGCCGATGTCCATGCCTTCCAGATCGTCAGGAATAGCGGATACGGGAACAGTCTTGACGTCAACGGGTGCGTCGATGGGGTTGGGGAAGTTGCCGACTACGCAGTCAACGGGCAGAAGCAGTTTCACGCCCTTTGCCTTTGCCTTGTCCATCATTTCCTTGCAGTATTCCACCTTGCTCTCGTCCAAGAGGGAATGTCCTACGGTATAGCCCTCTGCTACGGCAAAGGTGTACGCCATACCGCCGCCGATGATCAGGGTGTCAACCTTCTCAATCAGATTGTCGATGACAGCGATCTTGTCGGAAACCTTTGCGCCGCCCAAAATTGCCACGAAGGGACGCCGGGGATCGGACAGTGCGCCGCCCATCACGGAGATTTCCTTCTGAATCAGATAGCCGCAAACTGCGGGCAGGTAATCTGCAACGCCTGCGGTGGAAGCGTGTGCGCGGTGAGCGGTGCCGAAGGCATCGTTCACGTAGATGTCAGCCATGGAAGCCAGTTCCTTGGCGAATGCCGGATCGTTCTTCTCTTCCTCGGCGTGGAAACGAACGTTCTCGATGATCAGAATCTCGCCGGACTTCAGTGCGGCTGCCTTTGCCTTGGCATCGGGACCGATGACATCGGTTGCCATCTGCACGGGCTTGCCCAGCAGTTCGGAGAGTTTTTCAGCGGCAGGAGCCAGAGAGAACTTCTTCACGTCGCCCTTTGCCTTTTCCAGAGCGGCGGCGGTAGCGGCAGCCTGCTCCTCTGCGGGGAGTGCTTCGATCTTCTTCTTTTCCTTCTTGTCCAGCTTTACGGTTTCGTTGAAGATGTTGTGGGGTCTGCCCATATGGGAGCAGAGGATAACGGCGGCACCGTTATCTGCCAGATACTTGATGGTGGGAAGAGCACCAACGATACGCTTGGCATCGGTGATCTTGCCGTCCTTCATGGGGACGTTGAAATCGCAGCGAACCAGCACTTTTTTGCCGGACACGTCGATATCTTCGATGGTTTTCTTGTTATACATAGACATAGTATTCACCTCAAAATTTATTTGATTGGAGTCCATCCATAATATTACCACATTTAGTAGCAAATATCAAGTGTTTCTGCGAAAAAAGTTGCAGTTTTTTTCGCATTTCGGGCAAGTGCGAAAGAAGCGGCTCCGGGCGGCAAAACGCACCGTTCCCTCTCCCGTCAGCGGGGAATCAACCCAAGCAGTGCTTCCCGTTCATTGGGCGCGCCGTCGATGACCGCCTCCAACAGGCGGGCGAGGGTGTCTCCCACCTCCCTGCCGCGCAGTCCCCGCATAAGCAGGTCGCTCCCGCTCACCGCCAGATCGCGGACGGTAAGAGGTGCGCCCTCGGCAAGGAGTGCCTCCACCGTCTCCCGCACCGCGGGGAGGATCACATCCCGCCCGTGGGTTCTGCCGTAGGGAGATTTGCCCGCAAGATCGGCTTCTTTCACTTCCAGCAGACGCAGGGTGCGTTCTTTGCCCAGTTTCACCAGCAGGCGGTAAACCGCTGCCCGCCCACCGCGCTCTGCGGGATTGGGCAGGTCGATGTCGTGGAGCGCGATGAGGGCGACCGCCTCCTCGCGGGTGACGCGCTCCGCCCGCAGGCGGGTGAGGATGGCGTCGGCAATGGGCGCGCCCTTTTCGGGATGGGTCTTGAAATGGGAGGTTCCTCCCTCGTCGGTATAGTGGCAGGCGGGCTTGGCGATGTCGTGGAGGAGCATGGTCCAGCGCAGGATGGGATCGGGCGGGACAGCGGCAACGGTGGCAGCGGTGTGCGCCCAAACGTCCCGATCGTGGTAGGGAGTGTTCTGAAGAAAGCCGAAGAGCGGAGTCAGTTCGGGAATGACCTCGGTAAGGATGTCGCCGTAGGTCAGCAGAACCTGCTCCACGCCCGCGCCGCAAAGGGTGCGGGTCAGTTCGTTGTAAATCCGCTCCACCGCCACAGGGGCGATCAGATGCTTGCCTGCGTGAAGGGCACGGGCGGTCTCGGCTTCCACCACAAATCCGCAGGCGGAGGCAAAGCGCAGGGCGCGCAGAATTCGCAGTCCGTCCTCGGCAAAGCGAGTCATGGGATCGCCCACCGCCCGCAGGATGCCCGCCTGCACGTCGGCAAGACCGCCGAAGGGATCGCAAAGCCCGCGGGTGGGGGAGTAGGCGATGGCTCCCGCGGTGAAGTCCCGGCGGGCAAGGTCGGCTTCGATGGAATCGAGAAATTCCACCGCATCGGGGCGGCGATGGTCGGTGTAGCCGCGCTCCCCCCGGAAGGTGGTGATCTCGTAGGGGACGTGGTCGATGACCAGCGTGACGGTGCCGTGTTGCAGACCCGTGGGGATGACCGTCTCATCGGCGAAGAGCGCAGTCACCTCCTCGGGGCGGGCGGCAGTGGTGAGATCCCAGTCGTGGGGAGAGATGCCGCGGATCAGATCGCGGACGGCTCCGCCCACCAGATAGGCGGCGTGACCTGCCGCTTCAAGACGGGTGAGGATGGACGTGACGGTGTGAGGGAGAGTAAACATAGGAACTCCGATCTGCCGTGGGGCAAGAGAATGGGGATTTATATAAAATGGGAGGATGGGAATATGCAGACTTCTGCGCGCTCCCGCATGAAGCCGATCTCATTTGATTTTGGTTCATTGTACCACAGAAAGGCGATTTTGTCAAGGCAAGACGGCGGGCGTTGGCTCTCCCCCGCAAAAACTTCGGAGATTTTCACCGCTTCGTCCGTTTTCCTCTTGCGAACTTTTGCGGTTTGTGGTATACTGTGGGTAACATCCATCCTGAGGAGGTTCCATCGCTCATGCCTGCTGTTTATGCCCATCGCGCGTTCGGTGACGCGGCACTCCATACTCTTTCCCCGTCCCTGTTCGAGCGGGTGGAACCTCATCTTCCCCTCTTTCATATGGGACTGCACGGTCCCGATCTCCTCTTTTATTATAGGCCCCTGCGAAAAACACCTTTGCGCAAATTGGGCGATCTCCTGCACGGATGCACCGGCAGGCAGGTGCTTGGCAGGATGCTGGAGGTGATCCCCACCCTTCCCGAAGAGGAGCGGGATGCGGGACTTGCCTACACGCTGGGATTTGCCTGCCACTATCTGCTGGACAGCGCCTGCCATCCCTATGTGGAGCAACTGACCAAGGCAGGCAAGGCGGAGCATTGCACCATTGAGGGGGAGCTGGAGCTTTGGCTTTTGATCAAAGACGTGCCGGAGCCTCTTTCTGCAGATCCCGTCAGCCATCTTGCGGAGCTGGCGCTCGCAGACTGCGCCGTGATCGCCCCCTTCTTTGCCGCGCTGTCGCGGCTGGTCTACCCACAGGCACCGCTGAAGGAGCGGGCAGAGCAGATCGTCTCCGCTCACCGCACGATGGTGCGGCTGAATCGGCTTTTTGCCGCCCGAAGTAGGCTTTTGCGCGGGCTGGCGCGAGCGGGGCTGTTTCTCGCAGGCGGCTATGAGGAGCGACGGGGGCTGGTTTGGAACAAGTCCCCCAATCCCGCCTTCGACGGTTGCTGTACGCATTTGTTTTCGCTGATGGAAGGCGCGCTTTGGGAAACACCCTCTGTGCTGGAGGCGCTGGCACGAGGCGATCTTCCGAAGCGGCTGGATCGGACGTTCGGGTAAGCAAGGAGAAGGGGTGGCAGTTGGAAATTGCAGGAAATCCCATGGACGGAATCCGATGCGCACCGACAGAGGGTTTCATCTCTAAAACCATTCGTATCCGAGAAGAGGGAAAACAATCGGGGACGCCGAAGTTTTCGTAGCAACCGCAACGCGGTTGCTACACTCCTCATCAGACTCCTCTCCCACTTCCTTGGCTCGGCTGTCTGAGCCTTTCTGCGGCTCGGCGGTTGTGACTTCATACTTTCCGCCGCGTGGCGGCGTAACAAATACAATAATAGGAGGACTTTTCTATGTTACTGGTGACACAAACCGATTATCTATCCCGGCTGTACGGCGATTTCGAAGCCCTTCGGATGCTCTCCGAGGCAGGCTTTGATGGTGCGGACTACTCCATGTTTAACCTGACCGCTGAAAAACATCCCATGCTGGAGGACGATTGGAAAGAAAAAGCGCTGGCTTTGCGCGCTCACGCAGATGCGCTTGGCATCCCCTTTATGCAGGGACACGCGCCCTTCTCCTTCCGCGATCAAACGCCGGAGGGCTGGAAAACTTACAACTTCCCCCGCCTCGTCCGATCCATAGAGATCGCGGGCGTGCTGGGCATCCCCAAACTGGTAATCCACCCCGTGCAATGCTTGCCCTATAAACAGAACGTCCAAACGCTCCACGATTACAATATGGAATTTTACCGCGCGCTGATCCCCCACGCCGGGCAGGCGGGCGTGCAGATCTGCCTTGAAAATATGTGGCAAAGAAATCGGCTCAGAGGCAACTATATCACCCACAGCACCTGCTCCCGCGCGGAGGAAGCCGCCGCTTGGGTGGACGAACTGAACGATCCCGCCATCGGTTACTGCCTGGATCTGGGTCATTGCGGTCTGGTGGAACTGGACGCCGCCGACGAGATCCGCAAACTGGGCGCGCGCATCACCGCGCTCCACGTCCACGACAATAATTTCGTGGAGGATCAGCACATCCTTCCCTACCAAGGACACGCCGATTGGGCGGACATTCTCTCCGCTCTGGGGGAGGTGAGCTACAAAGGCTCCTTCACCTTTGAGGCAGACTGCTTCCTGCAGCAGGTGCCCGAGGCAGTCCTGCAAACCGCGCTGAAACTGATGGTGGAGATCGGTCGGTATATGATCGGCAAGATCGGGAACAAAGCCGACTGACGCGGCGGTTTTCCGCTTTGTTTCCAATTATTTTTTATTCCATCGTAGATATTGACAAATCTTACCCGATATGGTATGATAAATGCAACGATATAATTTGGAGGACTTTCCTATGAAAGATTACAAAGATCTCCCCCGCGGCGAATATCCCCGCCCCGACCGTGTCCGTGAAAATTGGCTCTGCCTCAACGGTGAGTGGGATTTCGCCTTCGACGAGAAGGGCGTCGGCATCGACGAAGGTTGGATGCATAAGACCGCTCTGGAACAAAAGATCACCGTTCCCTATGTCTACCAGTGTGGGCTGTCGGGCATTAACGATCAGCGCCATTCCGACTTCATCTGGTACACCCGCACCTTCAAGATTCCCGCTGAATTTGCAGGACAGCGTGTTCTGCTCCGCTTCGGCGCGGTGGATTACAAGGCGAAGGTATGGCTGGACGGTCAATTTGTGGGCGAGCATGAGGGCGGCTATACTCCCTTTGCCTTCGATCTGACCCATCTGGTGAAAGACCGCGATGCAGAATATCGACTCACCGTCTGCTGTGAGGACACCCTTTCCACTGAGTACCCCCGGGGCAAGCAGTCCTACCGCCCCGAGCCCTTCGAGTGCTGGTACACCCCCAGCAGCGGCATTTGGCAGCCCGTTTGGCTGGAAGCCGTGGGCATGAAGTATGTCGAGGATGTACGCATCACGCCCGATTACGACAACGCCTGCTTCAAGGTGGAGGCACTCCTGTCCGCCGTTCCCGCAAACGGCACGCTGAAGCTGGACGTGATCTACCGCGGAAAGTTCGTTACCTCGGTAACGCTTGCCGCCGCCGAGACCCGCGTGGACACCGTGGTCTGCTTCCCCCACGATCACAAGCGGCTGGAAGGCTTTGAGTGCTGGGACGTGGGATGCGGCAATCTGTACGATCTGGTGCTGACCCTCTGCGAGGACGGCGCGGTGGTCGATACCCTGTCCACCTACTTCGGTATGCGCAAGATCCAATGCGAGGGTGGACGGATCTACATCAACAACCACGAACTCTATCAGCGGCTGATTCTGGATCAGGGCTACTGGCCCGACGGTCTGCTGACCGCTCCTACCGATGCGGCACTGAAGAAGGACATCGAGTTGACGCTGGCGCTGGGCTACAACGGCGCCCGCAAGCATCAGAAGTTCGAGGATCCCCGCTATCTCTACTGGGCGGACTGCATGGGTCTGCTGGTTTGGGAAGAACTCCCCTCTGCTTACCGCTTCACCGACACCATGAAGCGCAACTGCTACCGTGATATGTCCGAGGCGATCAAGCGGGACTACAACCATCCCTGCATCATCACCTGGGTTCCCATGAACGAGTCCTGGGGCATTTACCAGGTGAAGGTACATCCCGAACAGCAGGCGTTCACCGATTCGCTCTACTACATGATCCACGCGCTGGACAAGACCCGCATCGTCTCCTCCAACGACGGCTGGGAGAATCCTCAGACCGACATTGTGACAGTTCACGATTACGCCTCCTTCACCCGCGATCTCTCGCCTGAGTATCAGTCCACCGAGGGCATTCTGACCGGCATTCCCAACGGTTTCCGCACCATTTCCGCTGACGGCTACGATCACACCGGCAAGCCTATGATGATGACCGAGTACGGCGGCATTGCGCTGGCGAAAGACAAGCACGGTGCCAACTGGGGCTACGGCGGTGCCGAGAATAACGAGGAGAAATTCTTCGAGCGGTTTGAGGACATCACCATGGGATTCAAGAACTGCGACTACTTCTGCGGTTACTGCTACACCCAGCTCACCGACGTTTTCCAGGAAGTGAACGGACTGCTGGACATGGACCGCAATCCCAAAATGGACGTGGAACGCGTCCGCAAAATCAACCACAAGAGAAGATAAATGAAATTCGGGCGGCAAAAATTTGCCGCCCGAGCTTTTCTTGGAACCTTCTTATTCTTGGAACCTTCTTGAAAGGAAGTTCCAAACCTCCAAGAACTTTTATAAAGTCCGGCAAATTCTTGCCGGACGCAGAGTGTCGAAAAAGTTAACGAGAATACTGGAGGAAGGGGAAAACCATCTCA
>JBJDZI010000070.1:0-50559 GCA_051867925.1 Eubacteriales bacterium
CGCTCCCCGCGGGGGGAGCGACCCTTCAGCGCATCCGTATCCACCAGCTCGCAAATGAAATTTCAATCCACGCTCCCCGCGGGGGGAGCGACGTTGATTTCGTTTTTGACAGAGTTATAGATGCTAGTCATTTCAATCCACGCTCCCCGCGGGGGGAGCGACCACAAGCGGCAACGTACACGGTAGACGCCCATTGATATTTCAATCCACGCTCCCCGCGGGGGGAGCGACTCGTTAACATAAGGTTGATACCGTGCCGGTAAAGATTTCAATCCACGCTCCCCGCGGGGGGAGCGACATGCTGCTGAAATTCGGTGCGTACTGGGTGATCAGGATTTCAATCCACGCTCCCCGCGGGGGGAGCGACGAAGGCTGATACGGTAGCCGAAAAGGTAAAGGCATTTCAATCCACGCTCCCCGCGGGGGGAGCGACCTGGTGCCCGGTGTGACCTGCACGGACAAGTACACCATTTCAATCCACGCTCCCCGCGGGGGGAGCGACTTTGCAAGCGCAGACTGCGGAAGTCAACCTACAAAATTTCAATCCACGCTCCCCGCGGGGGGAGCGACGAGAAAGAGAAGGGAAGGGCTTCCGATGCTTTCAAATTTCAATCCACGCTCCCCGCGGGGGGAGCGACTTTTGCGCCGATCTCAGAGGCGATCAGGGCAGAGATTTCAATCCACGCTCCCCGCGGGGGGAGCGACTTTGGGAATCGATAAATCATAATATTCCGATAATGATTTCAATCCACGCTCCCCGCGGGGGGAGCGACGACTGATCAAGTGCAAAAAATGCGGCGAGATCGTAATTTCAATCCACGCTCCCCGCGGGGGGAGCGACCGATACCAACGGCAAACAAAGGCAGAAGTTCTGCATTTCAATCCACGCTCCCCGCGGGGGGAGCGACTTAACAGCTGTAGAAGAAGCAAAAGCAGAAAGGGGATTTCAATCCACGCTCCCCGCGGGGGGAGCGACGGCAGACGATGCTGGCGATGGTTTTACTGTAATATTTCAATCCACGCTCCCCGCGGGGGGAGCGACAATAACCTTGGAAATTTAAGGGGGGCGAATTGGATATTTCAATCCACGCTCCCCGCGGGGGGAGCGACCCGTTGGTGGTCGGTGTACGTTGGCAAGGGTGCAAATTTCAATCCACGCTCCCCGCGGGGGGAGCGACCACAAAGGTTGCGGAATTGAACAAAAACATTGCTATTTCAATCCACGCTCCCCGCGGGGGGAGCGACGACGATCAGCGAGATTTATATATCAAGAATTTCGATTTCAATCCACGCTCCCCGCGGGGGGAGCGACACATATGACAAAAGCTGAATACGAAGAACGCAAAATTTCAATCCACGCTCCCCGCGGGGGGAGCGACTAATCTATTGTAGCACATTGTGCTACAAAAGTCAAATTTCAATCCACGCTCCCCGCGGGGGGAGCGACGTAAAGTGGTATCGGAGATAAATATAGTACCTACGGATTTCAATCCACGCTCCCCGCGGGGGGAGCGACGGTCGAGCGAAGCCGCAGCAATGTTTTCCGATTACATATTTCAATCCACGCTCCCCGCGGGGGGAGCGACTTGATACCCCATGGGGTATAATATAGACAAGATCAGGATTTCAATCCACGCTCCCCGCGGGGGGAGCGACGTTCGATCTCTAAAATCTTTGGCGGGGTAACTGTACATTTCAATCCACGCTCCCCGCGGGGGGAGCGACTTCGAATTTTACTATGCCGAGCCTACCCGCCATATTTCAATCCACGCTCCCCGCGGGGGGAGCGACTCTGATCTATTACAACATAGGCAGAAACCAGCGGATTTCAATCCACGCTCCCCGCGGGGGGAGCGACTAGAATAAGTTGTAGCCATAGAATTAACAATACGTTATTTCAATCCACGCTCCCCGCGGGGGGAGCGACCCTACCGACAGCGCGTGGACGACGTTGCGATCTGAGATTTCAATCCACGCTCCCCGCGGGGGGAGCGACCCGTCCTTTGCCAGCCGTGCGCTGATCTGATCGCAATTTCAATCCACGCTCCCCGCGGGGGGAGCGACACGGCTACACAAATATAGCTTCAATACTTATCCTCTATTTCAATCCACGCTCCCCGCGGGGGGAGCGACTCCAAATCAGATTGGCCTTTATATTGCTTAATTTTTATTTCAATCCACGCTCCCCGCGGGGGGAGCGACTGCGTACCGTGAACGGGTATGATGTGCGCTTTACAATTTCAATCCACGCTCCCCGCGGGGGGAGCGACTTGACGAATATGGTCAATGGGGCGAAATGGGATATTTCAATCCACGCTCCCCGCGGGGGGAGCGACGGACATTTTTCATTCGACCGCCATTTACCCAGATTTCAATCCACGCTCCCCGCGGGGGGAGCGACGACGGAACATGAAGATCGACAAAGAGAAACTGATTATTTCAATCCACGCTCCCCGCGGGGGGAGCGACCCGAACAGCGTTGCAGGGCTGGTGGATGCGTAGATTTCAATCCACGCTCCCCGCGGGGGGAGCGACTCTGCAACGAAGACAACGGTGTCGCGGAAGTCGGAATTTCAATCCACGCTCCCCGCGGGGGGAGCGACTTTATATTTTGGGTTTCAATACAATCGGTTTTAAATTTCAATCCACGCTCCCCGCGGGGGGAGCGACTTAAAAAAAAATGAATTATTTCTAACTTTTGGACAATTTCAATCCACGCTCCCCGCGGGGGGAGCGACGATTCTGGTATTGCTACTGTGCGTGAACAGTATATTTCAATCCACGCTCCCCGCGGGGGGAGCGACTTAACACTATGAAAATTTACCAGAATAGTAAGCTGATATTTCAATCCACGCTCCCCGCGGGGGGAGCGACATATTGTTATGCGGGAATTTAGACGTGCACAATCTATTTCAATCCACGCTCCCCGCGGGGGGAGCGACGAAGCGCGTGAAGCTCACCCGTATCAGACACAAATTTCAATCCACGCTCCCCGCGGGGGGAGCGACCGCGTATCACTTATTTTCTCGAACATCGCCATTTTAATTTCAATCCACGCTCCCCGCGGGGGGAGCGACCCGATGATGTTGTCACGTCCTGCCAAATGCTTGCAATTTCAATCCACGCTCCCCGCGGGGGGAGCGACAGCAAAAATGCACAAAAAATCTATGCATCTTTGTACAAAGTCTCCAATATTTGAAGAATACAGAAGACATTTCATCTGTCTTCTGGCATTTTCAAAGCATTGTGCGGCGATTTCTCGTGTGAAATACGGTGCGAACCTACCGAGAAAACCATGCACACTTATGCTTCGCAGTTAAATAATCAGGGGATCCTCCGGCATATAGGTGTTCTTACAGCCAAAGTGTTCGATTTTCTTTTCGTATTGATTGCCCAGGTAATAAAATCGCAGACTGTCTCGTTCTTCGTCCATGATGGAACAGAGTTTGGCTTGCAGTTTGCGACACTGAGACGCGTCCAGCAGACACTCAAATACGGAGTTCTGCACCCGCTGACCGTAGTTGACACATTCTTTCGCAATTTTTCGAAGCCGTTTCCGCCCGGCAGTATCCTCTGTGTTTACATCATAGGTTATCAGCACTAACATCGTATCACTTCCATAAAAACGGGGGATAGGCGTCCAAATCGCCCCGGAGGTAGCGGGCAAGCAGCAACGCTTGAACGTAGGGAATCATCCCCCAAGCCAGCTTTTCGCCTAAGAATGGATGGGTCAAGGTTTCCTGTTTCTTCTCTTGCCAAGCTTTCAAAAAGGCGCGCCGCCCATCGTTGGTCAGCAGTACCGCACCACTGTCCTGCGTTTGGAAATCATCCGGCTTAAGCATCCGATTGTTGATTACCGTCAAAACAAAGCGGTCTGCCATGCAAGGACGCAATTCCTCCATCAAATCCAGCGCCAAAGATGATCTGCCCGGGCGGTCTGTGTGCAAAAAACCAACATAGGCATCCAGCCCAACGCTTTCCAGCGCGGAGGCGCAATCATGGCTCAGCAGGCTGTATGCAAAGGACAGCATGGCATTGACTCGATCAAGCGGCGGACGGCGGCTACGGCAGTGATAGAAGAAATCTTCCTTTCGATTCAGAATCATCTCGTCGAACACGCCGAAATAAGTTGCCGCGCCCACACCTTCCAGTCCCCGAAGCGTGTCAGGCTCCGAAATTCCAGCCACTTGGGATAGGAGTGATTGCAGCTCTTGGCAGGCACTGGACAAAACTTCCTTTTCCACCCGCATTCCATGATCCCGGAGGGTTCGTTCTATGCTCCAACGGGCATTGTGGAGCTTGCCGAAAATCATATTTCGGGCAATCAGACAGCTTTGCTTTGGATTGTCCGCCACCCGATACTGCTCCCGACGAAGCAGGACGTTTCCTGTGTTTTCTCCACAAATTCTCGCCAGAAAGCGACCTTTTGGGGTGCAGAAGGCAAGACCGATGCCTTTTTGGGCGCAGGCACCCATCAAGGCAGGGGAAGCACCGGGGTATGAAAAGGTGACGATGTTTTGCAGTGTGTGCAAAGGATATCTGGCGGCAACCTGTTGGTTCCGATTGGCAACCACATTTTCGCCTTCCAAAGACAGATAAATGTCCTCCGATGTAACGAACAGAGTATTGAGCAGCTGTTTCATGGCTTTGCCTCCATGGCATCCTTCAGATAAGCGTCAACGGAACGGTTTTTCATCAGTTTGGGCAGGCACAGCTCTTTGAGGGAGCAGGCATTGCAGGATTTGGAGGGTTGCACTTTTGGGGTGTAGCCCCGCTCATACAGATCATGCATCTGTGAAAGCATCAGCCGAACCTGCGTCCGCAATTCTTCTGTAAACGGCACCGTCACCCTGCGTCTGATCTCCCCATAGTAGAGGGCGCCCTCGGGAATGGAACAGCAGAGCATTTCTTCCAAACACATGGCCTGACCGCAGAGTTGGAGGGTGTCCCCGGTGTCTTCCCGTGGACTGCCTCGCTTATACTCCACAGGATAGGGCTGCCAAAGCCCCTCTTTGCCACGGATGGGAATGCCGGATTTGCCCCGATGGTATTCCAGCACATCGCATTGACCGGACACCCCCAGCGTGGAGGAAAAGATGCTGACACCACGGGTAATGAACAGATCGCCCCGACTCTCTCGAAAATCGGCGTTGTGAGCGTTCTGATGCATGAGTTCGCCGTCCACTGTGCGAAAATTTTCCGCCCATTGTTGTTCAATATGGATCAGCGCCCATCTTCGTCTGCAAAACTTGAAATGTTGTAAACCGGATAATTGGAGAAAGTCAGTTTCATTATACGCCATCAATGACCTCAGGCTCCAAGCCATCCAGCGGCTCAAAGGAGATGAAATAATCATCGACACTTTCGGGGATGGAATCGGTATTCTTCAAAGCAACTTTTACAGAACGATGAACCTTTGCAGTTGAATATTGCCCATCCTTACAGTTGTGCTTCCACCAGAAAACTTTTACAACTTCCATAGATCCGTCCGGACGGGCGGAGGATGCGTCATTAACGAACAGAGTACGCAGACATTCCTTAACCGTTTCCGCATCCGTCTCGCTGAAACCGGTTTTCTCCGCCAACTGAACATTGATGGAACCCTTGATCTCATAAAGGCCAAAGCGGACAAAATGTTTCATTCCCATAGTGTCGGATGCACGGCTTTCACCATTGTCTTTCATCTCTCCGCTAACGCTTTTCGTGATTTGCATCGATTGGATTTCAACAGGAGAAAGGCTGACAGCTTGGTGAATGGATACAGGTCCACGGACACCGACGGAAAGCCCTTTGGTATCCTTAAAAGCGAATACTTGTCCAAATGTTCGAACGTCCAGCCATGTTTGGCAGGCGAGCTTGGCGTATTGCTCCCTGTCCTTAATACCTTTCAATACAGATGATGCACGCTCGCTCAGTGCTTTGAAACCATCTTTGCATCGGTCATCAGATTGCACAAAGATCGGCTTTTCCAAATCCTGCATACGGTTACGGATTTTGCGTTTGATGCAGACATCTGAGATCTCTCCGAATCCGTTGTAATCGGTGCGGGGGCGGTTGCCGTTCAGGGGATCGCCGTTGCTGTTGGCGCGTGTGACAGAAATCAGTGCCACAAAGTCGATTTTGTGTTGTAATGTGCTCATTTTTTATTCCTCCGTTTCTTTCTCTTCGGTGTTGAATGTGCAAAGTTTGTTGCGCTGGAGATAGTAGCCCAGCAGATAAGTGTCGCTCAGCGGACGATTTTGCTCGCTTTCCGGAAATGCAGAGATTTGATCGATGATCTCACCAATTAATCGGTCATAAAATCCTCTGCGTGAAGGCTTCAATCTGGGATAATACGCCTTTTTCAGTTGTTCCCAAATGATGCGGCCGGCGTATTGCGGTCGTTGCGCAAAAACTGACTGCATCCGTATGGCATTGGGTTCTCGTTTTTCATCTTTTTCATAGGTATCTCGCTCAATTTTTTCCAGTACAGCCAAAAGGCGACCGTATTGATAGCTGATGTCCTGCTTGTTCGGCACGAGTGCCATTTCCCATTCCTCCTTGTTTTTGTCAAAGTGATATTTTCTAATAACCGCACAGGCGGTGAATAGTAGTGCTTCCCGCGCATCATGCTGCTCGGATTTGAAAATCTGAAGATTGGATGCCTTCTTGACCAGAGCTTGTTCGATATCCGCAGGCATTCCGACCCGGTCTACACGACAAGCGACCAAGCGTTGGATCTGCTGGCGCAAAATACGTTCATCGGTTTCTATTTTGGTCTGGTTGTTTTCCGTTCGAGGAGTGCCAAAAGCGAGGTTCGCAATTTGATATACTGATGGTGACTGGATACCGAACGGATGATGCAACCAGCAACAGGAATCATCCCACGCATGAAGCCGATCCAAAAAATCGGATGCCTGCAACTCGTTATAATAGGTTAGAGACAGTCGCCCGGAGGTTGCCGCATCAAAGACTGCAATGACGGCAGAGGCATCTGCCGGCAACTGCTCTTTCCAGCCTTTTAGTGTATTCTGAAGCTCCTGCTTGTAATCGGAAGGCTTGATAAACCTTTTTGCACTTTGCCGCAAGAAGGGGCTGTTTGGCTGAGGCAACGAAATTCCTTGGGGATTCCAGCAGAGAAATGTTCTGCTGCCGAATAGGACTCCTTGATTTGCCGCCAGCCAGCGGAGCGCGCTGTGAGCTTTTTGAGAGGCGATGTAGCTGACTGTGACAGCTTCCCGGTCGTCAGCAAATCTTCCGCGGTAAGTGAAACCACTGGAGTCATTGGCGGAAACCAACTTAGCGTTTGCATTTGCGCTGATAATCTTTTTGGGGTGCTGGATGGCAGGAACAGCATTCACACCGGACACCATGCAGTAGACTGTTTCCTGATTTTGATGTGATTTATAATAATCTATAAAGGCCTGAAATAAGGAAAAATCTTTCCAGCATTCCACAATATCATTGGCGGCTCCCGATTCTATTCGCCAGCAAACAACCATTTTCTCTTTTGTCGGCAGCCCTTCTTCATCCAGCGTTATCAAGCCCAAACGCTGAAGGTCTTCCAAAATTGTCCCTTTTTCAACATAGCGGGCGATGGAGTGCAACTTGGGGTGGCTGTAATCAGAATTCGCCCATGCCTGAAGCTGTGTTAGATAAGCTTCATATTTTTTCGGATACTGCGGGGAAAGGAAACGAATCTGGTCACACAGCGGATGGGCACACGAAGTGTCTCCTACTCTTCCTGCGGATTGTTCCGTCACGGGAATGATTATGGCGGTATCGTCTTTGTCGTTTAGCCTGGCAGATAACAACTCACCTTCCGAATCCAAAGTGATTTCAATCTCTGCCTTGGTGATTTGATGGGAAATCGGCACCAACGGTTCCTTATATTCCGCAAAATACCGTCCGGCATACTTTTTTTCCAAAGCACAATAGGTGTCATATGCCTGCTTCATCAATCCCATTTACTCCACCTCCCCAAACTCATGGAGCCCGCTGAAATTCTCCAGCTCTGTTCCAAAGGGCTTTATTTCCATAGCTCGCAAAGGCTTTTGCCCGGGACATTCCTCGGGCCGCAGAAAAGTGATAATGCCCTCCTTCATTACAGGGTACCAAAAACGAGCCGTCATTTTCTGCCGTGTTTCCTCGGAGTATGCCTCATCTGCATAGGTGATACCGTGGTACATCAAGCCAAAACTAAGTTCCGGTAAATCATCATAAGCACCTTTACCGCTTCCGAATTCACAAGGCTCCACATATCCTTGGCATTCCCGTGTACCGAGAAATATATCCCGACGGCCGCCCTTGCGAATCATACGCAGGGCAATTTGATGATGCTTGTTTTCGTTCCGATCACTTTCAAGCTCCGGTCTGTTCTCGTTCCACTCAAAATGCGCCCGAACCTGATAACAGCAGTTTTTCAAATAAGTATAATAAGCCAAATCGTTTCCGCCGCTGTACTTAATGGGGCGTATTCCCTTGACCTCCGTTTGAATGCGGTTCATCACACGCACCTCATCTATGTACCAAATCAGCGTAGGTTTCCAATACACAGATGACAGAATACCCTTTAATGCTTCATAGGTTGGCACCTGATAACTGCACTTTTCTCCGCCGACACGCATGATCGGATCAGAAAACAGCGCATAATCGCCTGTCACTTGGAACTCTACAATGTTCGGATATTTCGTATTCATCATTACACCTCCAATAATTCGGTTGATCCGTTTTTTAAGGAAAAACCAGTGTTTTTATCGTAAAAGCCGTCTGCCAGGGCATACACACTTCCGTCAAACAGAGGGATCAGCGCCCCATATTCAGATAATCTGTCCAACTGATATTGATACAGTGACACAGAATACAGCTTCGCTTCGTTAATCAGTTCATTGATAGATGCATAATCCGGGCAACCATAAGCGTTGGATGTGGCGATCAAGGCTTCACGTATCTCTCTCCCCTTGCCATAAGGAACGAGCACGTCTGTCGTCTCCTGATCGAATACCTGAAATAGCCTTCCTGCAAGCTGAAAAGCCTGCCGCAAAAAGTATCGGTTAACGCCGGCGCAATTTTTATCGGCATATTTGGGATTATCCGCCAAAAAATGAAATATTGAAGATTCATATTCCTTAACCGCATAGTCTTGAAAATTCTCGTTCATATTTTGGTAAAGTTTGTGGTAATAAAAATCAATCGCTTCCTTGCTTGCAAGGTCGTTGCAAAATCGTTGTGGAGATTTTCGGAAAGCATCCAACAACGCAACCGTTGCATTTTGTCCACGCCGGATGTCCTCCAATCGGGACAGGCTTTCATCCGTACATTGTACAATGCTGACTCTTTCGGGTGTATTGCTTTCGGCATTTCGATTGCAGCGTCCGGCGGACTGAATGACGCTGTCCATACCGGCTGCGAATCGAATGACTCGCTGAAAAGAAATATCCACACTGGCTTCGATTACTTGGGTAGAGATGCAGACAACTTTCTTTTTGCAAATACTTCCTTCTTCAAGCGCAGTTTGGAGTGCCTGTAGCGTGTCACGGCGATGTGCTGCACACATTGCTGCTGACAGATGAAAGCGTTGGATATTTTGGTTGGAAAGACTTTGAAACAAGAATTTTGACTCATCTTTTTTGTTGCACACCACCAGCAGACTGTTACATTCCTTCAGGCAGTTTTCAATGAGTTGCGGCAATTCTTCCAACCGATATTGACCTTCATCTTGTATTTGTGTTCGTTTGAACACATTCCATAGCTGCTGATCCCACGGAACAATATCCTGAGGGGTTCGTGACAACGGATGTGCTACCGTTTCCAAGCTGGGTTGGGTAGCCGAACATAGAACGATGGTGGCTCCACATACTTCAGAAAGAAAATTAACAGCTAAATTAAAGAGCGTCAACAAATTATTGGGGACAGTTTGTACTTCGTCAATCACAATGACACTATTGCATAGTGCTTGGAAACGGCGGATACAAGCGGTCTTTCCCGAAAACAAGGTATTGAGCAACTGGACGAGTGTTGTGATAATGATGGGAGAATGCCATGTATCCGTTAGCAGTTCTAAATCGCTAAGTTGTTCAAATGTTTCTTTCGGTTTAACCAGATTGGAGTGATGTTCCAAAATCAAACTGTCATCTGCAATATAATCTCGAATTACCTGTGCATTTTGATCCAGAATGGAAAGCAGCGGGGAAGTAAAAATGATGCGTGATTTGTTCCATTTTTTGGAGTGAGCTAAAGCATAGCGAAGGCTGGATAAGGTTTTCCCGCCGCCGGTAGGCACTTTTAAGCGATATACGCCTCCCGGCTGTTCCGCAAAATTTCTACAAGCATCTGAAATGCGATGCCTTGCCTTTTGAATTGGTTGATCGGCTGGAAATTCCTGAAGCTTCCGCTCCGTTTTTTCAAGACAAAGCGACCATATCTTTTGCATATCGCACGGCCATTCACAGAATGCCTGATTGTTCTGAAATTCCGCAGTGTCCCGTCGATCTCCGTCAATCACAGCCGACAAAAGCATTCGTCCCAGCAAACCGATATAAAAATTCATTTCACTGTTTGCCATTTCGTCGTCCGATTGTTGAGACAAAGCAGATAGTTTGTCAATCACCGGTGTCAACTCTTCAACAGAAGCAAGAAATAGCTTGCCCAGCTCCTGATGATTTGCACATTGTGTCAGGAAATTTTTTATGGATTCCTCATAATGAATTCCGTCTTTCGTTTGTCGATACAAGAAGCCGAGTTCTCGCTTTTCATCCACACAATCAAAAAGGCCGTGGTGCGCACCGATTGCAAAAGCCAGCAATTCCGCAGCGATCTCACAATAACTGAGTTCTTCTGCTTTATGCCATCTTTCCAAGGTAAAACGGACACCGGCAAAGGTGTGATTGACGCTCCCTCGTTTTACGGTTTTCTTTCTCATAACAGCGTCCAGCAAATACTCTGTAAACTCTAATTTGAATTTACCTGCATCATGCAAAAGCCCGGCTAAATACGCTGTGTTGGAGAGGTCGATTCCGTCTAATGCATCGGATGCATATTTTGCCGCAGCGCGTGAATGCTGTTGAACCGTTTGCTCTCTGCCATCTTCGGCAATGTGCGCCAAATAATCCTGACGATCCATGCATACACCCCCGTTCAATGAGAAGTATTTGATTATGGCAAGTTTCTAATGATATTATACTCCTTGTTGCTGCCAAAGTCAATGCATTTTGGAAAATATTTCGTGAATATTTACAATTTGGTAATTGCGGAAATAGTAAATCTTGGCTTTTTTTGCACATTGGACAGTGCAACCTTGACATAATTCACAACCTGTTCCATGCACAAATCATTTGGGGCGAAGTTGATTCGTTCCATCGTCTGTTTGTCACCAAAAATGCCCTGCAAGATGTTTTTCTCGCAGGGCATTTTTGAGTTGCCGTGATTTTGACGTGTATGGTGGCAAAACCAAGGTTTTTCAAGCAAAAAATGCTGGTCTAATCATTCCCACTCGTTGCAGGAACTCATATCTTAACGAATTTTGTTTAGAGATTATTTGTTCCTGTTCTTCTGAGGATTTTGATTCTCCATATTATCATCGCTATACGATGGATGCTTATCAAAATCTTATCAGCGGTGATAAACGCTATAACGAGCGAAGGTAATTGTGCCGGGTGGATTGCATGTATTATAGCATAGATTAACGTAATTTCTCAGATGGAATCTGAATTATTTTTAGATTTTCATAAATCCGCAGCAACCAATTTCGGACATTTCCTTGAACCCCATAGACTGATAAAACGCAATGGTTTTCGGTGTATTGTCCGTTGCCAGTTCAATCTGGCGCACATGGCTGTATCTGTCTAAGACTGATTGTAGGAGTGCCGTACCGACACCTTGGCGCTGATGCTCTGGAAATACCAAAATGTCCTGCACGAACACGATCGTATAGCCGTCGCCCACAGTACGAATGATGCCCAAAAGAGTATCGTCCTCGTAAGCAGCTAATGTCAGCAAAGAGTTTTCAAATCCCTTTCGCAGTAATTCCGGGTGGTCAGTGTAGGCCGTCCAGTGCACGCTTGCGTACAGGCGCAAAATTTCCGCTTCGTTGTATGTCTTATATTCTATGATTTCCAAATAATGTAACCTCCAGTTGTAGTCATTTTGGAATGTTACTTATCTCAGCGCAATTTCATAGGATGTCCTATCCTATCTGTGATTATTCCCACTCAATCGTTCCCACAGGCTTGGGGGTCAGATCCATCAAGACGCGGTTGATGCCCTCGACCTCGGCGGTGATGCGGGCGGTGATGTGATGCAGGAGCGCGTAGGGGATCTCCTCGATGGTGGCGGACATTGCGTCGGTGGTGTTGACGGCACGGATGATGGCGGGCCAGCCTTCGTAGCGCTTGCCGTCACGGACGCCTACGCTCTTGAAATCGGGAACGGCGATGAAATACTGCCATACCTTGCCTGCAAGACCGTTCTTGTCGAACTCCTCCCGCAGGATGGCGTCTGCTTCGCGGAGCGCGTGCAGACGGTCGCGGGTGATGGCACCCAGACAACGCACGCCCAGTCCGGGACCGGGGAAGGGTTGACGGTAGACCATGCCGTGGGGCAGACCCAGCGCCTCGCCGACTACGCGAACCTCGTCCTTGAACAGCAGTTTCACAGGCTCGACCAGTTCAAACTTCATACCTTCGGGCAGACCGCCTACGTTGTGGTGCGCCTTGACACCGTCGGACTCCAGAATGTCTGGATAGATGGTACCCTGTGCCAGAAAGTCGATGCCTTCCAGCTTCTTTGCCTCGTCGTTGAAGACTTCGATGAACTCAGCACCGATGATCTTGCGCTTGGTTTCGGGATCGGACACGCCTGCCAGTTTGTCCAGAAAGCGATCGGTAGCGTCTACATAGATCAGGTTGGCGTCCATTTCATCACGGAATACCTTCACTACCTGTTCAGGCTCGCCCTTGCGGAGCAGACCGTGGTTGACGTGTACGCAAACCAACTGCTTGCCGATAGCTTTGATCAGCAGAGCGGCGACCACAGACGAGTCAACGCCGCCGGAGAGGGCAAGAAGAACCTTGCGGTCTCCAACCTGTGTGCGGATCTCTTTGATCTGTGCTTCGATAAAAGCGTTGGCAAGTGCGGGGGTAGTAATGCGTTCCATGGCTTCGGGACGTACGATGTTCTGCATAAATAAATCCTCCATATAATAAATGAACAGTACCTGACGGCGTCGAGCGGGTTCCTGTAGTATGCGCGGGCGAAGAATGATTCAGCACACCATTGCATAAAATGGAAAACGCATCGGCGGGATGCAGGCGCTGCCGATAATTTTATACATCATCATTGTATCAAAATTCGGCAGAAAATTCAATAGATTTGCCGAAAAAAGTTTGCCGAAATAATAGAAATCTTAGGGAGGGGAGCCATGAGGTTGGGAGTTTTGAGACGGGTTTTGCGAGGGCGGCGGCGAAAATGGGTGTTTCGTGCGGTCGTAGTAATAATGGTGCTTGTTTTTTTGATCCTGCCCCCCATTTTGCGGGCGCGGGCGGCACCGCTTGCGTTGCCGATTTTCGAGAGCATTGCCGAAAGCCGCGTGCAGAAATTAGTTCGGGAGACTGCGGAGGAGTTGACCGCATCGGGAGAGTACGGGGAGTTCTGTACGCTCCGTTGCACGGCAGACGGAACCGTTCAGGGGCTTGTGGTGGAAAGCGGAGAAGTACGCCGATATGCGGCAGATCTGTCTGCGGCACTGGAGCGGGAACTTGCGGGTGTCAAACTTTTTTGCAAGATCCGCAGCGGAGACATTCTCTTTCCCAAACTCTTTTCGGGGAGCGGATTTGATCTGACCGTCCGAGGAAGCCTCTATGGAGGTGCCTCTGCCCGCACCGTCAGTAGTTTGGAAGAAGGGGGGCTCAATCAAACTCTCCACCGCTTGGAGTTGGAAGTGACCGTTCCGCTGACCCTTACCGTCCTTGGCAGAGAAGAGCAACTGACGGTGATATCCCGCATCCTCATCGGCGAAGCCGTGATCGTTGGCGCCATCCCCGGCGGCATCGTAGTAGGAGGATAATTGAATGCGATTGGGACGCGCTTGTGTCGGAACCTTCCGGAAAGAAGATTTCCACACCTCCGGGAATTTTACGAAAGTCGCACATATTTGTCGCATAGGGATAGCCAAAATGCTCTTTGGATGGTATGCTTTCCAAACAAATCAGGGTGGCAAGCATTTGCTGTCCTCAGACTGTTGACCAAGTGTCTCCGAGGACTGCCGCCGAGCCAAGGAAGTGGGTGGGGAGGAGTAGCAGCCGCTATGCGGCTATGGAGAGGAGGGCGAAAACTTCGGCGTTCAGATGGTTTCGCCCTCCCCTCCGTTTCGGGAAGGACTATGTTTGAACTTTGAGGGAGGCAAGTACTTGTCTCCTGTTTTAGCAGTTCATGGAGATGCAGGAACCTTCTTGGGGGGAAGAATCCTGCGAACGAATCTATTCAATTACCTTTGCAGAGCGGCACCGATGACGGTGCCGAAGCGGGCGTTTTCGGGGATGATGAAGTTTACGTCGAAGAAGCGGTTCAGATTTTCGAAAATCACCTTTGCTTGCGGGAGAGCGGTGAGGTTTCCCGTGAGGACGATGTCCCGAATACCTTTGCCGCGGGCGGCAAAGATCGCCATCATGCCGATGGTCTCAAAGATCATATTCACAAGTCCCAGCGCAAGGTCGCTCTTGGTGGCGATGTCGCTGAGCTTACCGAAGTTGGAAGCAGTCAGGTCGGTGGCAAGCCCGGGGTGAACATCCTTTTTGGTAATGTCGCTGACGCGCAGGTCAATCTTGGACAGATCGCCCTCGGATGCCAGTTCGATGATGTGGTCGATGTCTTTCAGCCCGATCAGCTTTTCGGACAGTCCCATCAGCGTGCCGCCGCCCATGCCGGTACCGCCCAGATAATCGAAGGTGCCGTCTGCTTTGGCGTGTACCAGGGCGGTGCCGGTACCCATGCTGACCACAATTGCCTCGGATAGACCCGACAGCCAGATGCCGCCTCTGCCCACACAGGAAAATTCGGAGAGTCTATGAACGGGAATATCGTAAATGGGAGCGGCCATAAAGGTAGAACCCACTCCTGTGACCATGATCCGCTCGATGTCGGTTAGTGCCAGACTGTTTTCGGTGGTGAATTTGCCCAGCGCGCCGTAGATTGAGGTGATCTGATCGGTAGCGCGGACGAAAATGGGGGCAATCAACTTTCCCTCAGCGTCAAAGCCGACGATTTTGGTGGTACTGCCGCCCACATCAATGCCAACAACTGTTTTCATAAAAAACCTTTCCGTCCGACCCAAAACGTGTATGAAAATCGGACTGTTCGGATAAACTGCAATAGGCTTCTTGTGCAAAGCCGCGTTCGTATTCCATATTATAGCACATTCTTTCCGAAAATGCAAGAGGGTAGGAAGAATCTGTATCTTCAAGGCAGAAGAGCAGCTCGGAAAATAATTTGCGGAACCACTTGACAAATGCCGCTCGATAGGGTACAATAAGAGAAAGGAAGTATAAAGGAGCGGTTCGATGAAACGTATTGCGGTCATTCTGCTGATGCTCTGCCTTGCGCTCTCCTGCCTTGTGGGCTGTGAGGACGATCGGACGGACGAGAACACGCAGGAGAAGGATCCCATCGCCACGGATACTCACGGCGACGAGACCGGTCTGCTTCCTGAAGTTCCATTTTAACGATTATTTTCCGTGAAGGAGGAGATTCCAATGGCAAACGAAGAACTGCTGAATAACAACGACGAAGAAATGGAAGAGGTTGACGTTTACACCCTCGTAGACGAGGACGGTAACGAAGGTCAGTTCCAGATCATCGGCGAACACGAGATGGACGGTGTGGTTTACTACGCCCTGATCCCCATGGACGAAGAGAGCGACGAGTACGTGATCCTCAAGGTGGGTACCGACGACGACGGCGAAGAATGCCTGGTTTCCGTGGATGACGACGATGAGTTCGAGAAGATCGCAGAGATCTTTGACGACCTGCTCTTCGACGAAGTTGACTACGACAACAACTAAAAAGCAAAAATGCCTGTCCTGTTCGACACAGCCTTGTAAATAAACCTACAAAAAGATATTGGAGCCCGAAAAAAACTTTCTTCTGCGGAGTTAGCAGACCTCCTTGACCGCCCTGCTTATGTCACGGCGACCTCAAGACGTTGGGAGCACAGAGGCAGAGGATAGGGCACCGCCTTGCATTCTGCAGGGTTATATTTCATGGCTGAACGGCAGGACGGGTTTGCTTTGCCCATCCGTCGCTTGCGCACTGCGAAATTCCGCAGTGTTTTCTTTTTGCAAAAAAATTCCACCGCCGAGGCGGTGGAATTCTGTGTTTTTGAAATTACAGACCGAACTGTGCGTCTACGATCTCTTTGGTGTGCTTTCTGTAGATGATACTCATTACAATTGCCGCAATGGAGACGGCTGCAAGAATCACCATGCAGGTGATGCTCAGGCTGAAACAACTGTAAAAGATGCTGATCAGATAGCCGATCGCAAACAGAGCGGTGATGATAATGCAGGAACTTGCATCGGTCTTTTTGATCTGCGTGCTGGGTTTGAAAAAGCCGATGATGCATTGAATCAGACGAACCAGGGTGCTGATGGCAAGACCGATAACCATGATTGCGGGGAACAACAGAATGAAGAAGGGAATAATGAAGAGACCGCGACTCTCCGTAAGGGTTTTCAGAATGTTGTTCACCCATTCGGATTTTTCAGGGGTTAAGAGCGCGGTAGCGAAACCGGCAGCATCAATTGCGTGGCTGAAGTCACCTTGATTGGCTTTGATTTCCAAAATTTCTTCCCAGTCTTCGGGATTCTTTTCGTCCAGCAGATAGCAGAGTTTGATCTCGTCGGGCAGGTCGCTGATGATGTCCATGACGGAGAAGTCGTAGCTACCCTCTACATCTACACCGATCACACCGATGTCTTCCAAATTCAATCCTTCAGCAATATGGACGGTGAACACGGGCAGATAAAGCGACAGAATCGTGAAAACGATCATCAGTGCAACGGTGACGGCGCGGAAAATGTTGGACAGCAGGAAATACTTTCGAGGATTGGTGATGGGCGCGCGGAAGGGCGTGCGGACAGAAGTCGCGGCAGGGGGAATGGGTGCGGTAGCGGCAGGTGCTTCATTTGTGGGAGCCTCAGGTACAGCAGGCTCGGCGGGAGCCTCGGGAGAGGCGGGCACAGCGGGAGCCTCAGGTGCAGTAGGTTCGGCGGTAATCTCGGGAGACTCGGTAGTCTCGGACTCGGCGGGAGCGGGGGATGTTTCGGGCGTCACTTCAGGGGTCTTGGTATCTTCGCTGGTCATGTGATGATCCATCCTTTTCTCAAAAAATTAACAGCGGCAGAAAGAGGTCCTTGCCGCTGTCTGTTAAGTTCATTATACTGCATGAATCTGAAAAAGTCAATAGAAAATTCACGAATCCCACACAGTATCATAATGATTGGCATAGCCCATCAGACAAGTTCAGCCCGAATCAGATCGGTGATGCTGTGGGTGACGCGACCCGCCAGTTCCTTGATGGACTCCACCGCGTTGTCAACGGCGTAGGAAGGGAAGGCACCGATCATAGCCGCGTCGTTGACGTTGTCGCCCACGGCGATCACATCGGACTCCTTCATGTCCCACAGGGAAAGCAATCGGCGAATGCCCTCCGCCTTGTCCACACCTGCGGGAACGATGTCGATACAGATACCGTTTTGCAAGGGATTCAGAACCTCGCCGAATCTCTCGCGAATAATAGCGGTGACCCGTGCCGCCTCCTCGAAGGAGGGCAGGATCGTGCTGATCTGGTTGAAATAAGGAATGTGGGCAGTCTCCGGCGTAAAGCGATCGGGCGCTGGCTCCGAAATAGCAGGATAGACCATGCAAGGATGATCGGTGGTCACCGATGCATAAGGGCAGGACAGTTCAAACAGGGTGCGGATCAGCGGAAGTGCGATTTCGCCGCCGAGGCGCCGTTCAACCAGAATGCCGCCCTTGCCGTCGGTGATCACAGCGCCGTTGTTGGCGATAAAATAGTCGCAGAGAATGCCGTCCCGTTCCAGCGTGTGAGGAAGAAAGTCGATGCTTCTGCCGCTGACGATGCCGAATTTGTTTCCCGCCGTCTGCCAGTCTGCCACCGCCTGCCTGCGGGCGTCGTCCACGCCGCCGTGATTGTTGAAGGTCCCGTCGTAATCGCTTGCAATCAGTCTCATATGTACCTCTTTGGAAAAAGTGATACTGCTATTGTAGCACGAATCGGGACAAAATGCAAGAGTCAAACGTGGGGGCGGGGAAATATTGTTGTCACTTCTCCTTGGCGGATGCCATTCGCCTTTCCCGTTGTTCCAGATATTTGAGACGGGTAGCCTCTCCGCCTCTGAAATGCCTCTCCGCTTTGTTTTGTTCCAATAGTTCTTTGACTGCCGCATAGAGGGCGCGGTTGCGCTGTCTGAGCGTAGTGGTCAGATCCTTGTGAACGGTGGATTTGCTGATTCCGAAGTATGCCGCCGCCTGACGGACGGTTGCGCTATGTTCGATCATATACTGTGCCAGCCGTTCACAGCGATCCTCGTAATGTTCTGACATACTGTCACCTCCTGCCTGTACGGATCGTTATATTCTATGAGACGGCGGAGTAAAAATGAATGGCTTCCGTGGATTTTTCGGCGATCTTTTTGAACGAAATTTTTTGAATTATTTTCGAAAAAGGGGTTGACAGAGGGGAAGTTTTATGTTATAATACTAACCGTTGAGTAACAACGCCATACTTTGGAGAGATGGCTGAGCTGGTCTAAGGCGCACGACTGGAAATCGTGTAGGCGTTGATAGCGTCTCAAGAGTTCGAATCTCTTTCTCTCCGCCATAGCAAAAACCGAGGTTTTCACCTCGGTTTTTGTTGTTATAATGTGCTGTTTTGCCATATAACCAGTATGCGGAAAAAGTAATAAGACTCGAACAGGGGAGCGCAAACTCCCCTCAGTAGGGGGCTCTTTCCAAGGCTATTTTATCACATCATTTGCGTAATGTCAACAAGAAGTTTATGCAAATTTCTGAACTCGTTTTTCAGAGGGGCTATTTGCTTGACTTGGTTGCTTGCAACATTATGCCACTTTGCAAAAAGAAAAAAATCTTCAATTTGTTGAAAATAAACAAATTGAAGCGCAATTTTTGTAGAATCATCCGAAAATATTCCATCGAATCGTTTTTTTCTGAAAAAGGTCTTCACAAAACCGAAAAGGTGTGCTATAATGAAAACACCAAATAAAGGAGGATATTCCTATGAAAATCACCACCAAAAAAGTTTTTGCCATGTTACTTACCGGTGCGCTGGCGGTCTCCATGATCGCGTGTGGCAGCACAGACGGTACCTCTGACGATACCACCGATGCTACCACTACCGCGACACCCGTCGTGACCAAGGATCCCAATGCTTCTGCAAACCAGCAGCCCGTATCCGACTTCGAGGTCGAGTCTGTGAAGAAGCAGACCGTCGCCGTCGGTACGCCCATCGAAGATGTCATTGCAGCTCTTCCCACCGAACTGCAGGTGACCATTCCCAGTGATGCGACAGGTTCGTCCGAGGCTTTGTATTCTACAGATTTCGCTTCTGCCGACACCTTTGCGGCGGAGTGGACGACTTGCGATAACGACGGTGTCCTCTCTCTGGATGGCGGCAAGTTTGCAACCACCGGCAGATCCAACAAGGTAAAGGCGTACGTGACCGATCCCGATTGGGCAAAGGATGAAAGCGAAGAGTACGCCAACTACGTGATCAAAGCCGTGATCCGCGGTACTGCTGAGGAAGCACCTTCCAACAACTTCGGTATCATGTTCCGTGCATCCAACATTACCGCCAGCGGTCCCGACTCCTATAACGGTATGTACGTCGGCATCGGCGATCCTTCCGGTCAGATCTGTGTCGGTAAGGCGTACGACGGCAAATGGACCAGTATTAAAACCATCGATTTCGATTACGTTGCCAACCAGGATTACACGCTGGAAGTTGTAGTATTCAATGATATGTTTGCAGTTCTGCTGGACGGCGAGAAGATGTACGAGGGTGAGATTGATCCTTTGATGATCAACGGCACCGTTGGTCTGCGTACTTTCGAGCAGCTCTTTGAATGCTCCGAGTTCTCGGTTCGCACCGTAGGCGCTGACGACTTCAACAACTTTGAAGACGGCTACGTGGAAATCAAGACTCTGCCCGTAACCTGGTCTTGCTCCGATTACGATCCCAACAAGGCAGGTACCTATGGCTTCTTCGGTACCATCACCGAGGGTCTGCCCGAAGGCAAGCAGGCACAGGTCAAAGTGACCGTCACCGTGCGTGCTGCTTCTTAAACGATCAATCCTCAGATCCCTCTCCCCGCGGGAGAGGGATCTTTCTCTTGTCAGGAGAGGGAAGGTGAACGAAAATAGAGTCCTTCCTCTTGACAGTCTGTTCCCGCCGTGCTACAATAGAAGCAGTTTATGATAAAGAGGTATGGTATGACAGATCTGATTGCCACGTCCTTTCGGGACGAGGACGAAGTAGATATTCATCACTTGTGGAAGGATTATCGCATATTTGATTTTCACACCCATGTTTATCCCGATGCCATTGCCGCCAAGGCGGTGGGTGCACTCAATCGCTTTTATTCCTTTACATCAGAGGAGGATGGCACGCTGAGTGAACTAATCGACACCTCACGTCGGGCGAATGTGTACGGATTTGCTCTGCTGGGTGTGGCGACCAATGCGCACCAAGTGGAACACGTCAATCAGGCGATCCTGCGAAGCGCGGATACTGCCAGACGGGAAGGATTTCGGGCGGTGGCGTTCATCGGGATGCATCAGGACTATCCCGATATGGAAGCGGAGATCGTCCGTGGCATTCGGCTGGGCGCTATGGGTGTGAAACTTCATCCCGACATTCAACAGGTGGACATTGACGATCCGCGGCTTTGCCGACTCTACGAACTTCTGACCAAGTACGACCTGCCTGTCTGCCTGCACATGGGCGACGAGCGGGCGGAGTATCGCTATTCATCGCCGGACAAGCTGGTGAAGATGGCAAAAGCCTTCCCGAAGGTGCGTTGGATCGCCTCTCATCTGGGTGCCTACAAGGCTTGGGAGGAGAGCGATCAACTCATCGGACTGCCCAATGTCTGGTTTGACACCTCCAGCGTGCTGTGGGCACTGGATCAGCGGCGAGCACTGGAACTGATCCGTCTGTTCGGCGCGGATCGGATCTTTTTCGGCACCGATTATCCCGTCACCAACGCAACCCGCGAATTGCAACGTTTCTTCGATCTCCCTCTGCTGGAGGAGGAGCGGCGGGTGATCCTCTGGGACAATGCCGCAGCATTCCTCGGATTGACCTGATCTTCCGGTGACTGCGGCGCTTTTTCGAATAACATTCGAATGTATCTAAAATAATTTCGGCGTTTTTCTGAAACGCCGAAATTATTTTTTTGAGAATCGTTAAAACCATCTTTACTATTCTCCCGAGGTTTAGTATAATAATGATCGTTTGAAAAAGCAATGATTTTGGGAGGTTTGACCGTGATTACGGAGATTCTCATCCATATTACCGAACTGATCGGTACGGTGGCGTTCTCGGTATCGGGAGCCATTCACGCCATCGGCAAAAAACTGGATCTGCTTGGCGTGCTGGTGCTGGGTTGTCTCACCGCACTGGGCGGCGGCGCCATCCGCGATCTTTTGATGGGGCAGGTTCCCCCGCGCGCGTTTTCGAATTTTGAATATCTGATCGTTGCCACCGTTTCGGCGCTGGCGGTGTTCGTAGTGGCAAGTTGTTTCAAAAACGGTTACCGTTCCCATCTGACTTTATTGGAGCAGGTCAACAACGTGTTTGACGCGGTGGGACTGGGCGCGTTCTCGGTGGTGGGCGTGCAACTCGCGCTGGACGGCGGTTACGGAGACAATCTCTTTTTCTGCGTCTTTTTGGGCGTTCTGACCGGTTGCGGCGGCGGTATCCTGCGGGATTTAATGTGCGCCAAAGTGCCGGGCGTGCTGACCAAGCACATCTACGCGCTGGCATCGGCGGCGGGTGCGTTACTATATGCTCTGCTGTGCAAATTCGGCGTTCCCGAACTGTACGGCGTGCTGGGCGGGATCGCGCTGGTGATTCTGATCCGAATGCTGGCGACGATCTTCCGCTGGAGTCTGCCCAAACTGAAAGAACTGGCAAACGAATCGTAACGAAAAATATCCCTTGACATTATCCGCAGGATTTGGTACAATAAAATTAACCAATCCTGCGGATTTTTCTGCTGATCGAAAGGATGCTCTATGAAGGAACGTAACATTCACAGCGAGATCTTGTCTACCAAGGCAAATACCCTTCACGCTCTGCGGAGCGTGCTGAAGCTCTCCCGCATAGAAGAAATGTATATTCTACGGATCGGGGACTTTTTTGCCGACCGCGAAAAAGTCTGCCGCGAGATCATGGAGCAGTTTGCGGGATGCCGCATCGTGGTGCGCTCCTCCTCCACCAACGAGGACAGTATGCGCCGTTCCAACGCGGGGCATTATCGCAGCGTGCTGGATGTGGACTCTGCCGATCTTTCGCAGATCATTGCCTCCGTGGAGGCGGTGATCCATTCCTATCGCAAGGATATCGAGGTGCTGGAACTGGAGCAGGTACTGATCCAGCGGCAGGCGGAGCGGGTCATCTGCAGCGGCGTGATCTTCACCCGCGATTTGCAGGGCAACCGGCCCTATTATCTCATCAACTACGATGACGGTGGCGCCACCGATTCGGTCACGGGTGGCAGAGGAGGGAAGACCTTGTGGGTCTCTCGCTCGGCATCGGCGGATAATTTGCCTGCGCCCTGGTCGGGGCTTCTTCTGGCTGTACAGGAAGCGGAACAAATTTTGGAAGGGCTTGCGCTGGATATCGAGTTCGCAGTAGATGCGGACGGCGAGGTGATCCTTTTCCAGATCCGTCCTCTGGTGGCGGGTTACAGAACCGAAAAGGTCATGGATGACAGCGAGTATTTCGCCCGCAAAGCAGTGATCCGCAAACACTATCTGTCGGTGCCGGGAATGCTGTCCGATACGATGCTTTTGTCGGACATGGCATTCTGGAATCCTTCCGAGATCATCGGAGCCAATCCCCGCAGTCTCGATTATTCGCTTTATCGGCGGATCATCACCTCGGGCGCGTGGAACGAAGGTCTGCTTCCTCTGGGGTATCGGAAGGTGGAAGGCGATCTGATGTACCGTCTGGGCAATAAGCCCTATGTCAGTCTGGACAAATCCTTTTTCGCGCTTCAACCTGCGGCGATCCCCGACGATCTTTCCAAGCGGCTGGCACATTTCTACGCGGACAAACTGCGGAAGAATCTCACTGCCCACGACAAAATTGAATTTGAGATCGTCTATACCAGTTACGATTTCACCACAAAGGAGCGAAGCCGCGAACTGCTGTCCGCAGGCTTTAGCGAGGAAGAGCGGAGTCTACTGCTCACCGAACTGAAGCGGCTCACCGATCACGCTATCGCCGCACAACACGAGATGTTGGTGGGCGACCGCGCCCTGCTGGATCGGCTCAACGCCCTGCGGGAACAAACCCTGCAGACGGCGGAGGAGATGGATCACCACCGCATCATCGACGCGATCAGGAAACTGCTGGACGCCATCTCCGCGGACGGTGTCGCACCCTTTGCCAGACAGGCGCGAATGGCATTTATGGCGCGGGCGTTCTGTCTCACTTTAGTAGAGGCAGGAGACTTTACCGAGGACGAGATGGATCGCTTTATGACCTCGGTCAGCACCGTTTCCTCCCAGTTTGAAGCGGATTTCAACGCCTATTCGGCAGGAAGACTGGATCGCGACACCTTCGATCGCAAATACGGTCATTTGCGGACGGGTACCTACGACATCCGCACCGACCGCTACGATAAACTGACCTTCCGTCCCGTTTCCGGCAGGAAGCAGAACTTTCCCGGCAAACGGGAGAAGTACCGTCTGGATGAAACTCGCCTGTCGGCGGCGCTGGACCGCGCGGGCATTGAAAGCACGCCTGCCGCCTTTATGGACTTTCTCACCTGCGCCATCGAACAGCGGGAATATTTCAAATTCGAGTTCACCCGATCGCTCAGTCTGGTGCTGGAACTGATCCAAAAGTTGGGTGAGCAATTACAGATTTCCCGCAACGAACTGTCTTGGCTTCGGGTGGAGGATCTGAACGAAGTGCCTGCGGGATGCACCGCATCCGGACTCAAGGCACTATGGGAAGATCGGATAGAACGCCGCGCCAAAAATTACGAAAAAGACCGTCAGCTGATCCTTCCCGAAGTGGTACTGTCCCCCGAAAGCCTCGATCTGATCCCCGTTTACGAGGCTCGCCCCAACTTCATCACCTCAAAAGCCGCCGAAGGCGAGGTGGTACTGCTGGAGGAGGAGCCGGACGCAGATCTTGCCGACAAGATCGTGGTGGTTCCCAAAGCAGACCCGGGGTACGAGTGGATTTTCGCTAAATCCATCAAGGGATTTATCACCAAATACGGCGGCGCGGCATCGCACATGGCGATCCGTTGCGCGGAATTTGAGATTCCCGCCGCCATCGGTTGCGGCGAGAAAATCTATTCCGAGGTCTCCAAAATGTCCTACCTGCGCATCGACTGCAAGGCGGAGAAGATCGACGAGGGCATTCAATATCACAATCTCTCTGCGCTGATTACCCAAAGAGAGAGCGTCAACGCCTACGGCTATCCCACCGACGTGCAGGAAGCGGCGTATATGCGATTCTGCGAACTGTTGGGATTTATTCCCAAGCCTGTCTCCAATTATACCAAGAACGTGGAGAAACTCTTCGACAAAAAGCGCGATCTGCTGATCGTGGCGGGAGGAGGCGCTCTGCCGCCGTCCTTCTATGATCATCCCCACACCGAAACGCTCCAGCCCAACCGCGATCGCACTGAGGAGAAACTGATCCGCTACTGCGTGACTCACGAGATCCCCGTGATCGCAGTCTGCCGCGGAATGCAGTATATGAACGTCCTGTTCGGCGGCAAGCTCCACTACCATCCTACTCTGCGGGTGGCTCGCCCACGCCGATTGGATCATCCCGTTACGCTGGTGAAGGAAAACCGGACGATCTACATCAACAACTTCCACGAGGACGTAATCTACACCGACGATCTCGCTCCCTGCTTCGAGCCTCTGGCGGTGGATGAGGAGAATGACGTGGTGGAAGCGTTCTACTCTGACGATATGAAGATTCTCGCCCTCCAATGGCACCCCGAACGCCCCTTCCTCACCGCCAACGCGGCGGAGGAAACGCGAAAACTGATTATTGATTTTATGCAGAAATATATTCGGTAAACCGGCAGACCGTCTTGTAGAGTGTGGTATGGCACATTCTGCAAGACGAACGGGTTTGTCGATGCACTCCTGTGCGGAAACACAAACCCCGCTCTGCGTGAGTGCCAACGCACGGATAGCGAAGTTTTTTGTAAAAATTCGCATTTTCTATTGCAATTTTCCCCGCGCCGTGCTATAATACCCTCAGCCGATTTCGGCGGACAGTTCGTGACCATCCTGTCCTAAAACAAAACTACGGGCAATCAATGCGGTGCCGTAGTGCGCCGTTTTTTGTTGCCGAGAAGGAAGTGTATTTTTTGAACCGTTACAGCATTATCCCCGACAAAAATCCCCGCGAGATCGTTCTCCTGCGGGGGAGCGGATGCCGTTGGCACCGCTGTACCTTTTGCGATTACCACACCGACTCCTCCCCCGACGAGAAGGCAAACTTCGCTCTCAACCGCACCGTGTTGGAGCAGATCACAGGTAAATACGGACGGCTGGAGGTCATCAATTCAGGCAGTTTTGTGGATCTCGATCAGGACACCGTCGATCTGCTGACCGAAGTTTGCCGCCGCCGCGCCATTAGTGTCATGCACATCGAGTGCCATTGGATGCACCGCGACGCTCTGTCTGCCTTCGCCGCCCGATTTGCGGCAGTGGGAACCGAGGTGATCTTCAAGATCGGCGTGGAGACCTTTGAGGTTGACTACAGAGAGCGCATCCTACACAAGGGGCTTGGCAGAGCATCGGCCCCAGAGATTGCCGCCGCCGGCTTTGGCGAAGTGAATCTGCTCTGCGGACTTGCAGGACAGACTGCCGATTCCATGATCACCGACATTGAGACGGGACTGGCTCATTTTTCGAGAGTCTGCGTCAATCTGATGGTGGAAAATTCCACCCCCGTAAGGCCCGATCCCGAAGCGGTGCAGGCGTTTTTTGCCGCCGTCGTCCCCCGCTATCAGAACAACCCGCGGGTAGATATTTTAGTGGAAAACACCGATTTCGGCGTTGGAGAATAGGAGGATCCCATGCTGTTTCAAAACGAACTTTTACTTATCGCATCACTGCTCTTTCATTATGGCGCCGTCCTTGCGGCGTGGCGTTTCTTCGGCAAGTCGGGACTGTTCGGCATGACCGTCTTTTCCACTATCGCCGCCAATATAGAGGTCACGATATTGGTCAATGCCTTTGGAATGGAGCAGACTCTGGGCAATGTCCTTTTCGCCGCATCTTTTCTGATCACCGACATCCTCAGCGAAAATGAAGGCAAAAAAGCCGCCGATCGGGCGGTGAATTTAGGCATATTCATCTCCTTGCTCTTCGTGCTGACCACCCAAAGCTGGCTCCTCTTTATCCCTGCCCAGGGGGATACCGTGATGGGCGGAATGCGGCTGGTCTTTTCCAATACCCCTCGCACCATTCTCTGCAGTATGCTGGTCTATGCCATCTCCCAGCGGTTTGATGTATGGCTCTACCACAAGTGGTGGAACTTTACCGAAAAGAAGTACGGCGACGGAACGCGGTTTTTGTGGCTTCGCAACAACGGCTCGACCTTAGTCTCTCAGATGATCAATACTGTGCTGTTCACCCTTGGCGCATTCTGGGGAATCTACCCCACTGCCATACTCTTGAGTATTATGGGATCCAGTTATCTGATCTTCATCGTTACCTCACTCTGCGATACCCCTGCGGTCTATATCGCACGCTGGATGAAGAAAAAATATCAACTGTAATATACGGGACGACTTTCCCGAATTATGCGGGAGTCGTCCCATTTTTTACGATTTTTGGAGAAGGCGATTGCCAAATCCATCTCCGTATGTTACAATAAACATACAGGCGATTGTAAAACTACGTTTTACAATCGAACCGCGCGGAGCGCGGTAAGCACGCGCTTATCGCCGCTTGCCAAAATCTGCGATTTGGGTAGCTCCCCTCGGCGCGTGGACTCGCTTTGCTCGTCTTAGAGGAGTTTTTTCGACGGCAAAGCCACCGAAAAAAATAATTTGCCGACTTTTACAATCGGCTATTACAATAAACATATCTATTCTCATAGCCTTATGGAAAGGAATCTGCTATGAAAAAACTGTTTTGGCAATTCGCCGCGCTTCTTTGTTGTCTGACGATGCTCTTCGGATGCGGACAAACTCCTGCCGTGACCGAGGCTCCCACCGATGCGCTGACCACGGCAGAGGACAGCCCCTTTGTCCCCCTATTTGACGAAACACTGTCCTTTGGCAATCCCGCCAAATCCTCCGAGACCTCATCCCTTTTTTATCATAATGATGCCTTCAACGACGGACCGTTGGTAGGCGATCCCTTTCTCTTCTACCACGAGGAGACAGGAACCTTCTACCTCTACGGTACCACCCGAAAGTATTCAAATCCGGGGAAGATCGAGGAGACATTCGAGTATTATACCTCCACCGATCTGATCAACTGGGAAAAGGGCGGTGTCTGCTTTCAGCCTCAGCGGGGCGACTGGTGTACCAGCCGTTTGTGGGCGCCCGAAGTGTTTAAAATCGACGGCAGGTATTATATGTATTACACCGCCGCCACCGGAGATGCAGGCGTGCTTCACGGTAGCGTTGCCGTTGCCGACAGCCCCGCAGGTCCCTTCACGGGCGATATTGCCCCCGGCGTGAACGGTGACAAGCCCGTTTTCGATTTCGGAAGCAATTTCCCTACCATTGACGGAAGCCTTTTCATTGACGATGACGGCTCTCTGTACTACTACTTCGCACGCGACCAGATCGGGGACAATTCTTCCTCCGGCGGCACCAATACAGCTCGCCGCTCCACTATTTGGGGCATCGAACTGGAAAATCCCTACACGATCAAGGCAGGCGCAAAGCCCGTGAAACTCACCGAGGTAGGCAGAAGCACCATTGACGAGACTGGCAAATACACGCAGACATGGGAAGTGCAGAGTCCAAACGCTCTCTGGAACGAAGGTCCCTATATGTTGAAGCATGACGGCGTGTATTACCTTACCTACAGCGCAAACTATTTCGGCTCGAAGTATTACAGCATCGGCTATGCCATTTCCACCGATCCGTTGAGCGGCTTTACCAAACTGTCGGACGGCGAGGCGCAGATCATGGGCATTTCTCCCGACAGTGAGGACAATTGGGACTACTTCATCGGGACGGGACACGCCATGTTCCTTTCCATAGGGAAAGAGGATTACATCGTGTACCACACGCTGATGCCCAATACCGATGTCTGGCGCCACTTTACCATTGATTCGGTAGGCTACCGTGCGGACGGTACGCTCTATGTCAACGGTCCTACCGTCAGCGCGCAGAAAGTGCCCGATGCAGTCAGCGGACTGACCAATGTGGCAGGGAAGGCGACGCTCAAGTCCGAGAATATGCAGGATACGACGCTACAGTATCTCACCGACGGCATCACGGGAGCAGGGAAGGCATATTCCCAAGCCGAGGCGAAGACGGGCGGCGGCATTTCCACCGTTACCTTCACCTTTGACGCCCCCATAGAGCTTTCCGCCATCGTGGTTTATAACAGCGCGGATTACCGGCAGATTTTTACCTCGGTTGCAAAAATCGAGATCGACGGCTTGTACGAGATTGACGGTGTAAAAGTCCTCTCAGACTCTTACGACAAGCGGTCGAAGCAGGTCTATTCCGGCTCTGCGGCGATCCTCGAATTGTCTCATGCAACCAAAGTACAGACAATCACCATCACCTTTGATTCGGATGAATCCATAGGCATCTCCGAGATTCAGATTCTGGCGAAGGGCTAATATTTCCGTAAAAATCGAAAAAAACACTTGACAAATTTCCGCTATGGGTGTATAATCCAAAGTAAGCATAAAAAATGCTCCCGCCGGGACAAGATCCCGGGATCGCACTCCTCCAGAGAGCGGTACATCTGCTGCAAGTACTGCGCTGTGCCCCCGAAGATTACCACCCAAGCGGTCAATCGAACAGTCAAATGAGTGAAAAACACGGGTGGAACCGTACAATATCGCTTTCAAGCCTTGGAAGGCAGATTGTACCCCGTATGCAATGTAGTTGGTAAACCAACTATGCGTACGGGGTACTTTTTATTTTCCCCGACGCAGAAAAGAAGAAAGGAAGGACTTATTATGAAAGTCAGAGTAAAAGGCATTCAACTGGATTCCGAGACCGCCGTTACGGCATACGACGCCATCAAAGAGGCGGAGCTCATTACCCGCGAGGTCATCGCGGCATCTGTCAACGGGGAGACTGTCGATTTGACCGCACCGATACAAGACGGCGACAGCATCATCCCCCTCACTTTCGCGGACAAGGGCGGCAAGCGCACCTTCAATCATACCGCATCCCACGTGCTGGCACAGGCGGTGAAGCGGCTCTATCCCGATGCCAAACTCACCATCGGTCCCTCTATTGAGGAAGGCTTCTATTACGACATCGACTCCGACGTCACTTTCGGCCCCGAAGCGCTGACCGCGCTGGAAACCGAGATGAAGAAGATCATCAAAGAAAATCTGAAGGTGGAACGCTTCACGCTCCCCCGCAACGAAGCCATCGCGCTGATGGAAGAAAAGGGCGAGCCTTACAAGGTTCTGCTTATCGACCGCGTTCCCGAAGGCGAGGAGATCTCCTTCTACCGTCAGGGCGAGTTCGTGGATCTGTGCGCAGGTCCTCACCTCTTTGCAACCGGCGCCATCAAGGCGTTCAAGCTGACTCAGTGTACCGGTGCTTACTGGGAAGGCAATTCCTCCAATAAACAGCTCCAGCGTATTTATGGCGTGGCATATCCCAATAAAGATCAGCTGAACACCTACCTCACCGCCCGCGAGGAAGCCAAGAAGCGAGACCACAACAAACTGGGCAGAGAACTGGGCTACTTCACCACCGTGGATACCATCGGTCAAGGTCTGCCCATCCTGCTTCCCAAAGGCGCAAGAGTCATCCAGCTTCTCCAGAGATGGGTCGAGGACACCGAACAGGAGAGAGGCTATCTCCTCACCAAGACTCCTCTGATGGCAAAATCCGATCTGTATAAGATCTCCGGTCACTGGGATCACTATCTGGACGGTATGTTTGTGCTGGGTGATCCCAACGACGAGACCAAGGAATGCTTTGCTCTCCGTCCCATGACCTGTCCCTTCCAGTATCAGGTCTTCCTGAACAAGGCGCGCTCCTACCGTGACCTGCCCATGCGACTGGGCGAGACCTCCACGCTCTTCAGAAACGAAGATTCGGGCGAGATGCACGGTCTGATCCGCGTGCGCCAGTTCACCATTTCCGAAGGTCACCTGATCCTGCGTCCCGAACAGTTGGAGGACGAATTCCGCGGGTGTCTGGAACTGGCGAAGTATTGTCTGGATACCGTCGGTATGCTGGAAGACTGCACCTTCCGCTTCTCCCAGTGGGATCCCGCTAAGGCAGGCACCAAATATATCGGCACGCCCGAGCAGTGGGAGGAAGCCCAGTCTATCATGGGCAAGATTCTGGACGATCTGGGTGTGGAATACTCCATCGGCATCGACGAAGCGGCGTTCTACGGTCCCAAACTGGACATCCAGTACCGAAACGTTTTTGGCAAAGAAGATACCATCGTTACCATTCAGGTGGATCAACTGCTGGCAGAGCAGTTCGATATGGAATATACCGACACCGACGGCAAAAAGAGACGCCCCTATATCATCCACCGTACCAGTCTTGGTTGCTACGAGCGGACGCTGGCGTATCTGATTGAAAAATACGCAGGCGCACTGCCGTTGTGGATGGCACCCACACAGGTGAAGGTTCTGCCCATCGGCTACGATCAGCATCCATATGCCGAAGAACTGGCAGCGAAGATGAAGGCGGCAGGTATGCGCGTCGAAGTGGACGAGCGCAACGAAAAGATCGGCTACAAGATCCGTGCCGCTCAGCTGGAGAAGACTCCTTATATGCTGGTCGTCGGTGCCAACGAAGCCGAGACCGGCATGGTAGCTGTCCGTTACCGCGACGGTAGCTCTGAAAATATGACCTTCGACGCATTCTTTGCCAAGGCACTTCATCAGATTGCGACCAAGGAAAAGTATTGATAAAGAGAACCAATCCGTGACCGAACGGTCACGGATTCAGCATTGACTGATTTTATAAAAAAGAAGGGATCTTCTTGAAACATTCACAAAAAACTTATCGTTTGACTCTGTCTGCACTCTTTGCCGCCCTCTGCTGCGTGATGACCATGGTGGTGCAGATTCCCGTCCCCACGGCAGGCTACATTCACTTCGGAGATGTGTTCGTCCTCCTGTCCGGCTGGTTGTTGGGATTGCCCGGCATCATCGCTGCCGGCATCGGCTCCATGTTCGCCGACATTTTCTCGGGATTTGCCTCCTACGCACCCGTCACCTTCCTGGACAAAGCGGCGACCGCGGCGGTGGCGTGGGTGATGCTTACCTTCCTGCGGAAACTGCTTCCGAAAAAACTCACCTTCGTAGGACTCATCCTTTCCGCAATCCTGGGAGAACTGGTGATGGCGGCAGGTTATATCGCCTACGAATGGTTCCTCTACGGATTCGGCAAAGCGATCCTCAATCTCATCCCCTATCTGATTAAAGGCGGCGTCAGCGTGATTCTGGCGTGCCTGCTCTATCCCGTGATGCGCAAGATCATGGAGCGAATGGGCGTCAAATAATTACCAATCAACCGATGCAAGCATTTTCGTTGCATCGGTTTTCTGTTTTCATTATCTGTATTGCTTTGTACCGCCTGCGGCTGCCGTGAATGTAAAAAGTACAGAACAATTGTGAATTTGTACAATTCTATCTATTCTGTTTTGTTTAGTTATACAAAAAACTCGAAATAGATGTCCGATTTTTGGCAAATCTATTGACAATTTGTGAAGATGTGATATAATGAAAATAATCCAAATAACCAATTCGGAAAGAGAACGCTTCTTTCCGAAAATTCAGAAAGGATGGATTAGACGCATGAAAAAATTTCTTGCAATTGTGATGATGGCCGTACTGTGTATGTCCATTATCCCTATGGCAGCCTTTGCTGCCGAACCGAACTACACCCGCGGCGAGTGGACTGTAGACGGTACCACCTACAAGTCCCCTAACATGGACTATGGCAACAACTTCACGACCTATCATCTGGGCAGTTCAGGCAAGGTAACCATTACCGCTACCGTTACCACCGGTAAGGAGCACGGTTTCATGGTTGGTATGAAGGATATGAACGGCGATAACCTCATCGAAGAGGGTGCTGACCAGTATTACCTGATCGACGTTCAGGCTAACGGGGTCATCGGCATCGAGAGAAACGATAAGGGCTGGGGTGACTGGTCTTTCCTGACTACTACGTTGTCCGGTACTGTAACTTTGACCATCGTTTATGATAACGGCGCCATCTGCATCAAGAACGGCGACAAGGTTATCGGCGGTTACCGCGACTCGAACCCCATGGACGGCACCGGCTATGGTCTGATCGCTAAGAGATGCGAAGCTACCTTCACAGGCGTATCCGCAGTGGAGAATGCCAATGCTTACGCAGTAGGCGGCACTACCGCGGGCGATAACGGCGGTAACTGGACTGTTGACGGCACCACCTATGTATGCAATGACAGAGTGGGATGGCCCGATTTCGGCTACTACTGCCTGGGCAACAGCACCGACAAACTGGTGGTTATTTCCGCAACTGTAACCGTAGGTAATTCCGGCAAGGAAGAAATGAAGAATGGCGGCGACATTGGCTTTGTATTCGGCGCAGCTGACTACAATGGCAACGGTACGCTGAACGAGGGCGGCGATGGTTATAACTTAATCGCCCTGACCGGTGCGAATGATGGTCCTACCGTCTCCATCGAGAGAAACAAGGGTACTTGGGGTGGATGGGCCGTCCGCCGTTGGGACCTTGGCTTCTACGAAGGCGATAAGGTCGATCTGACCGCGGCTTACGATCCTGCCACCGGCAAGATTACTGTATGGACAAACGGCTACAAGGCAGCAGAATGGACTCCCGGTCTTCCTCTGACCGGCACCGGCTTTGGTCTGGTTTCCAAGCAGACCGGCGGTACCTTTGAAAACGTAAAGGTTTCTGATACGCTTCCTGCTGGTTTGACGGATCATATGCAGATCTCTACTGCTGACGAGCTGATTGCTCTGGCAGAGGCTGCAAATAAGTGGAATTTCAATGAAGACGGTTCCAGAAACCATGATGGCAACTTCATGTTCGGAATGACGGTCGAGCTGGCTGCAGACATCGACATGACCGGTAAGGATTGGACTCCCATCAAATTTATGAAGTTCGGTATTGACGGCAAGGGTCACACCATTTCCGGTCTGAACGTGACCGTTGATGAAACCGCAAGCGGCACCTACGGCATGATCGCCAATACCCTCAGCAACAATAACTTCAATGCCTTTGTGAAGAATCTGGTGATTGCTGATTCTACTCTGACCGTGAAGTCTACTGCTGAAAACGAAAACGATGTCAAGGTCGGCGCAGTTGCCGGCTTCGGCGACCGTGCGTACGCCACCGATATCACCCTCAGCGGGGTAACCGTCAATGTCGATGGTAAGGCATACGTCGGCGGCATCATCGGTGTCCGTGAATGGCACGCTGATGCAGAACGCGACAACGGCGTGAAGAACATCAAGTTCGAGTACACCACCATCAACGCGCCCGAGGCTACCGTAGGTCTGGTATACGGTCGTGTACAGAACGACTGCAAGGAAGGCGAAATTTCTGCCGTTTCCGGTAAGGTTTACGTAGTTGCAGCGAACGAAGTTACTTCCGATACCGTTATCGCTGTAAACGAGGCAGATAAGCCCGTTGCAGATTCCGCTAAGGGTGTTGAGATCCTCACTGCTCCCGAGCAGAAGCCAGTAACTCCTCCTCCTACCGGTTCTGCCGTAATCGGCCTGTCTGTTCTGAGCCTGATTGCTCTGGCAGGGGTTGTAGTATGCTCCAAGAAGAGATACAACTAATTGATTCCACAAGAAGCCGCCGAATGGCGGCTTCTTTGTTATGCGCAGAGATAGGTAATCACAAACCTCCCATCCATGCCGGATGGGAGGTTTGCTTAGTTGTGTTATACTTGTGCGCCTTCGGGCAATTGTGCCACCGTTTTCAGTACCAGTTTAGGTGGTTCGGTCTTGTCGACCGCACCTTCGGTAATGATGACCTGTTCCACATCGTCTCGGGAGGGGATGTCATACATCAGATCCAGCATGATCTCTTCCAGAATGGCTCGCAGACCGCGGGCACCGGTTTTGCGGGAGATGGCAAGTTCGGCGATCTTCTTCAGCGCGCTTTCCTCGAAGGAAAGGGTGACACCGTCCATCAGAAGCAGAGCCTGATACTGCTTGGTCAGCGCGTTCTTCGGCTGGGTGAGGATCTTGGTCAGCAGTTCGGTGTTCAGATTCTCGAGGCTGACGATCACGGGTAGTCGACCCACCAATTCGGGGATCAGACCGAACTTCACGATGTCGTGGGGGGTAACCTTGGAGAGCAGATCGTCCTGCTCCTCACTCTCCTTCTTCACCAGATGACCGCCAAAGCCCATGGAGCCTTTCTCGGATACGCGCTTGGAGATAGTCTTTTCCAGACCGTCGAATGCGCCGCCGCAGATGAAGAGGATGTTTTCGGTATTGATCTGAATGAATTCCTGACCGGGATGCTTTCTGCCGCCTTGGGGAGGTACGTTGGCAACGGTTCCTTCCAGAATCTTCAGAAGTGCCTGCTGAACGCCCTCGCCCGAAACGTCACGGGTGATGGAGCGGTTTTCGCTCTTGCGGGAGATCTTGTCGATCTCGTCGATGTAGATGATGCCTCGTTCGGCAAGTTCAACATTGAAATCAGCGGCTTGGAGGAGACGCAGGAGAATATTTTCCACGTCCTCGCCCACATAGCCGGCCTCGGTGAGGGTGGTGGCGTCGGCGATGGCGAAGGGAACATTCAGTGCTCGCGCAAGATTCTGTGCAAGGAAAGTCTTGCCCACGCCGGTGGGACCCAGGAGAAGCACGTTGGACTTCTGAATTTCTACCTGATCGGGAGCCGCATCGGGCTGTTTCTTTTTGCCGCGCCCTTTTTTCTTGTCCAGACCTTTGGACAGGAGCCGCTTGTAGTGGTTGTATACCGCCACCGACAGCGCCTTCTTGGCGGCATCCTGTCCGATGACGTATTCATCCAGCTGTGCCTTAATCTCTGCGGGTCTGGGCAGGGAGTCCATCGAAAGGGCGGCATCATCGTGGACGGAGGTGGTTTCTTCGTCGATGATATCGGCGCAAACCTCCACACAGACATCGCAGATGCAAACACCGGTAGGGGATGGGATCAGAAAATCCACCTGTCGCTCGGTGCGCCCGCAAAAGGAACAGCGGCGGAGTTTATCGTTCGTTTGCCGGTTGTCAGCCATTGCAAACCTCCTTGTTGGTTAATGTAATGTCACGAAGCCGCAAGACAGAGCCCTGCGGCTGGATTGATCGCAAACTGATGCTTTCGGTGACTGCATCCAAATGCCGGCGGTCATCCCGCACGAAATGTTTGCGCTCAGTTTCTCTTTTCGATGACGCGATCGATGAGACCGTAGGCGCACGCCTCTGCCGCCGACATAAAGTTGTCGCGCTCTGTGTCGCGGGCAATCTCCTCTACGGTCTTGCCGGTGTTGGCGGCAAGGATGGCGTTCATCTTCTCGCGGGTGCGGAGCAGATGGTCGGCGTGGATCTTAATGTCCGAAGCCTGCCCTTGCATACCGCCCACCAAAGGCTGATGAATCATGATCTCTGCGTTGGGGAGAGCCAGTCGCTTGCCCTTGGCACCTGCGGAGAGCAGAAACGCGCCCATGCTGGCTGCCATACCGATGCAGATGGTGGATACGTCACACTTGATATAATTCATGGTGTCGTAGATGGCAAGCCCTGCGGAGATAGAGCCGCCGGGGGAGTTGATGTAGAGGGAAATGTCACGGTCGGGATCCTGTGCCTCCAAAAAGAGAAGCTGTGCGACGGTCAGGGAAGCCGTTACGTCGTTGATCTCGTCGGAGAGGAAAATGATGCGGTCGTTCAGCAGACGGGAGTAGATGTCGTAAGCCCGCTCGCCGTGACCGGTCTGTTCAATTACGGTTGGTACCAGTGCCATAGGATTACCTTGCCTTTCATTGATTTGGAGCGGTGCCCGCAGGGCGGGGATCGCTTGCTAAAAGCGGGGGAACCGGGGCTATGCCCTCCAAGTTCCCCCGATGTATAAACTATGCGATAGTTGAAGTGGCTTATTCAGCAGTTGCCTCGGATGCTGCTTCAGTCGCTTCGGGAGCTGCTTCGGTGATCACGGCGTTAGCCTTGACCAGTTCAACTGCCTTCCGGATGCAGACATCAGCCTTAACATCAGCGGGATCAACCAGCGCCTTCACGCGGTCCGGTTCCATGTTGTAAGCCTCAGCCAGCTTGGTCAGCTCTGCCTCAACGTCCTCGTCGGAAGCAGTGATGTTTTCCAAAGCGGCGATCTTTTCCAGTGCCAGACGAACCTTTACCTGGCTCTCTGCACGGGGACGCATCTGTGCGCGGATGTCATCCAGAGACATACCGGTGTACTTCAGATAGTCGTCCAGCTTGAGCCCCTGCATCCGCAGACGGTTGTCGTAGTCACGGACGAAGTTCTCGGTCTCTGCAACGATCATAGGCTCGGGGATTTCGGCAACCAGCTTTTCGACGAGTGCGTCGATGATCTGATTCTCAACTTCGTTGTCAGCGCGCTTTGCGGCGTCTGCCTCGAGTTTTGCCCGAACATCAGCCTTGTATTCAGCCAGCGTGTCAAATTCGGAAACGTCTTTCGCGAAATCGTCGTCCAGCTCAGGCAGGATCTTGGTGGAGATACCGTTCAGAGTGATCTTGAAGGTAACAGCGGCGCCTGCCAGTTCTTCTGCGTGGTAATCAGCAGGGAAGGACAGGTTGATGTCGAAGGACTCGCCGACGGTGTGACCGACTATCTGATCCTCAAAGCCGGGGATGAAGGAGCCGGAACCCAGTTCCAGATTGTGACCTGCAGCCTTGCCGCCGTCAAATGCCACGCCATCCTTGAAGCCTTCGTAGTCGATGTTTACGGTGTCGCCCAGAGCAGCGGCACGGTCAGTGATCTCCTCCGTGCGGGCGTTGCGCTCCTGGATGCGAGCGATCTCGGTGTTCACTGCGTCATCGGAAACGGGAGCGACGGTACGCTTGACTTCGATGCCTTTGTAGCCCTCGATGGAAACTTCGGGCTTGGTATAAACTTTCGCGTTGAACAGCACGCCGTTCTCGTCGATGGAAACGACCTCGTATTCGGGAGCGGACACAACGTTCAAACCGGACTCTTTCAGCGCCTCTTCGTAAGCGGCGGGAACGACTGCGCTCAGTGCATCGTCGTAGAAGAAGCCGGTGCCGTACATCTTTTCGACGATGGAACGGGGAGCCTTACCCTTACGGAAGCCGGGAATGGTGATGGAGCCCTTCTTTTTATTATATGCGTTGGTGACAGCGGCGTTAAAGGTTTCGCTGTCGATGGTAATTTCCAGAACCGAAACGTTGGTCTCGGGGCTGTTAACAGATTTCAGACTCATGATTTCTATTCCTCCATGATTTACAATCGTATTTTATACATACCTAATTATTTTACATAAAAATTATGGATTTGTCAATAGGAAAAGCGAAACTTCCTGCTCTTTTTTCGAAAAAAGTTAGTCCTGAGGCGGAATTTGTGATAGAATTTGCTTTGCAAATTCTATCTTTTGTGGAATATCGTTGAAACTCCCGGCGTTTTTCGGTTATTTCAGCAGAATATGATAATAATACACGGGAATCGCTGACCAGCCGTGGCAGAGGCTTCCTGCTCCGGCAAACGCCTTTTCGCCGTCTGCTGTCTCAAAGAAGGTTGTTGCGCCCTGACAGAGCATTTCCAGATAGACCCGGTCGATCTCCTGCAGGATTTGCTCCGCGTATTTTGCATCCTTTCGAAGGAGCGCGTCAAAGCGGTAACAGTTCATGCTCAGCGTATTGGGCACGACATAGCCGTCATCGCTCACCCCGCCGTTGGACAGCAGAGTTATGATTATCTCCGAGTCATCCAGACCGTCGGCGGCTCCGCAGAGCAGACAGAGTGCGTTGGTTAAGGTGTGGAAACTGCGCTCGCCGAGTCTGGTGAAGAACAATTTTCGCTTGGCATCGAAGAAATGCGCCCTGATCGCCGCATTCAGCGACTCTTGCATCCTCGCATACTGTTGGGCATCTTCATGAAGTCCCAAAACCGATGAAAGGTGGGCGATATTTTCCAGAGCCAGCGAAAGGAACGCGTTGAGCGGTGCTTCCACCAGTTTTTCTGTCTCGTTGTACCGCCCGCTGAGTCCGTCAGACCATTCGTAGAAATTCCAATACCCGCTTCCCTCGCCGAAAAAACTCTCGACAAGACCGTCGTCGTTCATTCTGTCCGTGAATACCGACAAGAGTTCCTTGAGTACGGGATATTTTTCTCTGACGAACTCAATGTCGGCGGTGTGATCGTAATATTCCCGCATCGAGAGGAAGAGCGCCAGCGAGAAGGAGGGGATGGCGATGGAATTGCCTGACGGATAGCAGAGATACAAAATCCCGTCCTCCCGCCTGCCGTCGCAGATCAGATCGAGGCAAGCGCGGGGGAAGGAGGTGTCGTCGAAGGCAAAGTAGCCGCAAAGCATCTCGTTTCTGCTATCCAGCGCGTAGAGCGACTGTTCTCGCCAGGGGCAGTCCTCGTAATGCTCGTGCATACAATGGCGAAGCGTATTGACCGAAACGCGGTAAATGCGGTCTCTCAAGGCATTGCCCGTGGAGAACGGTATCTCGTTTTGGGGGTAGGGGGTGGGACAGATGCCGAGATATTGGAGTTTTGCGCGCTTGCAGGCGGCAAAGATCTGCACATATCGGCATCCGAAGCGCAAAAAAGGATTCATATAGATGTTTCTGCCGACTTTGGCGCGGTATTCGCAGGCGAAATTGCGGACGGCGGTGCGACATCTGCCGTCGCCTAAATGCTCGCCCCAGCCTATGCGGATCTCGCATTCCTCCGAAACCTCAATGTCAAAGGAAAGAAAGCCGGATGTTTCCTCCCCCATATCGCAAATAAAGTAAACGCCGTCTGCACCGTCGCTTTGGATGTCGTTGCTTCTTTCCAGCCACGCCCCATAGGTATTGGAAATGGAGCTGTACTGCATGATATCGGCAGAACGCATCCCTTCTGCGTGCTTGGGCAGGAAATAGGTTCCGCTCAGAACCGTCTCGGACATCATTCTCTCCTCAAGGAGCAACTTTTTGATAGGGCGCAGGTGCATTTCATCGCAAAGTCCTTTTACCTCGCAGGAAGGGTGATAGTCGCCGCTCACGTCGGCAGTGCTGTCGTATCGGAAACTAAAGCCCAACTGATCGCTAACCTTTCTCTGCAGATGTTGGGCGTAAACGGGGGAAAGTCTGCTTTGAGTCTCGCACCCCGAGATCAGCAGTTCTTTTTCGCCTTCGAGTACCTCAAAGCGAACACCCGCAGGCTTCGGATAATAGGTGAAAAACGGCTCGCCGATATGCCATGCGGTGATCTCCAACAGGTTTTCGCCATCGGTCACAAATTCCGAAATATCCACTCGATCGTAATATTTTTTGAACGGATAGTCGGGATACTGACCGAACGCCGCCAATTTTCCGTTCACATACGCCGCATAGTTTCCGCCGGCGCTGATCTCCAGAAAAGTGCGCTCGCAGCCCGTGTTGACAAAGCGCGCTCGGAAATCCGCATATTCGTCTGCCTGTGCGCCCTCTGCGCACCAGATCCATTTGGAATGATTCATACAGTTCACCTTAGAAACTTGACAAAAAATCTCCGTTTGAAAAAGATCGAAACGGAGACGGTTGGATGATTAAAATAGGGGATAAATCAACTGTCGGGGAAGATCCGCAGGGGGACGAAGGAGAGATAATCGGACGAAGTGACGGTAAAACGGATGCCTTCAAACTCCGCGGAGGGCGGGATGCGATATTGTCCGTGGATATGTCCGAAGTAGGCGCGCTTCACTCCGTAGGCGTGAAGCAGCTCGATCAGTTCTTTGCAGATGTAGTCGCCGTAGTAGGGAGGAAAGTGGAAAAACGCCAACATCTCCCGTCCGTCGGCAATTCCACTGCCTGCTTTCAGCGAAAACTCCAGACGGATCGCCTCTCGGGTGACGATTTTCTTGTAATCCGCTTCTTTGGGGGCTACGCCGGGATCGTTGTACCAGCCACGGGTGCCGCAGATCACGAAATCCTCGCAGATATGGGCATTATTTTGCAAAAAATCGATGGTAGTCAGCCCGTTTGCGGCAAGATATTCGTTGTTTTTTTGCAGTGTGTTCCACCAGTAGTCGTGATTGCCGCGCAGAAAGATCTTTTTCCCGGGGAGGGAGTCGATGAGTGCCAGATCGGGCACCGCCTCATCCAGCGAGATTCCCCAAGAGATATCGCCGCCCACCAAAACGGTGTCGTCCTCGTCGACTACGGCTGTCCAGCCCTTGGTCAGACGGTCGGTGTGATCCTGCCAGCGACTGCCGAAAATGTCCATCGGCTTGTGCTTTGAAAGCGAGAGATGAGGGTCTGCAATGGTATAAAGTGCCATATAGAACTCCTTCGTATGAATTCTAAAAAAAGGGAAATGCTACGGATAGATTGGAATGAAAGGATGATGGATATGGAAAAGAAAAAATCGGAACAGCAGAGCGGCGAGCAGAACCAGCAGATTGTTTGCAGAGTGCAAAACTGCGCCTATCATTGCGGGGATTGCACCTGCACAGCCAATCAGATTGCCGTAGGTCCCACCTATGCCCCTTCGGGGAAGGACACGGTCTGTGCTACCTTTAAGCCCAAGGAGTTGTAAGTACCGCCGATGGATGGGGGAGTAGCTGTTGGTTACTCTCCCAATACATCCTTCGGCATTTCTGCTTTGTCAATGACCTTGGTAAAGAGAATAGGCTTGGTGAATACCGCGGTCAAAGGCTCCGGGGGAGTGGTTTGGGTTGCGGCGGCGACGGCGTTCATGCAGGCTTCTTCGTCCTCGGTGGCGGGGAGTCCCAACGCCTTGGCTACGGCGGGAGTGAATTTGTAAGGCGAAGCAGTGGAGACGATCAGCATATGGGTGCTGTCGTTACCGCAGAGATAACGCTCGGCGGCGGTAGCCGCTACGGCGGTGTGAGGATCAAGGAGATAGTTGTAGCCCGCGAAGGTGGAGGCGATCCGATCGAGACAAGCCTCCTCGGAGCAGTAATCGCCGTCGAAGTCGCGGCGGATGATCTCAAACACGTCCGCATCTACGGTGTATTTTCCCTCGGCGGCAAGTGCTTTCATGTAAGCGGCGCAACGCTCAGATCCGGCGGCGAAGAAGAGAAGCCGCTCCAGATTGGAGGAAATGAGGATGTCCATAGAGGGGGAGACGGTGGTGTGGAAGGGACGGTTGCGGTCGTAGGTGCCTGTGGAGAGGAAGTCGGTCAGTACATTGTTGGAGTTAGAGGCGCAGACCAGTTTGCCCAGCGGCACGCCCATGCCCTTGGCAAGCCATGCGGCAAGGATGTTACCGAAGTTGCCGGTAGGGACGGTAATGTCCAGTTGGTCGCCCATCCGAATCGAACCGTTATTGACCAGATCGCAGTAGGCAGATACATAGTAAACGATCTGGGGAGCCAGCCTGCCCCAGTTGATGGAGTTGGCGCTGGAGAGAAACCTGCCCTGCTTGGACAGTGCCTCTGCCATAGCAGGATCGGCAAAGATCTGCTTCACACCGCTCTGGGCATCGTCAAAATTGCCATAGATGGCGGTGACGGCAACATTTTCGCCTTCTTGGGTTGCCATCTGCTGTTTTTGGGTACGGGAAACGCCGTCCACGGGATAGAAGACACGGATGGAGGTGCGGGAAACGTCTCTGAAGCCCTCCAGTGCCGCCTTGCCGGTGTCGCCGGATGTGGCAACCAAGATCAGCGCATCCAGCGGTTCGCCGGTTTTTTCCAATGCGCGGGACAGAAGGCGGGGCATGATCTGGAGCGCCATATCCTTGAAGGCGCAGGTGGGACCGTGCCAAAGCTCCAGTACAGACACGCCCTTACGGAGGGTGTGGAGACCGGTGGGAGCGGGAACGAAACGCTCGCCGTATGCCGCTTGACAGTCTGCCAGAAGCTCGTCCTCGGTGTAGTCGGTCAGATAAAGGGAGAGAATCTTCGCCGCGCGCCGGGGATAAGAGAGCGGGAGCAGAGCGGCAAGGTCAGCCTCGGTAAGGACAGGCAGACGTTCAGGCAGATAGAGACCGCCGTCAGGGGCGATGCCACGCAGGATGGCTTCGGATGCTTTTACGGGGGCGGAATTTCCGCGGGAGCTGATATAGTGGATATGTTCCATTGGTTTATACCTCGCAGATGCAGATTGTTGCGGCAGAGTTTGGATTGCCGCCATGATTGGGAAATTTCAGATTACAGAGTAGATTCGCCGCATAGCGGCGGATGTGGGGTGCTTTGGCTCTGTCGCATTATTGCGGTGCGCCGAAGACGATATCCCGCTGAACGGGGCGGTAGAAGAGACGCTTGATCTCCTCACGGTCAGAGGTGATGGAGAGAATCCACATCAGTTTGGTGGTCACCGCTTCGATGGTCATATCGTAGGCCTCGATCAGATCGAAGGTCTCCTTCACCCGATAGCCCACCTCGTAAACGCCCATGTCGCTTCCTTCGTGGGGGACTTGGGTGGTCATGACGATGGTCTTGCCCGCGTCGAGAAAATCACGGATTGCTTCGGCAAAGTCCGCATCGTCGTAGCAGGGAAGCCCGCCGACGCCGAAGGACTCGATGACCAGCGCATCGTAGTGCGCCTTGAGATAGCCGAAGATGGCGGGATTCATTCCCGGGATCAACTTCAGAACGAACACTTTGGGATTGAGGGTGTGAAAAAAGATCGGTTCACCGCTGATTTTTTCTTCGATAAAGTAGTAGAGCACGCCCCCGCGGATGCGGGCAATCTCGGGAAAATCAATAGAAGAGAAGGCGTTATAGGATTTGGTACGGGTCTTTCTGGCGCGGGTGCCGAGAATGACCTTGTTGTCGAAGACGATGTGAACGCCCGATGCGCGGGAGTCGGTAGCGTAACGAAAGGCGGAGATAAGATTGCCGCGGGCGTCAGTGTCACGGGAATAGATGGATTTTTGCGAGCCGGTGAGTACCACGGGCTTTTTACTGTTTTGGATGAGATAGGACAGCGCGGCGGCGGTGTACGCCATGGTGTCGGTGCCGTGGGTGACCACAAATCCGTCGTAATCCGCGTAACTCTCCTCCACCGCCCTTGCGATGGCGAGCCATTCCGAGTAGCGGAGATTGGTGCTGTCCAGATTACAAACCTGCAGAGCGTCAACCGTGCAAAGGTCTGCCACTTCGGGGACGAAGGTCAGCAGTTCGTCGGAGGAGATCTGCGGTGTCAGTCCGTTTTCGGTTGCCTTGGAGGCGATGGTGCCGCCCGTGGCAAGCAACAGGATTTTTTTCATATGGGGGAATCCTTTTTCTTCATAAACTATATGCGAGAAAATCAAGACGATTGTTACAACAATGCGAAAAGTCGGCTGAGCCGTATGGGGAAAATCAGAAAGCGATCTTCATCCGTGCGAAAAAATCGGCGGCGTTTTGATAGAAGAGCTTATGCAACATTCGCTCTGACCAGCCGTTTTGACCGAGATAATCAGCAAGGGCGGGGATGTTGCGGATAGAGCCAACACCCTCGGGCGTACACTCAATGCCGTCCCAGTCCGCGCCGATGGCGATGTGATCCTCACCGCCAAGGGTGAGATACCACTCTAAGTGACGGCGGATGGTTTCCATGGTGCATTGCCCGTCGGTCAAATGGTGGGGATAGAAGGACAGCCCCACGATGCCGCCGCTTTGTACGATTTCGCGAAATACCTCATCAGGGAGGTTCCGTCCGTGGGGATGAATCGCGCGGGCGCAGGAATGGCTGGCGATGACCGGCATTCCCTTGCGGAATGCGATCTGCAAAATTTCCTTTGCCATCTCGTCGGAGGCGTGGGAGAGATCGGGAATGATGCCCGCATGATAGGCACGGTCGATGACCTCTCTGCCGTAGGGAGTCAGACCGTGGCAGGTGTCCCATGCGCCGCCGATCAGATTGTCCCCTGCCCAGACCGGGTTCATCAGGCAGACACCTGCCTCGGCAAGGCTGTTGATCCGCTCAATGCGGTCGCCGATGAGACTGCCGTTTTCTGCCGACAGGAGATAGTGGAACGAATCGGGCAGGGAGAGGGTGTCGAGATATTCGCGGCACTTGCCAAATCGTCGGTAAGCCTCGTCTGCGGGCAACGCGGGAGGACTGAACACCGCCAGCACCTGGGTGTATTGCGCGAAAGGATGGTCAGCAAGCTCCACCATCCTTCCGCTGTTTTCAAGCGATCTGCCCTCCTCGGTGACGAAGGGGAGCGTGTCGCAATGGAGATCAAAGTAGTTCATCACTTTTTCGGGAGCCGTCAGCCTCGGAAGGCGGCGGGGTAGTAGCGGATGGTAAGCGCCATCCATTGCTCTACGGTTTCGGCGTAGGCTTCCACCGGGGACAGATAGACCTCCGCTACGTCCAGACGGGGCTTTTTGCGGTTGCGGGTACGGCGAAGGTACTCTCCTGCGGCGTATAGCAGATGCGACTGCTTGGCGGCGTTGACGGCTGTTGCAGGTCTGCCGAATCTGCGGATCATATCGCCGTCGGCGCGCCCCTTCACCTCAACGAAGAGGAGTGTGGAGTCATTCTCGGCGATCAGATCGATCTCGCCGCCCTTTACGGTAAAACCGCGGGCGGTGACGGTATAGCCCTGCGCCGTCAGATAATCTGCGACGGCAGACTCGCAAAATCTGCCGATCCCGCGGCGATCGGCGGGGGATGCGGAATACTTGCTCATTTGTTCAAAAATTTGAGGAAGGTTTTGCGGTGGATGGGAGAGGGACCAAACTCCCGCACCAGATTCATATGGAGCGGGGTAGGATAGCCCTTGTGCTTTTCCAGTTGATATTGCGGATACTCTTTCGCCAGTTCTGCCATCACGCGGTCACGGCTGACCTTGGCGAGAATGGATGCGGCGGCGATGGACATGGAGAGCGAATCGCCTTTAACGATCGTGCGGGTATCCATCGGAAACTCCCGCGCAACGTTGCCGTCTACCAGCACCAGATCGGGGTCGGGGGAGAGCATCGCTACCGCGCGGCGCATCGCAAGCTGGGACGCGTTCAGAATATTCAGCTTGTCGATCTCCTCTGGCGTGGCAAACGCGATGCCGTAGGAGAGGGCTTCTTTGCAGATCACATCAAACAGCGCCTCCCGCTTCCTTTCGGAGAGCTTTTTGGAATCGTTAAGACCGTCGATCACAAGCCCTGTGGGCAGGATCACGGCGGCGGCGTAGACGGGACCTGCCAGCGGTCCGCGCCCCGCTTCGTCGGTACCGGCGATTACGGTGTAGCCTGCCTCCATGGCGGCGTTTTCGTATTCGTAAGTGGGCATATTATACCTCCGGGGGGACTTCCAGACTGATCCGTCCGATGATTACGCCGCGGAACTCGTCCAGTAGCATATTGGCGGTGCGATCATAGTCGATCTCTCCGCCGCGGACCAGAAAGCCGCGCTTTTTGCCGATCAGCTCGAACAGTTCCCAGTCCTCCAGACCGTCCCAATCGTCGGGAGTCAGCTTGTATCGTTCGGCAAGCGCATTCGGTGCGATCTTCCGTAGCCTGCCGCACAAAATCACGGCAATGTCGTCCAGATTCAGCACGTCGTCCTTGATGGCACCGGTGAGCGCCAGGTTCTGCCCGACGATCTCGTCCTCGAATTTCGGCCACAACACACCGGGCATATCCAGTAGCTCGATGCCGTAGGGGGTCTTCACCCATTGTTTGTCAACGGTGACGCCGGGACGGTTTTCCACTTTCGCCTTTTTGGTGCCGGAGCAGGCGTTGATGAAGGAGGACTTTCCCACGTTGGGAATGCCCACTACCATTGCCCGCAGAGCCTTGCCCTGCATTCCCTTGGCTTCGTAGCGAGCCAGTTTTTCTGCCATCAGTTCCCGAACCGCGGGGACGATATCGTCCATACCGCTTTTGGAAATGAAGTCGCAGAGCAGACAGGGGATGCCTTCCTTGGCGTAATAGGCTTTCCACCGCGCATTGACGGTGGGATTTGCCATTCCTGCTTTACTGAGCAGTACCAGACGGGGCTTGTTCTTGCAGATACGATCCACCTCGGGATTTTTGGAAGAGATGGGGATACGGGCGTCGAGAATTTCGATGACCAGATCCACCAGCGGCAGACATTCCGCCATCATGCGGCGGGTCTTCGCCATGTGTCCGGGAAACCATTGTATAATATTGGAAGGCATAGCTTCCTCCTTGTGTTGTAAAATCAGTCTATCGTGCCGAAACGATCCAGCGGGGTGAGGCGAATGAGTACCCGACCGATGATCCAGCGGGTGTCGATATAGCCCAGCGAACGGCTGTCCTGAGAGTTGTTGCGGTTGTCACCCAGAACGAAGATTTTTCCTTCGGGGACGGTTCCTTCCCAAATGCCGTTTTCGTCGGGCATGGTATAGGAGCCGCTGTACATCCGAACTCCGTCAATAAAGTTGATATAATCTTCCTTGAGCAGAACGCCGTCCACCCAGATCTGCCAGGTTTCGAAGTTGATTTTGATCTGCTGACCTTCGGTGGCGATCACGCGCTTGACCAGCGGCTCGGTGGAATTGTGCGGATGCTGGATGATGACGATGTCGCTGTATTCGGGAGTGTAGAACAATCCCGAGATCAGCAGAACGTCGTAGTTGTCGGAACTGGTATAGATGGACTCAGCGGCACCTGAGGGCTGACCGATCAAGGTGGGATACATGGAACTGCCGATGACGGGGGAGTGGCGCACACCCAGCGTCATCAGGAGAAGAACGGTCACCAGCGCGATGCCGATCAGTTCCACCCAATCAAAGAGAAAGGAGGTGCTGGAGCGGAGCTTTAACGAAACGCGACGGGCGGAGGCAAGGGCTTTGGGTGACTCTTTGGCGGTCATCAGTTCCATCAATTCTTCGCCGTGGGGGAGATGCAGACCTGTCTTGGCGGCACTCTCCTCGCTGAAGAGTGCGGGACCTTCCACCTCTGCGCGACTGGAGTAGAGGAAGAAGGGAACCGCATCGGAAGTGTGCGTGCGCACGCGGATGGGCGTGGGATGGTCGGGCAGAACGAGAATCTTGAAATCATCCTTACAGGACAGCAGATACTGGTAAACCGGCTTCAGAATCTCAGCATCGATCTTCTCAATGCAGGTGACTTTGTTTTCCAACTCGCCACGGTGACCGCATTCGTCGGGACCCTCGATGTGGATGTAAACGAAGTCCTGCCCTCGCTTGAAGGCGTCGATGGCTGCGTCTGCTTTGCCTTTGTAATTGGTGTGGAAGTTACCGGTAGCACCCTCCACGTCGATGGATTCCATCCCCGCGCAAATGGCGATGCCCTTGATTAGATCAACGGCGGAGATGACCGATGCCTTTAGCCCCCACTTTTCATTGAAAGAGGGAAGGGCGGGCTTCATTCCCGCGCTCCACAGCCAAATGGAATTGGCGGGGCGCAGACCGCGAGCGCGGCGCGCTTCGTTGATGGGGTGATGGTTGAGGATATCGTAGGATGCCCGCATCAGTTGGTAGTAGGGATAACCGTCCGCCTCGGGATCGGTGGTCAGATGAGGACCGATGACCTGTCCCAGAATGTCGTGGGGACGGGTGAAATCGATGGGTGTGGGCGCGTTGTCCCAAAGCAGGCAATGACGGTAGGAGATGCCGGTATAGAAGTGGCGATCACCGCCGCCCAGTGCCTCTTCCACAGCTTTGATCAGCTGGTCAGCTTCCTCGGTGGAAATCTCGTCGGCAGAGTGATCGAGGATGGTGCGATCGTTGTAGTCGATGCCTTCCTCCTCGGAGAGGGTCACCACATTGCAACGGATGGCGGTCATGGTCTCGCTCATGGTAAGACCGATGGACATCGCCTCCAGCGGAGAGCGTCCCTTGGAGTAGAGTTTGGGATCGTAGGACATCACGGCAAGATTGGCGGTGTCGCTCTCGGGCACCATTCCCTCGGGAACATTGTTGACGGTTCCCGCCATGGAGCGGGCGCAGAGATAGTTCATGCAGGGTTTGTTTGCCGCTTCCATGGGGGAGCGACCGCCCAGCGCTTCTATTTTTTCGTCAGCCATGCCATCGCACAGCACAACCAGATATTTCAAAGATAAGACCTCTTTTCGATTGGGAAATCCGATACAAACGGGTGAAAATTCCGAAAATGAGAATATTCCTCATTATTATAGCACAAGGGCGAAGAAAAGTAAACTGCTTTCGCAAAATTTTGGTGGCAAAAGAAAAAGTTTTTGCAAAATGTATCGAAAACGGGAGGATTCCGAAAATATTTTGGTCAGAATGAGAAACCAGAATGATAAATCAGAGAACTCTGTGCACCCTGTTCGGGCATCCTCCGCACCGCCAAACGGATAAGTGCCACGCACCTTTGGGGAGGAGACGGGTGTCTTGTGCGGTTTTCGAAAAAATTCGCAAAATCTGCAAAAAAATTGCAAAAGGGTATTGCAATTTTGAATTTCTTGTGCTATAATATACCCGCTGTGCGCCATTGAGCGTGCGAATATAATATTACGGAACAGTCCTCTGCAGGCTCGCATGAATGTTCTATGAATTTGAAGGAGGAAAACCTGATGGATCTGATCAAGGCTTTCACTAACGAGCAGTTGAAGAGCGAGGTTCCCACTCTCAACGTGGGCGATACCGTTCGCATTCACAACCGCATCAAAGAGGGTAACAAGGAAAGAATCCAGCTCTTTGAGGGCACTATCATCGCTAAGAAGGGCGGCGGAATCTCCGAAACTTTCACCGTAAGACGTGTTTCCTACGGCGTAGGCGTTGAGAAGACCTTCCCCGTTCATTCCCCTAACGTAGTTAAGGTTGACATTATCCGCAGTGGTAAGGTTCGCCGTGCGAAACTGTACTACGTTCGCGGCAGACTGGGCAAGGCTGCCAAGGTTAAAGAAAGAGTTTAACCGCAAGAAAAGCGCATCGTCAGGTGCGCTTTTTGCAATATTCACGACTTACCCAGTTGCATGATCAAATTTCAGCCACGCAATAGGCACCCATCCGTACGGGATGATACGAGCACTTGGCTTTCCTCAGACCCGGGATGCCCATGTCCTCCTCGCGGTTGATATAGGTGCAGTCTGCAAATTCCCCCGCAAAGAGTTTGTTGATCATGGCATAGGCACCGTCAAAGGAACGGTCAGCCTTTTCAATGTGAATCAGAGCGGTGTCATCACACATTTTCTCGCCGATGGAATAGGCAACGGGAATCCCCCCCACCGAAAGGATGCCGGCTTTTACATGAAGTTCCTCAAAATGGTCGAGGATCTCAAGAATCGCCTCGTACTCGTCGGGGAGCCGTCCGTCCACCGCAAAGAGATGTGCTGCCGCCGCGCGGAGTGCAGGGAGCTTGTCCGCGGTGACCGAAGTATACTCCCAAGCGTACTTCTTCTCAAAATTGTTCACATGGTTGCGCTTTTGATGGAATCGGTTTCCGGGCAGAGTTGCCAGATCGCTTTGCAGATAAATATAATCGTGGATCGAAGGTTTGTCGGTGATCTTCGCATCGGGATAGAGCGACAGAACCCGCCGCACCCCCGTCTCATCCAGCGGACGAAGGAGCAGGGGAGAGCCGAGCTGATCGCGCAGCTCCTCCAGTACGAGGCGGAGCAGACCGTCCTCTTTTGCATTGGGCAGAAAGCAAAAAGTGGGTTGATCACCGTAATGTCCCGTAAGGCAGGGGATGCCGTGGACGATCAGCAGGCGATAATTCATTACTTTTCGCCACATATATATGTTTGTAAAATTTTCAAAGGAAATCAGGCGCTTCTTCGGGAAATACTGTTGATCAGACAGCGTGATCTCGCGCCCTGTGAGAGTTGCTTGCATAAAACGCTCCTGTAATTTTGGGAATTCGTCTCTTATTGTATCACCAAATTTGCGTCATTTCAAGCACCATTGAAAATTTTTTTGAAAAAAGTAAAAAAACCTATTGCAAAATTCAAAAAGATGTGCTATAATAACGCTGTTTGATAATGAAACTATGAGAGGTGTGAGATCATGAAAGCAGGAATCCATCCCGAATATAAAGAATGCACGATCAAATGTGCTTGCGGCG
>JBJDZI010000071.1:0-12002 GCA_051867925.1 Eubacteriales bacterium
AGGACAGCCTGCTCGCCGAACAGGTCGGTCTCGGTCTCTTCACGGAAGGTGGTGTCCAAAACGCCTGCGCGTGCACCGCCGATACCCAGCGCATAAGCCAGCGCCAGATCGTGTGCGTTGCCGGTAGCATTCTGCTCCACAGCAACCAGACAGGGAACGCCCTGACCCTTCACATACTGGGAACGAACGGTGTGACCGGGGCCCTTGGGTGCGATCATGATGACGTTGATGGTGGAGGGAACCACGATCTGCTTGAAGTGGATGTTGAAGCCGTGAGCGAAGCAGAGGGTCATGCCATCTCTCAGATAGGGAGCGATGCAGTTCTTGTAGAGGGAAGCCTGCTTTTCGTCGTTGACCAGAATCATTACGATGTCAGCCTTCTGAACTGCTTCCTCGGTGTTGTAGACCTCGAAGCCGTCAGCCTTTGCACGGACTGCGGACTTGGAGCCTTCGTACAGACCGATGATCACCTTCACGCCGCTGTCGCGAAGGTTCTGTGCGTGTGCGTGACCCTGAGAGCCGTAGCCTACAATCGCAACGGTCTTGCCGTCAAGCAGGGAAAGGTCACAATCTTTTTCGTAATACATTACTGCTGCCATAATTTCAAATCTCCTTAAATTATGTAATGATAGATTTTCTATATAAAACGAACCGAGGACTCGTGGAGGGAAGTATTTCCCACAAGAGCCGGGGTGGGTTTTACGCGTCCTTGAGGCAGGTGGTGCCTCTGTCCATTGCTACCGTACCGGTACGGCAAAGCTCTAAGATGCCGTAAGGCTTCATCAGTTCGATGAAAGAGTCGATCTTGGCGCTCTCTCCGGTCAGTTCCACCACGACGGAGCGGGAAGAGTAGTCGATCTGCTTGGCCTTGAATGCGGCGATGGCGTCCATGACGTCCTTACGCATATCGGCGTCGTCGGTGGCGACCTTCAGCATCACCAGCTCGCGGGAGATGCACTTTTCCAAGGGAAGTTCCTTGACGTATTGCACGTCCACGCATTTGGCAACCTGACGGATCACCTGATCGCGGGTGTACTCGTCGCCGGTGAAGGTGACGGTCATGCGGGAGAGGTGGGGATCTTCGGTGGTGCCGACGGTCAGCGACTCGATGTTAAAGCCACGTCTGCCGAAAAGACCAGAAATGCGGGTCAGAACGCCGGCTTCGTTGGCAACCAGCAATCCTACGATGTATTTTTTCATGGGTGTTCTCCTTTCTCCCGATCAGTTCTTCAGATTGACCAAAATGTCGGAAATACTGCCGTTGGGCGGGATCATGGGCATGACCATCTCGTCCTGATCAATTCTGCAATCCAGCAGAACGGGGCCGTTAGCGGAAAATGCGCTCTCCAGCGCGGCGGTCAGTTCGTCTTGATTGGTGACGGCAAAGCCTTCTGCGCCGAAGGCTTTGGCAAGGGCAACGAAATCGGTCTTGCGATCCAGAGTGGTCTGCGAGTAGCGCTGACCGAAGAAGAGGGTTTGCCATTGACGAACCATACCCAGCACGCCGTTGTTCATCAGGATCACGACCAGAGGCAGATTCTGTGAAACGGCGGTAGCCATCTCGTTGAGATTCATGCCGAAACTGCCGTCGCCGGTGAAGAGGACGGTGCGCTTGCCGGTTGCCACGCAAGCACCGATGGCGGCTCCCATGCCGTAACCCATGGTGCCCAGACCGCCGGAGGAAACAAAGGTACGGGGATTATCCAGTCTGCAACGCTGTGCCGCCCACATCTGGTGCTGACCGACGTCGGTAGCGATGGGCATATCGGGAGCGGTGTGTTCCATCACCGCATCAATGATCTGATAAGGAGTCAGATCGCCTTTGCCAAGATACAGATGCTCTTCCTCGTACTGACGGTAGGATGCGACCTTTTCCTGCCACTGGGGATGGGTGGCGGGGATCAAACTTTCCAGAATGCGGGAGACTGTCTCCTTCACATCTGCATTGATGCCCAGATGGCAAGCGATGTTCTTGTTCAGTTCGGCGTTGTCGATGTCGATGTGGATGATCTTGGCGCCGGAGGCGAACTTCTTCTTATCGCCGGTGGCGCGGTCGGAGAAGCGGATGCCCAGCGCAAGGATCAGATCGGACTGATACAGTGCCTTGGTAGCGGCGTAGTGACCGTGCATACCCACCATGCCCAGCGCCCGGGGATGGGTGGATGGAACTGCCGACAGACCCATCATGGAGAAGCCGATAGGCGCGTCGATGGCGTCCGCCAGAGCGGCGATCTCTTTACCTGCGTCCGCGGTGATGACGCCGCCGCCGCAGAAGATGTAGGGCCGCTCTGATTCGGCGATCATCTTGAGTGCCTGATTGATGTCGGTCTCAAAGGCGTAGGGCGCCTTGTCCGAGGGAAGGGGAGCTGCGGGGGTGTATTCGGCGGTAGCGATCTGAATATCCTTGGGGATGTCGATCAAAACGGGACCGGGTCTGCCGCTGCGGGCGATTTTGAATGCCTTGCGGACGGTATCTGCCAACTCCTCGGTGGACTGCACTTGGAAATTGTGCTTGGTGATGGGCATCGTGATGCCCTTGATGTCAACCTCCTGAAAGGAGTCACGACCGATGAGGCTTCTGCCGACGTTACCGGTGATGGCAACGACGGGCGTGCTGTCCAGATAAGCGTTGGCGATGCCGGTGACCAGATTGGTTGCACCGGGGCCGGAGGTGGCGATGACCACGCCAACCTTGCCGGTGGCTCTTGCGTAGCCGTCGGCGGCGTGTACCGCGCCCTGCTCGTGGGCAGAGATGATGTGATGGATTCGATCGGCACTTTTGTAAAGCTCGTCGTAGATGTTCAGAACCGTTCCGCCGGGATAGCCGAAGACGGTGTCAGCCCCCTGCTCCAGCAGGGTTTCGATTAAGATTTGGGATCCGCTGAGTATCATAGTAGATTCCTTTCGCTATATGGATTTGGTGCGTTTAGACGGATGATGAAAAAACAAAAAGTCCTACGGCTTCAAAGCTTCCGTAAGACTGAGGGCATCATTGCATCATATAATGGAATATGTATACAAAGGTGAAAACTCTGTACAGGCAAAACTTCAAAGCGTATTATTTTACAGGTGAACCAGTAGAATAATGCCGCTCAGTAGTGCCGTATTCAGAATTGCACATGTATACATTTCCGTCGCTCCAAAAATTGATGGAAACAGTATAACACAAAAAGCGGTAGAATGCAATAGGGAATTGCGAATTTCTGCGAATTCACCAAAAATGGAAGTGTGATTTTGTGGATGTTGCCTATTTTAGACGATCAGCCCTCCGCTGACCCCCAAAACCTGTCCCGTAATAAAGGACGAAGCGTTGTCAGCCAGAAACAAAACGGCGTTTGCAACCTCCTCGGGAGTTCCGATGCGGCCAAGCGGAGTCTCTTTTGCCAGCGCACCCAGCGTGTCCTCCCCCAGCGGCTCGGTCATAGGCGTGCGGATGACACCGGGGGAAACGCAGTTGACTCGGATGCCCGAAGGTCCCACTTCCTTGGCAAGTGCCTTGGTGAGTCCGATCAGCGCCGCTTTGGAAGCGGAGTAGACCACCTCGCAGGATGCGCCCACCTCCCCCCACATAGAGGAGACGAAGACGATATTGCCGCGCCTTTCGGCAATCATAGCGGGAAGCACTGCTTTGGCGACGAGATAGGCGCCCTTGACGTTGGTGTCCATGATGCGGTCGTAGGTGCTCTCGTCGGTGTATTGGAAGAGGTTCTGATAAGCGATGCCCGCGGCGGGAACCAGCAGTTCGATATTGCCCATGGTTTGGGCGGATGCCACCATGGACTCCACGGAGGCGGCGTCGGTGACGTCGGCGGGGCAGACCAGGGCGGTACCGCCGCTTTGACGGATCTGCTGTGCCACCGTTTCGGCGGCTTGGATATTGCGACAGCCCAGCGCAACGGCGTAGCCGTTTTGCGCCAGCATTAGCGCGATCGACCGACCGATCCCGCTTGACGCCCCCGTTACCAGTGCTACTTTTGGCTTCATACGGCGCTCCTCCCCAAAAAATTCGCTTATAGATTTCAGTATAGCATACCTTTTCGAAAAAATCAAGTCGAAATTGACTTTTTTGCGAAAAAAGTTTGAAAAATAAATGGGCGGATGGGGACAAACCGGTGCGGCGGAGACAGTGGAGCGGAATAGAGAAGATGACTACAATCATAAGCCCGGATGTTGGAATTTGATATGCAGTCGGCAAAAGGCTTCGGAGAGAGAGGAATACCTAAGTTCGAAGCCTTTGTCAGATTGGTAAGAGTATACCGATGCTTTGTTGCAAAGAGGTGACGAGTTCGAGAACATCTATAGGCGTTGTCAAAACGTCTATGGTTTAGCCTTTAGAATCGACAAATTTCACTTCGAAGTATTTTCCGTCGTATTCTAATTATTCGGAAAATTTTCAATGATCTTTGCAAAACAACGATTTGATAAAAACCATCCCTCCCCCGTACCGCATCATCTGATTTTCTTCGGAAATTCATAAAAAAATCAAACGATGCTATTGCATTTTTCTAAAATATATGATATAATGAAAAGAGAAAATTTGTTCGGATTGCGGCGGTGCGTTTGCTGCGATCCAAGGAGGCGTTCCAATGGATCAGAAGACCTTTTTGAAACTGCTCACCCCTCCCGCGGGAAAGGTGGATGCGGTGCTGGATACCGACGCCTATAACGAGATCGACGATCAGTTTGCCATTGCTTACTTTCTGAAAAATCCCGATCGGATCAATCCCCTCGCTCTTTGCGCCGCACCCTTTTTGAACGAGCGTTCCACCTCTGCCGAGGACGGTATGGAGAAGAGCTACAACGAGATCCTGCGCCTGCTTTCCCTATGCGGCAGGGAGGATCTTGCGCCCGTGGTTTACCGCGGCAGTCGAACCTTCCTGCACGACGAGGGGACGCCCGTCCCGTCGCCCGCCGCAGAACGGCTGATCGAGCTGTCCCACCACTATTCTGCCCGGCATCCCCTCTATGTGGTGGCAATCGGTGCCATCACCAACATAGCCTCCGCGATGATAATGGATCCCACCCTTTCGGAGCGCATTGTGGTGGTCTGGCTGGGTGGTCATGCCGTGACCTGGCCCGACACCCGCGAATTCAATCTTTGGGAGGATGTTGCGGCATCCCGCGTGATCTGTGACAGCGGCGTACCCTTCGTGCAACTCCCCTGCATGGGCGTGGTGTCAGCATTTACTACCACCGCTCCCGAACTGCGGCATCATCTGCTGGGCAAGAATCCGCTGGCGGATTATCTGGCGCAGAACGTGCTGGATTGCTATCCGGGAAATAACCGTCCTTGGTCGCGAGTCATCTGGGATGTGACTGCCGTAGCGTGGCTCACCGATGCCTCCCGCCATCTGATGTGGGATATCCGTCCCCGCCGCCGTTCAGGCTACGACGGTCGGTACGAGGAAGCGGAAGGCGCGCCGATGGCGTATGTCTCCCACGTCCACAGAGACGGACTGATGGATGATCTGTTCACTAAACTGCTGGGGAACATATAATAACAATGAAAATATTGAATTTCGGTTCGCTGAACATCGACCATGTTTATGAGGTGGAGCGTTTCGTCTCGCCCAGTGAAACGTTGTCTGCGCTATCCTATCGGAAAAACGCAGGGGGAAAGGGGCTGAATCAATCCATCGCGCTGGCACGCGCGGGCGCGCCCGTCTGTCACGCGGGGAAGATCGGAGAGGACGGACGGTTTCTCGCCCAACTCCTGATCGCCGAGGGCGTGGACGTGACTTATCTTGCCGTCACCGATCAGCCCACGGGGCACGCCATCATCGAGGTAGAGCCCGATGGGCAGAATCGCATCTTAGTCTGCGCAGGTGCCAACGGCGCGGTCTCTGCAGATGATATGCGGGCAGTGCTGGATCGTTTCGGAACAGAGGATTGGTTGCTCCTGCAAAACGAAGTGGCAGGGCTTTCCACCCTCCTTTCCCTTGCCAAAGCGCGGGGGATGTGGGTGATTTTGAATCCGTCGCCCATCACCGAAGATCTGCTTACCGCCGATCTGTCTTTGGTGGATTGTTTCGTTTTGAATGAGACGGAAGGTCACGCCCTTACGGGAGAGCGGGAACCCGACCGCGTGCTTGCCATGCTTGCAAAGCGTTATCCCTACGCCGAGGCTGTTCTGACGCTGGGTGCCTTCGGCGCGTGGTGGCAGGCGGACGGTCGGCGGCTGTACTGTCCCGCTTGCAAGGTCGAAGCGGTTGACACCACCGCCGCAGGGGATACCTTTACGGGCTACTTCCTTGCTGCCCGCGCCGAAGGTGCTCCTCCCGCGGACGCCCTTTCACTGGCTACCCGTGCAGCGGGGATCGCCGTTACCAGATCGGGAGCGGCGGCATCGGTTCCTTATCGGAACGAAATCGGGTAAAATAAGGATATATTTTTGTAAAGAAGTGTACATAATCGTATAGAATAAAGGAGAATTTGACTATGAGAAGCGATTTGAAGAAGATACTGGAACAGCTCGGCGATCCCGAAAACGACGCTCCCATCGAACTGGAGAACGATCGCGGCGAGATCGCACGGTTTTCCCAGATGGCGCTGATCCCCGTGACCACTCCCTCCGAAGAGTACGAGGATGAGATGGTGGATCACAATTTTGCCCTTCTGCAACCCATCGACGAGAGCGGCGAGGAAGACGGCGATCAGGTGATCTTCGATTTTGTGATGGACGAAGACGGCGAGGTGACTATTTCTTTGGTGGATAATCCCTATGTGATGCGGAGCGTAATGACGCTTTACCGTCAGCGGGGACGCACTGCCGAGGAAGAGCCGGAGGAAGAGCAGGTCGCAGAGTGCGATTCCATCTTTGGCGGCACCCTGTTCGGCGAGGCGGAGACGGAGGATGACCGCGCCGAAGCGGAAGAGGAAGCGGCACAGCTGGAGGAAGAACTGATTTCCAACGTGGCTCCCGAAAAGACCGCCAAGAAGGGAAAAGAAAAGAAATCCTTCTTCGGCAAACTGTTTGGAAAGAAGTAGGCAGCGCCCATTGACCGCTTTGAGAGTGCAACTGTTTGGTTGCACTCTCAAAGCGGTGCGGTGTCCGGTTGAACACCCATGAAAATCACCGACGAAAGGAACAGGTATGGGAATCTTTGGGAACGATAAACTCACGGGAACCTTCAAACTCAATAGCTCGTACAAGCCCACGGGCGATCAGCCCGAAGCCATCGACCGTCTGACGGCGGGTGTGGAGGCGGGCATTCAGGAGCAGACTCTGCTGGGTGTGACCGGTTCGGGTAAGACCTTTACCATGGCGAACATCATCGCCCGCGTGAATAAACCCACGCTGGTGCTTGCCCATAACAAAACTCTTGCCGCTCAGCTTTGCGGCGAATTTCGGGAGTTTTTCCCCGATAACGCCGTGGAGTATTTCGTTTCTTATTACGACTACTACCAGCCCGAGGCGTACATCCCGGGCAAAGACTTATATATCGAAAAAGACTCGGCGGTGAACGACGAGATCGACCGCCTGCGCCATTCCGCCACCTCTGCGCTCTTTGAGCGGCGGGACGTGATCATTGTGGCAAGTGTGTCTTGTATCTACTCCCTGGGCGATCCCAACGCTTACGAGGAGCAGGTGCTGGCTCTGCGGGTAGGTGCAAACCTCTCCCGCGAGGAGATGATCGCGCGGTTGATCGCCATGAACTACACCCGCAACGATCTTGCCTTCGCCCGCGACCGATTCCGCGTGCGGGGCGATGTGGTGGAGGTGCTTCCCGCTTCGCAGGATAAGAAAGCTATTCGCGTAGAATTCTGGGGCGACGAGATCGAGCGGATCACGGAGGTTCATGTGGTCACGGGAGAGGTGCTTCGAAGCATCTCCTATGCCTGCATTTTCCCCGCCACCCACTACGCCATTTCGGAAGATAAGCGAGAGGCGGCATTCGAGGAGATCGAGCGCGAGATGGAAGAGCGGGTAGCATGGTTCAAGGAACAAAACAAATATATCGAAGCCCAGCGCATCGAGGAGAGGACGAAATACGATCTGGAAATGCTCCGGGAGGTGGGCTTTTGCTCGGGCGTTGAGAACTACTCCCGCATTTTCTCGGGCAGACCTGCGGGCAGTACGCCCTATACGCTGTTGGACTATTTCCCGGACGATTTTCTGATGTTTATCGACGAGAGTCATGTCACGCTCCCTCAGGTCAGAGGAATGAGCGGCGGCGACAGTGCGCGCAAGAAATCGCTGGTGGATTTCGGCTTCCGTCTGCCCTCGGCGTATGACAACCGTCCGCTGTATTTCCACGAATTTGAGCAAAAGATCCACCAAGTGATCTACGTTTCGGCGACTCCCGGTGAATACGAGCGAAATCGAAGCGGTCAGATCGCCGAACAGCTGATCCGCCCCACAGGGTTGGTGGATCCCAAGGTAGAGGTGCGCCCCATCGAAGGGCAGATCGACGATCTGATGGGTGAGATCCGCATCCGCGCCGAGAAGGGCGAGCGGGTGCTGGTCACCACCCTCACCAAGAAAATGGCGGAGGATCTGACCGAGTATCTGGAGATGAATCTGATCAAGGTCAAGTACATCCACCACAACGTAGAAACGGTAGAGCGCACCGAGATCATCCGCGATCTGCGCCTGGGTGTGTTCGACGTGCTGGTGGGCGTCAATCTTCTGCGAGAGGGCTTGGACATCCCCGAGGTGTCGCTGGTGGCGATCCTCGATGCCGACAAGGAGGGTTTCCTCCGCGGCGAGACCGCGCTGATCCAAACCATCGGCCGTGCCGCGCGAAATGCGGAAGGCAGAGTCATCATGTATGCCGATAAAATGACTGCTTCGATGCAAGCGGCGATTCTGGAGACCGACCGCCGTCGTGCCATTCAGGAGGCGTACAACGAAGCCAACGGCATCGTGCCGCAGACCATCATCAAGCCTGTCCGCGAGCTGATCGATCTGGGCAGCAAGGATGAGGACGGAAATCAGAAAAAGGGAAATCGCGGCAGATCTGCGAGAAACGCTCCCGTTCCCCAATCCATCCCCGAACTGGAAAAGCAGATGCGAGATGCCGCCGCACGGCTGGATTTCGAGACTGCGGCAGAACTGCGCGACCGAATCCGTTCTTTACAGGAAGACTAATCCATCGGGCGTTCCCGTAGCAGGGTGAAGACGAATGACTCCCGCAACTGCGGAGCAGTCTCCCACAATCAAGAGTGATCAACCGATCCGAAAGAGGATTTACAGAATGATAGGAACCTGCCCGCATTGCGGAAATTACAAGAAAGACAAAACCGTCACGGATACAGAGATTCTCTGCCCCCGTTGCGGCTACCGATGGCACTACAGGCGACTCCCGCTCTTCATCCTTTCCGGGTGCAGCGGTGTGGGAAAGACCACCACGGGACAGGCGCTTCTGCAAAGACAGACCGACTTTATCGTGCTGGACGGTGACATCTTTTACAATATCATGCCGCATGAGTCCGACGCGGACTATCTGGATCAGGTCGAGCAGATGGAGAGCCTTTCCCGCAATCTGATGCAAAGCGGCAAACCCGTGCTGTGGACGATGGCGGGCTGTCTCGACAAACTTCGCCAAACCTACAACTGCCGCTTCTTCTCGGAGATCTACTGCCTTGCCCTTACCTGCGAGGAGAGTGCGCTCCGCCGGCGCATGACTGAGGGGAGAGGAATCACCGATGAGGACTGGCTCCGAAGCTCGGCAGAGTACAATCGATACTTTCAAACCCACGATCGGCTGGGCGATCTGCCCTTCGAAACCTTAGACATCACGCAGAAGAGCGTCATGGCTGTTGCGGATGATGTGGAAGCGTGGGTTAAGCGGCATCTCACCGTCTCAAAAAGCCATCAGTAACTGCGAATCCATTCTATATAGTAACTGTGAATCAATAAGGAAATCAAATGTCAAGTAAAAAGATCATCATCAAAGGCGCACGCGCCAACAATCTGAAAAACATCAATCTGGAGATCCCACGGGACAAACTGGTCGTGTTTACGGGACTTTCGGGAAGCGGCAAGTCCTCGTTGGCTTTCGACACGCTCTATGCTGAGGGACACCGCCGCTTCGTGGAGTCTCTGTCCTCCTACGCCCGTATGTTTTTGGGACAGCTGGACAAGCCCGACGTAGATTTTATCGAGGGACTGTCCCCCGCCATCTCCATTGATCAGAAAACCACTTCCAAGAACCCCCGTTCCACCGTGGGTACGGTTACCGAGATCTACGACTACCTCCGTCTGCTGTATGCCAGAGTGGGCGTGCCGCATTGCCCTGTCTGCGGAAAGGAAATCCGCCGTCAGACCGTGGACAATATCATCGAGCAGATTCTCGCCCTTCCCGAGGGGACTCGGTTCATGCTCCTTTCTCCTGTAGTGCGTGCCAAGAAGGGTACCCACATCAAAGTATTGGATGAAGCAAAGAAAAGCGGCTTCGTCCGCGTTCGGGTGGACGGAAGCATCTACGAACTAACCGAAGATATCGTGCTGGACAAAAATCTCCGCCACACCGTGGAGATTGTGGTGGATCGTCTGGTGATCCGTCCCGACATTCGTCCCCGCCTTGCCGATTCGGTGGAGAGCGCGCTCCGTCAGAGCGACGGAAACCTCACCGTTGTGGTGATGAAACGGGACGAGAACGGCAATAATACCGAGGAAGAGATGACCTTTTCCCTCAACTTCGCCTGCGAGGAGCATAATATCTCCTTCGGCGAACTGGAGCCTCGGATGTTCTCCTTCAACAATCCCTTGGGCGCTTGCCCCACCTGCTCCGGACTGGGCGAACAGCCCCGCCTGTCTCCCGCAAAGATCATCCCCGATCAGAATCTGTCGCTCCGTCAGGGCGCGGTGCGGGTCAACGGCTTCAAGTCATTGGACGATGGCACATGGAACGGACCGCTGTTTGAAGCGGTGGGCAAGAATTACGGCTTTACGCTGGACACGCCTATCCGCAAATATTCCAAACAAGCGCTGAAAGTGCTTTTCTACGGCGACGAAGACCATGTGTATTCGGTGAACCGCGTCTTTGAAATGCGCATCTCCCATCAGACTCTTTCCTTTGAAGGTCTGATCCCCATGATCGAGCAACGGATGAAGCAATGGGGCGGCAACGAATATTACGAGGAATTTATGGAAGAGGTTACCTGCCCCGACTGTCACGGCGCGCGGCTTTCTCCCTCTGTTCTTGCCGTCACCATCGGCGGTAAGAATATCCACGAGTTTTGCTCTATGGCAGTCTCCGAAGCACTGACCTTCGTGGAAAACCTCACCTTTACTGAGACTGAATGGGTCATTGCCCGCGAGATCGTCAAGGAAGTGAAGGCGCGGCTGTCCTTCCTCTGCTCCGTGGGTTTGGAGTATCTGACTTTGTCCCGCAAATCTTCCACGCTGTCGGGCGGCGAAGCCCAGCGCATCCGTCTGGCAACCCAGATCGGCTCAGCGCTGATGGGTGTTATCTATATTTTGGACGAACCCTCCATCGGTCTGCATCAGCGCGACAACGGAAAATTGATCAACACCCTGAAAAAGCTCCGCGACATGGGCAACACCGTCATTGTGGTGGAGCACGACGAGGAGACGATGGCGGAGTCCGATTTTATCGTGGATATCGGACCCGGCGCGGGCATCCACGGCGGCGAGGTAGTCTCCGCAGGTACGCCCCAAGAAGTGATGGCGGACGAGAAGTCCATCACAGGTGCATTTCTGTCGGGCAGACGGCGGATTGCCATCCCCGAGCATCGCCGCCCCGGAAACGGTCTTTTCCTGGAGATCAAGGGCGCCCGCGAGCATAATCTGAAAAACATTGACGTGAAGATCCCGCTGGGAATGTTCGTCTGCGTTACAGGCGTGTCGGGAAGCGGCAAATCTTCGCTGGTCAATTCCATTCTGCTGAATACGCTGGCACGGGATCTGAACGGTGCTTACACCATTCCGGGCGATTGCGACAGCGTGGAAGGTGTGCGCCAACTGGACAAGGTTATCGCCATCGACCAGTCCCCCATCGGGCGGACGCCCCGTTCCAATCCTGCCACCTATACGG
>JBJDZI010000072.1:0-49666 GCA_051867925.1 Eubacteriales bacterium
AATGACGAAGGAGGAGGGTCTTGCAAAGATTCTTGCCAGCGCTACCTTTTGTGCCTCGCCGCCCGACAGATTTTCGCCTTCGTCGTCAAATTCTCGGGTCAGGGTGGTGTGAATCCCGTTTTTGAAGCGGGAAACCTTGTCATAGGCACCCGACAGCTTCAGAGCCGTCTCGACCGTTTTCTGGTCGGCATCGTTATAGGGGCGAAGCAGAACATTGTCTGCCACCGACAGGGAAAAGAGCTTGAAATCCTGAAAGACCACCCCGAACTGACGGCGGTAGGTGGTCGGGTCAAAGTCGGAGATCGGTCGACCGCCCTGGGTAATCTGACCGGAAGTGGGGTCGTACAGCCGCAGGAGCAGCTTGACCAGGGTGGATTTGCCCGATCCGTTCCTGCCCACCAGCGCGATCTTCTCGCCGGGATGGACGGTCAGATGGATGCCACGAAGCGACGGCTGTGCCGCACCGGCATAGGTAAAGTCCACTGAGTGAAGGGTAAGATCGCCCATCGACGGCTCCTCCCCCGACTTTGAGGCGATTTTCGGCTCGTAATCTACAAAAAAGCGGAAATCCTCCACATAAAGAGCGTTTTTGTGGAAATCGGTAAACCGTTCCATCAGCGTGGAGAACTGCCAGGATACCTGCCCGATGGAGTTCAGCACCACAATGCAGTCCCCCAGCAGCATGGCACCTCTGCCTATCGCCTGATAGGTGGCATACAGCATGGCACCCAGTACGGCGATCCCGTCCATGCAAAAGTTTAATAGGAATCGGCAGGCGCCCTTGGCAAAGCCGTAATCGGTGATCAGCTTCTTGTAGCCCTGCCATGCCTCCTTCTGCTGCTCGAACATACATTTGTACATATTGCCCAGCCGCATTTCCTTGGCGTACTCCCCAAGGTAGAAGGTGCGCTGAACATATCCGATTTGGCGATCGATGGGATTGCGCTTTGTGTCGAACTCATGGACCACCTTGTTCTGCTTCTTGCGGACAAGTCCCAAAAGCAGAGGGAGGAAGGCAAAAACCATGAGAACAGGGTCGATGGAAATCAGCAGAATAGTATTGGCGGACAGTGTTACCAACGCCCAGATCAGGTCGTCGATATTGTAGACCACCTCCATACATTTGCCGTAGGCGTTTTCCATGGAGCGGACATATTGGTCGTAGAAGGCGGGGTCCTCATAGCAGGAAAGCTCTACCTGTGCGGATTGGTCAAAGAGCATTTTCTCGATCTTCGCTACAATCCGCTGGGTACAGCGGGGATAGACTAAGTTGCGAAGACAGCCCACCGCCAGTTCATATACGACAGTTACAACTGCGCAAATTGCAATCAGCAGGAAGGCGTTTTGAATCTTTCCGCCACTCTGATAGGTGTTGACCACATAGCGCAGCAGATAAGAAGTGGTGAAAAAGCTCACCAGTGCGCCCGCCACAGACCAGAGAAAATAGGTAGGCAGATAGATGGGTGCGGTTTTGTGAATAAGCTTCAGTACATAAAAGGTGTTTGAGCATACCCGTCCGGCGGACAGGTCTTTTTTCATTTTTGCTTTTTGATTGGTGTCTTTCTTCTTCATATTGGCTCCTTTGTTCCGAAAAAACGAAAACGCAACGGTTTTTAAGGGTGATTAAGTATATTTTACCACAAAAAAGGGGGAAAATCAATCAACTGATGGTTGACGGGCAAAGAAGCAGACAGGCGGCGAAGGGAAGCGATCCGCAGGCAGATCATTTCCCGAAATCGCCTTATTTCGCGCCGCCGTAGGTGCCGGAGGTGTCGGAGACAACCTCGGTCACGTTTTCCTTGCGACGAGAGGAGGCAATGCGCTTTTTCAGTTCCTCGTAGTAGAGGTCTTCGTCCAGCGGCAGTTCTACAGGTCTGCCCAGCCAGGAGGACAGATGCATGGCGTTAGAAATGGTCAGACCGTTGATGCCTTCCTGTCCTTTGGCAATCAGAGGCTCGCCGCGCAGAAGATGAGCGGCAAAGGCGTTGAAGACACCCACGTGCTGGGTAGAGCGACCTTCGGGGGTCAGGTCGATGCGCTCTTTCTTGGGCGCAGAGAAGGCGGCGGGCGCGTTCTTGGTAAACTCGGATTCCAGCATCTCGTTCTTCCACAGGGTCAGCTTTCCGTTCTCGCAGAGCAGTTTGCCGCCGTCACAGAGGATTTCCAGACGGTTGGTGCCGGGGGCGTCCCCGGTAGAGGTGACGAACACACCGGTAGCACCGTTTGCGTACTCCGCATAAGCGGTTACGTCGTCCTCCACCTCGATGTCGTGCCACTTGCCGTAGTGCAGGTGTGCGTCGATCTTTACGGGCATTCCGCAGATCCATTGCCACAGATCCAGCTGGTGGGGGCATTGGTTGAGCAGAACACCGCCGCCCTCGCCGCTCCAGGTGGCGCGCCATGCGCCGCTGTCGTAATACTTCTGGGGACGGTACCAGTCGGTAATGATCCAGTTCACGCGCTTCATCTGTCCCAGCTTGCCCGAATCCATAATCTCCTTGATCTTGATGTAAAGGGGATCGGTGCGCTGGTTGAACATCATGGCAAAGCAAACCTCGGGATGCGCGTCGGCAACGGCGTTCATCTTACGGACAGCCTTGGTGTAAACACCTGCGGGCTTTTCGGAAACCACATGGATGCCCCGCTCAATGGCGGCGATGACATAGGTGGGGTGATCGTAGTGGGGTGTTGCAACGGTGACCGCCTCGATCAGTCCGCTATCCAGCATCTCGATGGCATCTGTAAAGCGGGCGATCTTGCGCTCCTCGCCCCGCTCTGCAAGGCGCTTTTCGCACTCGTCAGCAATCTGTGCGGCGCGCTCGGGCTTAATGTCGCAGATGGCGACCAGTTCGAACTCGGGGCATTCGCCGTTTGTGAACATTCTGGCGTGTCCGGAACCCATGTTACCGACACCGATCACGCCGATCTTGACTTTTTTCATAGTAGCCTCCAAAATAAGAAGTGTAATTTATCTTTTCTGACCGCAGTCAGAGCCATTCGGTGAATTCGTGCAGATAGAGCCGATCTGCAGGGGTGTTTTTCAGCAGGTTCAGCGCATGGGTGACTTCTGCGGCGATGGCAGCTTGCCCGATGAAACAACGATCGGTCTGAGGATCGTATAAAAGCCCGTCCTCGCCCGCCATCGCATAGGATAGCAGCAGTGCCAGCGGGATTTCCAGCGAGTCAATTCCACAGGAGAAGGAGATCGCCTCACTTTTTGCGGGGATCTCCACCGTCTCGCCCTTGGGCGCGCGCAGTTGCCACCATTTTTTCTTGGCACCGGGCAGAGAAAAGGCGCGCGGCTCGCTGATTTGGGAGCAGCTGACCTCCACGGCGGCGAGATAGTCGCAAGCATCGCCGTCCATAACGCCGCCAAACTTGACGCACAGAGGAGAGAGGGTGCCGTCGGGGGTAAAATCGGGACAGCACTCTGCCGTCAGCCCGAACTGCCCGCAAATCTCGGCAAATGCCGCGGGGGTCAGCGTGGGAGTGGCTTTCAGATACAGATGCAGATCGTAACTCATCCGATCTTCTCCACGATCCCGCGGATCGCATTGGCGGCAACGCGGAAGGCATCCCGTGCGCTGGGGTAGGAGTAAGGATCAATGTCGGTCTTCTGATCTTCTTCCAGATCGGCAAGTCCCTTGAAAACGGTGAGGTGCGGCTCTATGGAGAGTACCTTTCCGCCGCGTGCGCCAAAGTCGGCAACGATGGCGGACAGGTTGCCTACGCCGCATCCTGCGGGAACGACTTTGCCGCTTTGCAGAGCGTCTTTGATGTGCAGATAGGTGGTCTTTTCAGCCAAAACTCCCCATGCGGTCAGGGGATCAACGCCGCATTGGATGAAGTTAGCGGGATCGAACACGCTGCCCAGTTCGGGAACGGCGGCAAGGATCTCGACGCAGTTTTCGGCACTATCGCCGTAGATTCCCTTCTCGTTTTCATGGCAGAGCAGTACGCCGCTGCCCTTTGCAGTCTCGGCGAGGATCTGCAGACGGCGGATGGCTTCCGCTTTGTCGGCATCGGTCTTGACGTCGTAGAAAGAGAAGATGCGCATCACGGATGCTTCGCAAATAACGGCGGCGTCCAGCATCCGCTTGAAGCTGTCCAGATGAGGCTCAAACGGATCGGTGATCTTGATCTTGCCCACGGGAGAGCCGATAGACCAGACCGAGAGTCCCGCGCCGTCCAGCATAAACTTGGCACAGCGCACCTCTTCGCGGGTCATGGAAGAGATGTTTCTTCCGTTGACGCCCCGCAGTTCCAGATGGGTGATCCCCGACTCGCGCATAGCATCGATCTGCTCGTAAAAGAGCGGGCTGGCTTCGTCGGCAAAAGCAGAAAGGATGTATTTGCTCATGATGATAACCTTCCTTAGATACAAATATAGTCAGATAAGATTATCATATCATAAAATTCTCGAAAAGTCAACGGCTTTTCATAGAAGGAGCGGAAATTTCGGGGGCGCAGAATTGTAAAAAACGAGAAATCCTTCAAAGCCGGCGGCGGTCTGTCAGCGCACGACAAAACGCCTCCCGGCGGGAGGCGTTTGGCTGCTGACAAAGTGTCTTCGAGAACTGCCGAAGCCAAGGAAACGGGAAAGGAGTCTGAGGAGAGGGAGAAAACTTCGGCGTTTGAGATGGTTTCTCCCTCTCCTCAGAAAACGAAGACTTAGAACAAGAAAACACTCTATCGAAAGTCCTTTGTAGATCCTTCGACTACGCCGCTTTGCTGCTCGCTCAGGATGACCGTCGGGGCGAGAACTGCCGAAGCTAAGGAATATAGTTGCATTTGCGCAGAGAGTTATTGCAACAGCTTTTAGCAGATCACCAATTATCTTTTTCGCGGTCTTCGGGGATGACCTTTTCCATTGCGGCGATGGCACATTCGATCATCTGATCGTCCGGTTCCTTGGTGGTGATGTGCTGGAACCAAACGCCGGGTGCCGAGATGATGCGGGTGAAGAGGTTGTCGTGTCTGCCCGCCAGCTTGATCAGCTCGTAGCCGATGCCAACAGTCAGCGGGATCAGCAGGATTTTGCAGACCACTCGGAGCCAGCCGGTGAAGGGAATAAACATTCCCAGCAGAATGCCCACCAGCACCATCAGAATCAGGAAAGAAGTGCCGCAACGGGGGTGGAAACGGCGCATGGGACGGACGTTCTCAACGGTGAGGGGCAGTCCCTGCTCGTAGCAGAAAATGGTTTTGTGTTCCGCGCCGTGATACATAAAGGTGCGCTTGATCTCTTTCATCTGGGAAACCAGGATCATGTAGAGAAGCAGAAGTGCCACGCGGACGGTCGCTTCACAGACCGATCGGAGCAGTCGCGCGCCGAAGCCGGAAAGTCCGGATGCCAGCTTGGCGACGGAAATGTCGTACAGGAAGGTGGGGAGCCAGAAGAACAGCCCCAGCATCAGTACCACTGCGATCAGCACGGATACCACACCCAAAATCGTGCCGAACACGCCGCCTTCATCTTTTTTCTCTTCCTTTTGGGGAGTGTTGACCTTTTCGGAAGCATCAATTTCGGAAGCAGCACCGGCGTTTTGCGGATCGGCGGATGCTTCCTCGGCTTGGAGAGCATCGACCGTCCCCGGCACGGCGGATTGATCGGCGATGGCAGCGGAGGCAGTTTCTTCTGCGGCAACATTCGTACAGACATCTTCTTCCGCAGGAGACGCTTGCAGGGTGGCAGAATCAGCATCCGCAGAGCCGGTTTCGCCCTCGGATGCCTCTGCCGACTCTGCGGTTTGGGCGGCTTCCTTGGCTTCCTCCTCGGCAATGAGGTCGTCAGCGTACAGATCGGCGGAGCGCATCAGACACTTGTAGCCTACGGTGAAGGAGGTTACCATGCCGTAGATGCCGCGGATCAGCGGGATTTTGCATATCTTCGGGACGTTGGTGTTGGTGGGAAACTCCTCCATCACCATCCGACCGTCGGCGCGGCGAACCGCCATTGCGGTGACCTCGGGGCCCCGCATCATAATGCCTTCCATCAACGCCTGACCGCCAATGGAGGTCTTTTTATTTGCCATATCGGTAATTTCCTTTCGAAATTTCATTTTTCAACTATTGTACACCTCAATTATGAACCCGGTATGAACGATAAAGAACAAGTCCGAATTTCCGCGGAAAAAGCATGATCGGACGCTCTACGGGGCATGATAGGAAAGAGGTGAGCAGAGTGAAAGGACAGCGGTTCAAGCGGGCGGCAGATTTCGTATTGGCGGCAGGCGGGATGGTGCTTTTATTACCCGTTTTGGCGGGAGCAGCGGCAGTCTGCGCGCTGTCGGGAGAGGGCGTTCTCTATCGACAGGAGCGGATCGGCAGGGACGGAAAGCCGTTTTTTGTTTGCAAATTCCGCACCATGCGGCAGGATGCGCCTATCCTTCCCCGAGGAGTGTTGGTGGATCCCGATCGGTACTATATCCCCGGCGGCGCGTTTTTGCGGAATACGGGAATCGACGAACTGCCGCAACTCTGGAATGTCCTTACGGGGGAGATGAGTCTCATCGGCCCCCGCCCACTGCTGGTGGGGGAGGGCGGGATTCATCGGATGCGCCAGCGGGCGGGGGTATACACTCTGCGACCGGGGATCACGGGGCTGTCTCAGCTTTGCGGCGATCCGCCCGCAAGGGTTAAGGTGGCGATTGATCGGCTGTATCTGGAAAATCTATCGCCGTCCATGGACGGAGCCGTGGTGTTCGGAACTTTGGTCCTTCTCTTGAACAGACGGTTGGAAAAGGGAAAAACTTCCATCTGCGAAATCGCGAAAAATCCGCGAAAGTTTTGAAAAACTATTGCAATTTATCAGAAAATGTTGTATGATTAAAAAACAGGATGTAAATGTTCGGGAGATATTGCAATGGTGCTTTGGCAAAAAAATCAGTTAGGATGGATAGCGGGACTTGTGTTGCTGTCGATATTGGCAATACTGTCGGCTTTATTAGCGTGGGGATCACCTATCCACGCGGCTGAGGCGGAGACTCATTCTCACACCTCCTCAAGCGTTGCCTGTCCCAAATGCGGCAAGCCGCTGACGGTTGTGGGAACCAAGGAGACCTCCTGCTCGCTTCGCGGATATACCGAGTATAACTGCGACGAGTGTAATCAGTATCACGAAATCATTTACGAGGATCTGGCACCCCATACTTGGAAACAGATTGCATCCACCGCGCCAACCTGCACAGAAGCGGGAACGATTACCAGACGCTGTACCGTTTGCTCTGCCACCGAGCGGGTGGAAGACGGCACCGCGCTGGGGCATAACTATCAAACCGAAGTGATAGCTCCCACCTGCAGTTCCATCGGTTATACGCTCCACACCTGCACCCGATGCGGGGACAGTTATCAGACCGATCAGGTGGGCACTACGGAGCATACATACAGTCAGACGGTCATTACCGAGCCTACCTGCAATAGCGTGGGACATCTCAGAAACGTATGTCTGGTCTGCGGGCAGTACACCACCGAAGAAATCCCCATGGTAGAGCACAACTGGAAAACCGAAGTGGTGGAAGCCACCCACGAATCGCAGGGATATACGATCTACACTTGTCAATACGAAGGTTGCGGCACGGTCAAACGGGAAGATTTTACCGATCCGCTTCCTTACGATATGATCTGGACCGAGCAAATTCCCGCTACCTGCATATCAAACGGCGTAAAGGTCGGTCATTGTGCAGACGGTTGCGGGCATACCGAAACGGTGGTGTTGCCGCATTTGGGACATGATTTCGGCGATTGGGAAACGGTATACGAAGCAAGCAAGGATTCCGACGGATTGGAACGGCGTGTGTGCAGTAGGTGTCAACATACCGAGACGCAAACGGTGAAGTACGACCCACGGGCAAACATCGCACAGGCGGAGCCGATCGATCCGTTGATGCTGGGTGTTATTGGTTTTCTTCTGTTGATTGCCATTGGCGTGATTGTGCTGTGCTTCCTCCTCTTGATGGAACACGCCCGCCGCGACACCTCCAAACGAAAACGAAAATTGGAATAGAATGTATCGGGGCTTTGCCTCAAACACTACCAAGAACCTTTTTGAAAAAGGTTTTTGGTAGTCCAAAATATAACAAAATATAATTAAAATGGGTTGTTGCAAATTGATTTTTGAGAATGACACATTGCCATAACTAATAAAAAAACACTTGTCACATCAAATGTGTCCAAGTGTTTTTTGTATAAGTTGTCAGTTTGACGGAAATCATTCCCGAATTTGCGACAGACCCCTCATACTGTTGACAAAGTATCTCCGTGAATTGCCGCCGAGCCAAGGAAGTAGGTGGAGAATCTGATAAGGAGTGTAGCAACCGCTCCGCGGTTGCTACAACGCTCAAAAGCGAAGAATTTGAATAAAGAAACACTCTGTCGGTGCGCCTTGGGGGCGGAATATCAGTTGTATTCGCGCAGGGACTTATTGCGACAGTCTCATTTTTCATCCGCTTTGGGTGCAAACGATTCCGTAAATATCTAAACTGTTCATACTTGCCAAATCCGCTTTGGTTTGGTATAATCAATCATAAAGAAAGCGACCGATGAAGCGGTGATGCAGCCATCGGTCGCTATACAGATCATTGCTTCTTCCCGAGTCTTGCGAAAAAGGGGAAGGTCATGGGCCAAAGTCCGCCGCCCACTACCGTGATCAGACAGTAGCGGATGCCGTCAGCCAGATGGTGCCCGCCTGTCAGCGCGTACAGAGGCTGTTTCAGAACTCCCTTAATGAGGAGCAGGATCACAAGTCCGATGCTCACTTTCAGAATCTGTGCCCACCAGACCGCTTTCGTTTCAAAGTGAGTCACATGGCTGTCCATCCAGTAGACGAAGATCAGACCGACCGCAAGCCCCACAAAGGTCCATGCGTTTTTCAGCGCACCCTCCAGACGGGTAACGTCTGCCAAGCCCTCTTCGGGCGTGAGACTGACGAAGAGCAGATTGGCGGAGGCAAACGCTACCAGCCCCGCGATAACACCCCACATCACGCGACTGTTTTTCGTTGCGCGGTTCATCAGCGGGCGCAGAAGCAGAATGGTGGCGATGCCCACTCCCCAGCCGGCGAGAACGTCCCAAGGGGTGTGAACGCCCAGATACATACGGGAAATTCCGACAAGCAGAATCAGAATCGGTGCGGCAATCCGAAGCGCCTTCTTGGCAAAACTCAGTGCGGTGGCGCCCCAGGTGGAGGTTACGATGATGGTGTGTCCGCTGGGAAAGGAGTAATCGTTGGCGGCTTCTTTGGCACTGGCAACAGGCTGAAATTCGGGATCTTTCACCCAAGGACGGTCGATCTTGAAGGCGAGTTTCAGAAACTGTCCCGCCAGCGAAGCCACGAAGCCGCAGAGGAGAATGTAGTACGCCCGATTTTTGTCAATGCACCAAAGCAGGATCAGCGCCAGAGCCAAAAAGAGAACATCTTCGCCGAAATAGGTGATAAATTGGAAGATCGCATCCAAAACGGGATTGCGGATGCTCTCAAAAAAATACAAAAGTTCCATTTCTGTTTCCTTCATTCGTTATTTGTATGCTTTATTGTAACACGGATCGGCAAAAAAGGAAAGCCCGTAGAAGCGTCAGACGAAAAAGTTTACATCTGATTCACAATCCGGCGTCATCGGGTGCAGATACAAACGAAAAATTGTTGTTTCTACACAAAAAGAAAGTCTGATTTTCGGCGAATTGCTGATTGCAACCAAGGACGTTGTGTGGTATAATTATACTACATAATTGGGAGTATGCATATTCCCTGATTTCATATTTCAAAAGAGATTTCCCGGAAAGGGATCTGATGAAAAAGACAGCCGTTCTTTTACTTTCTGCAATGTCTCCTGCATCCTTTGTTTCCTGCGGTTTTGCAAATGAAACGCAATCTGCAAGCACCGATGCAACGACTGTCGCCACCACTGCCGAGTCGGAGATCATCGTCGCTCAGCCCGGCAGTAAGGTGCAACACGATATCAAGCTCAACACAGATCTCACCGCCTTGCAGACCGTTACGAAAGCATCTGAACCCACTACGGAGGATATTCTATGTAGGCAGTCAGATCGCACGCTATGTGTTGATCAAGGGTTACACAGTGGACTCCGGAGCCGGCACGGTCTGCCTCTACGAGTTCCGTCTTTACAATCAGTAATTGTCGGGTTTAATAATCCGGTAATATAATACATGGAAGGAATTATTATGAAAAAAACAGCTATTCTTCTCTTGCTGGCTACCGCGCTGACTGCGTTTGCGGCTTGTAATTCGGGCACTCCCTCGGATACCACCGCAGACCAGAGCTCCGAGGTAACCACTACCGCTCCCACTACCACCGAAACTCCTGCGCCTGACGACAAGCCCACCACCACCGTGGAGCATGACGTTAAGCTGAACGAAGACACGACTACCCTCAAGACGGTCGTGGCGGCGTCCGATCCTAAAACCGAGGAGTACGACGGCTATTCCATGGTCACCTCCGGTGCCGAATGGCAGATCAACTCCGGCATCGACTACTCCCGCTATCAGTATTTGGGTGCCGGCAGCGATCTGATGGATTTTCTTGAAGATAACTCTTCTTACACGAGATATCTCGAAAAGGACAATGTCGCTTATTATCGCGTGAGATACGAGGACGGCGAATTCGTATACAAGAAGGTCAGCACCAACGTGGTCGTTCAGACCAAGGCGATCGGTGCTTATGCCAAGGTCAACTCCAAGTTGGGAAAACTGCTGGTTTACTACCAGGAGATCGACCTCCGTACCGGTATTGACTATACGCAGGTCACCGGTAATACCGGCGCATTCCTGCGCGTCAGCTTCCACACCAACGTGCCCGCAACCTACAAGGTCAACATCAGCACAAGCAAGGGTGATACCGGCGACGGCGTGATCGTTTGCAACAACGTAGTTCCCAAAAAGTCCGATGACGGCAGTTACATCGGCTGGGGCAAGATGACCATCCCCTACACCTCCGCAGGAAACTATTACATCAATATCGTCAGCGGCGGCAAGTGCTTCGGCAGTATCCCGATCACGATCAACAAGGAAGAAGATACCAGAAATCCCAATTTCCACCTGCAGTATTCCGGTGACTGGGATGCCATCACCGCGGCAGGCTACTGGGACAGCCTGACCAATCTGTTCTACAATACCTACCCCAGACTGTATCAGAGATGGGCAAACGGCAACGAGCCTAAGATCATCACCTTCGTTGCCGATCCTACCTATGACGGTGTTGCATACGCTATGGGCACCAAAGTCGTGGTCAGCACCGATTACGCTAACGCTAACCCCTCCGACATCGGCTTTTTCTCTCACGAGATCACTCACTCCGTACAGCAGTTCAACTTCTCTTACGGCGACGGTCACTGGTTTACCGAGAACATGGCAAACTACGGCGGCTTCCGTTACCATCACTGGTCGGACGGCAAGTACGTTCAGCTCTATCAGGACGCGAACCAGAACGACCTCTATAACTGGAACTGGGGCGCATACGGCGACGGTTCCAAGTGGTTCTTCGCTTATCTGGACTACAACTGGCCTACCACGCTCGATGAGAACGGCAACAAAATCCGCGGTCTGCTGGATACGCTGGTCTACGAGATCAAGAACGGCAAGCTGACCGGAGGTACCGACGATCCCACCAAGACCACCACTCCTTTCAACAAGATCGTCAAAGAGATCACCGGCTTCGATTGCATCGAGGACGTTCGGAAGCAATACGAGTCCGATTTTAAGTCCGGCGCATGGGATTTCAAGGGATTCGGTGAATACACCGACAACTTCCTGACCGAGAATGTGCCTTACGTCAACAACCCTGTATACCCCATGGTCACCGAAAAGAACCCCGGCGACAAGACCGCTGCCGCACTGGCAACTCCGGTTACCGAAGGCACCAATCTGGCGCTGGGCGCTACCGTATACAAGGTATCCGGCTCTACCAAGACTTCCGAGGACGGCTCCAAGCTGGTAGACGGCGACCTTTCCACCAAGTGGTGTTCTACCTCTTCCACCAACAAAGACAAGACCTACGGTCTGGATGGCACTCGTCAGTGGATCATTCTGGATCTGGGCGAAAAGAAGACCTTCAACACCTACACCATTTACAATACCAGAACCAAGGAAACTTACTCCAATATGAGCGAATGGGAGATTCTGATCTCCGATGACGGAGTGAACTGGACATCCGTGGATTATCAGCCTTCCTGCAATCAGGATCTGGTTTCCTTCAACATTGGCACGCAGAGCGCTCGCTATGTGATGATCAAGGGCTATACCGTTGATAACGGCGTCGGCACCGTTCGTCTCTACGAGTTCCAGCTGTACAATCAGTAAATTTTCGGCGATAGTCGATCATTGAAAATAAATAAGGAGAAATTATTATGAAAAAGTTACTGAGTCTTCTGCTTCTGACCGGTATGCTGGCAGGCACGCTGGTAGCGTGTGCTGACGGCGGCAAAGACAACACCAAGTCACCGGCGGATACCGTTGATCCCGACAGCCTTTCCGTTACCGACGATCTGCCCGCCAATCTGAACTTTGGCGGTCAGGAGATCAAGATTCTCTGCTGTGAGGAGGAAATTACCGTTCTGTCCTTCGTTGCCGACGAAGAAAGCGAGGATGTGGTGTCCAAGGCGATCTTCGAGCGCAATCGGGCAATCGAGAACCGTTTGGGCGTTTCCATTGAGGTCGTTGAGACGATCGACCAGGAGAATGTCGCAAACACCGCAAAGCTGATCATTCAAGCAGGCGGCGACGATTACGATATCATCGGCGGCTATCAGTATTTTTCTGTAGGTCTTGCATTGGGTGGAAACCTGTATAACCTGAAAGGCTCCGACATCACTGACATCGGCTATCTGAACTTTGACAAACCCTACTGGAGCTCCCAGTTTATGGACAACATTGCCCTGGACGGCGCGGCTTACTGGGCAACCGGCGACGTATCCCTGCGTTACACCTCCGGTATGTACTGTACGTTCGTGAATACTGAGCTCTTCAACGAATGTTTCCCCAACGAAAACATTTACGACATTGCCCGCAACGGTCAGTGGACCATGGATAAGCTTACCGAGATGTCCTCTAAGGCATATTTCGACGCGAACGGTAACTCGAAACCCGATGACGGCGACCAGTTCGGCTTCGTTTCCGGCGCATACGACCTGATGGACGGTCTGGCAGTCGGTTGCGGTGTTACCTTCAGCACCATTTACGACGGCGAGATTGTGATCACCCTGGGCAACAAGACCTCTTTGGACTTCGCAGATAAACTGAAGGCTCTGACTGCAATGGATTCCACTCGCGTTGTTACCGTTGGGGAACAGAGTTGGTGTCCTGAGAACTTTGCCGCAGGCAATGCGCTTTTCTTGGTTGACAAGATCATGACCGCAGAGACCTATTTCGACGCGATGGAGAACTATGCGATCATTCCTTCTCCCAAGTTGGATGAAAATCAGGCTACTTATCTGACTACTCTGCACGACGGCATTACGATCCTGGGCATTCCCAGCAGCCTTCCCTCTGCAACGCTTCCCGGCGTCTGCGCTACGATGGAAGCAATGGCATCCGGCAGTTACAATGGCGTAACGCCTAAGTACTACGAGAGCGCGCTGAAGGTTCAGTACACCCGAGACGAAGTTTCGGGCGAAATGATTGACCTGATCCGCGAAAACGTAACGACCGACTTCGCATTTGCATATTCTCACTGGGTAAACGATATTGCATGGTACTTCCGTAACAATTATAGCGGCGGCTCCGGCGTTCTGAATCGTAATGCTAAGAGCAAAAGCGAGACTTGGAACAGCAGTATCGAAACCATCGTGGAAGAACTGCGTGTGGGCGCATAAACATTTCTTTAGAAAGATTCAAGAAAAAGATGCAAGGGACGCGACAGCGTCCCTTCAGTCTGTCGAAAAAGTTTACGCGAATACTGGAGGAAGGGGAAAACCATCTCAGACGCCGAAGTTTTTCCCCTTCCTCCAGACCTCCAACCCCATTCCTTGGCTGGCGGCTTTCTAAATTTATAGTTTATCGACAGTCTGAAGGGACGCGACAGCGTCCCTTGTTTTTTGAATGAAAAACCGTTGGTTTTTGTAAGATAAATACGGAAACGATACTTGACGGAAAACGGAAAATGTGATATAATACCAAACAAGAATATGTGCTTCAGACAAAAGCACAGAAAGGCGGAACGATAAATGCACAATCCATCCAAACATGAGTTCAGAAAATGGCTGGCACTTCTGTTAGCGGTGCTGACCATTCTCCCCTGTCTCCCCGCGTTGGAACTTTCTGCAGAAGCGGCAAGCGTTTATGAGATCAAAGACGTTGCCGGACTGCAGTACGCAGTAACCCATCCCGACGGAGACTATATTCTGACCAAGGATATTGACCTTTCTGCACAGAAGAACTGGACACCCATCGGTACGGTATCCACTCCTTTCAGCGGCAGTTTCAACGGCAACGGACACACCGTCAAACTTGCTATCAGCGGTAACAGCACTACCGACGATACACTTTTCGGTCTGTTCGGCGCGGTCAGCGGAGAAGTCAAAAACCTGATCGTCACCGGCACCGTTGATGTTACCTGCAAACGGGCGGCAGTGGGCGGTATCGCCGCGGCGCTCATCGACGGCGGCGAGATTTTCAATTGCACCTCTTACGTCAAGATCACCGTTAAGTCCTCCGGTCAGCCTTTGGTGGGCGGCATCGCTGGTATTACCCTTGCCTCCGCCGCTACCGTGGACGGCACTGTACAGTATTGCCGTACCGCGGGCAGCATCAGTGCCACCGTTAGCTCAACTTCCGGCGGTTCCGGCAGTTTCGGCGACGGCACCAACGGTGCTATCGGCGGTATGGTCGGTTTCTCTGCCAACAGCGCCACCACTGAGGTCGCTTACTGCAAGCAGGAAGGCACCATCACCGTAGACGGCGGTTCCTGCAACGTGGGCGGCATGATCGGTCAGTCCAGCGTCAACGGCGACACCAGCATCACCAACATCTACTCCTGCGCCAACATCGGCGATATCACCATCAATAATCTGAAGGGCGAGCGCGCCGCAGGCATTATCGGTTACGTCCGCGCGGGCGAGATCGTTGCTTGCTACAACACAGGCAACATCATCGCTTATTCCGATAACGGCAAGACCATTTCCCGCAACGGTTACGGTACCTATTTTGGCATCTTCGGCTACGCTAATATGGCAGAAAGCCACAAGGTGGACGTTCTTTACTGCTTCAATGCTTCTCCCAAGGCGCTGGAAGCAGAGATCTGCGTTGTCCGTAACCCCTCCTATGCAACCTATAAGAACTTCTATATGCAGGGCAGAACTGAGTACGAGCGGGATCTGAACTCCGGCAATGTGGCTTCGGGAAACGCAGGTACTGCTTTCTCCTCTGCTTCCGATCTTTGGACCAAGATGAGTGCCACCGACGCCAAGAATTACTATGTGCAGGATCCCGACGGCGGTTATCCCATCCATAAGTGGGAGATCCCCCGGAGCCTGTCCGCAGGCGACGGCTTTGCCGCATATCTGTCCACCCGTGAAGGCGAAGATACGGTTGACGTGCGGTTCGTGCTGGCGGCAACCGAAGCAAAACTGAACGCTTACAGCAAGATTCAGTTGAAAGTCACCTTCGTAGGTACCAATGTGACCAAGACCTTTACGCTGGGAAGCGATCTCAAAACCTATCAGAGCGTTACCGCCAAGGGACAGACCTACCATGCGGAAGCGGGCAGTAAACTCTTCGGCGTTGTGGTTACCGGCGCGCCTTACTCGGGCTGGACGAAGGTCACCGCTGAGGTGCTCGGCGACGGCAAGACCGTCTATACCGGCAGCGTCAATTATTCTGCTTTGTTTACCGGAGGTACTCCCGTTTCTTTCGCGCAATACACAGACTTCAAGTCTCTTCCCGATTATCCCGACGGCACCGCCGCATCGACCGTGTATAACGCAGGTCCCGGCAATGCCAATGACAAAACTTCCACTACTTCAACCGACTCTAAGATGCTGGTTATCTCCAAGACCAGACTCTCCAGTTACAATTCTTACATCAATACGCTGGTAGCCGCAGGTTATCAGAAGACCTCCACCAACGAGGTTGAGGGCAACTACTTTGCCACCCTCACCAAGGGCGGCAGCAACTACTACATCTACTATACCGCGTACAACAAACAGGTTCGCATCATTCTGGACAAAGCCGGCACATTGATGGCGGACAAGATCGATTCCGGCAAGCAGGGGAGCGGTACTACCGAGTTCTATCAGTACGCGCTGGATCACACCGAAGGTACCGGCACCTACTCTCCCGACGATTACTGGAAGATTGACTGCGGTATGTGCTACATCATCAAGTTTGCCGATAACAGCGTAATGATCGTCGACGGCGGTCACGAGCGGCAGGCAAGCAAAGCGGCTATGGAAGGTCTGTACGACTTCCTCTGCGACATTACGAATACCGCATCCACTTCCAAACTTCATATTCGCGGATGGTTTTATTCCCACGCTCACGGCGATCATGTTTACGTCGGTCACCAGTTTGTGGAGACTTATCACGATCGGATCACGCTGGATTGCACCTATTTCAATTTCCCCTCTTATCAGGTAATATCCGGTGGATACGACGGAAATACCTTCACGATGAAAGACACCCTCAACAAGTATTTCCCGAACTGCGGTCATGTGGATCTCCATACCGGTCAGTCCTTCCATATTCAGGGCGTACAGTTTGATGTACTCTATACCCACGAGGATGCGGTCAACGAAAGCGGCAAGACCACCATCGGCGACTTCAACGCATCTTCTACCGTGCTGAAGATCACCTTCGACGGTGCATCCGTGATGATGCTGGGTGACATCAGCACCGTAGCCGAGAATATCATGTGCTCGATGTACACCGAAAAGACTTTGCATTCCACCATCGTACAGGCTGCGCACCATTGTTTCAATAACCTGCCTACACTATACTCCAAGATCGCAGCTCCCTACGCGGTAATTCCCGGCTCCGAGTACAACACTGTTACCGGCAATGCCAACAAGTTGCAGGGAATGCTGAATGCGGCAAACAATGTGCAGGTCTATTACGCGGATGCCAAGACCTACAAGTTCACCGCAACGTCCGGCAAGATCACCGTTACCGAACTGCCCAAGTATACCGAAGCGTTCTTGATAGAGATTCCTGCCATTCCCACTTACAACGGCTCTACTGCTGCTGAGCCTACCGTGGCTCTGTCTACCGTCATGGCGTTCACCAATCTGAACGATCTTGTCATCGACAAGTCGTTACAGGGAACTGCAGGCTTCAAGAGTGAGGAATCGCCCAGCAGATTGCTGGATGGCTCCACCTCCACCAAGTTCTGCACTGCCAACAGCGCGGCTGTGATCAGTTGGACCACCAAGGAAGCCGTCTCGGTGAAGGGCTATGTGCTGAATACCGGTAACGATACCGCCAATAATCCCGACCGTAACCCCAAGACCTGGCTTTTCATGGGTTCTGTGGACGGAAAGACATGGATCGTTCTGGATGAAGTATACGATGCCGATATGCCCGCCGCCAACAATGCGGATAAGGCATTCTTGACCGATAACGATACCGCTTGCAAGTACTTCGCCCTTTACATCTTCGCGGCAGAAGGCGGCAGCGGCTACAACACCGGCAAGATGCAAATCTCCGAACTGACCATGTACGGAAATAAATAATTGAATCATATTGGGGCTCCGCCCCAAACCCCGGTCGGAACCTTCTTTCAAGAAGGTTCCGACACCTCCAAGAACCAACATGAGGGGCGGCAAGTACTTGCCGCCCCTCATGTTGGTTTGAGGCGTTTCCCCAAACCCTACCAAGAATCTTTTGGAAAAAAGTTTTTGGTACTCCCAAAACTTCAAAAAAAGGGCGGCAAGTACTTGCCGCTCGCAGACTGTCGAAAAAATATAATTTTAGAAAGCCGTCAGCCAAGGAAGTGGGTGGAGAGCTCAATGAGGAGTGTAGCAACCGCGTTGCGGTTGCTACGAAAACTTCGGCGTCCTATATGGTTTCGCCCTCCTCTCGATTTTCTGAAAGACTTTTTCGACACGCTGAGGGCGGCAAGTACTTGCCGCTCGAATTGTTATGTTCGCGGTTCTGTTCGCAGAGCCAAAAGCCAAGGAAGTGGGAGGAGAGAAGCCGTAGCCGCGGAGCGGCAACGGCTGAGAGGAGGGCGGAACTTCGGCGTCCCCGTTGGTTTTGCCCTCCTCTCGAACGAAGGATTTGATCAGATAAACACTCTATCGGTTGCCTTAGAAGCGTCAAATACTTGCAGTCGCATACTTCCCATCTAAATACAAAATACAAAGAATGAAAAGGGGGAATGCTCGATACTGGTTTTATATATTTTCCCCTCTCATTCCACAATCCGTGATTTTCAGAAATTGTACGGTTACACGCCGTGATTTCTTGAAGCAGTACATTAGTTTTTGTATTGCTTTTTTCAACTAAACAAGATATAATGAAACTGTAAACTGACCAAAGTGACTTGCGGAGGATGCTATGAACGTAAAAGCCAAAAAAGAATTGTTCGAGGAAAACAAACGAATCTACGAGAGCGCACTGCTCACATTTTACGGTGTGGAAGGCTTTGATGTCTACAACTGTTCGCTCCCGTTTACGGGTGTGGACGGAAAACGCTACATCTACGGCAGAGTGGAGCGCCCCGACGAATGGGCAAACTCTGTCGTGCGACTTTTTGCGGAGACCGGCAAAGATACGTACGCATTGGTGGAAAACAGCATGGTGTATCAGTTGGAAGATCCCTTCCTCCAGCGCATCGGCGGAATGCTGATTTTGGGTGGCACCCACGTTCGGAAAAAGCGTGGCGGGATCGACACTTATTACGGCTACTTCTACCGCGGCGACGAAACGCGCATGACCTACTTCACCACAGGACCCGACCGAATGAAGGACATTCGCCTGATCGAACTGCCGAACGGCAAGATCGGACTTTTTTCTCGTCCCCGTAACGGAACCTACACCGGCGGCGCCAAGGCACAGATCGGTTATACTGTCATCGACAGTCTGGATGAGTTGGATGCGGAAGTGATCGACACCGCACCGTATCTTGCCGATGTCATCGGCGCGGGCGAATGGGGCGGCGTCAACCAAGCTTATCTCTTAAAGAGCGGAAAGATCGGCGTCATCGGTCACATGAGCTATGACGATCACACCGCAGACGGACAGCATCTGCAGGTCTATGTCAATACTGCTTTTACGGTGGATCCCATCAGTCGGACGGCATCTGCAGTCGAGATCATCGGCACAAAATCCTGCTATCCTGCCTGCGCACCCAAAATTCCCCGCCTTGCGGACTGCGTTTTTACCACCGGCATTCTCCCGCGGGAGGACGGAAAAGTGGATCTGTACAGCGGTGTCGGAGACACCGCTGAGGGGCGCATCGTTATCGACGATCCCTTCGAAAAAGAGGGCGGCGTGATCTGCTCACTATGATCGTTTCACAGAAAATATTATTAAATAATCGTAATTTTTGAAAAAATTTGCGAAATTATTTGTAAAATAGTTTAATTTGGGCGATTTTTCTCTTGCGCGGCAGTTCGGTTTATGATATAATAACTGCATATTTGTGATAAACGGGTGAATAAAAATGCAAAAGAAAAAGAAGCCGGTTCCCGAACTGGTCAAGCCGGACGGTGGCTTTCAGACACAGAATCTGGAAGTCCGCCATAAACCTTACAACGGAGAATCTTGTCTTCATTGGCACAACTACTACGAATTGGAGTACGTAAAATCGGGCAGAGTCATTTACCAATACAACGGGAAAGAGTATATCCTGTCGGCAGGCACGGCGTATCTGGTGACCCCTTCGGACTATCATAAAGTCACGGGGATCAACGCCGAACTGTACAACATTGCATTCAACGATGCGCAGGTGTCTCCCGAACTTTTGGAACGGCTGATCCATCGCAACGGATCGGCGGTGGTTCACTTTGAAGGAGAAGGGCGGGAAAGCGCAGAGTGCCTGCTCAGCCTGCTTTGCAACGAGTACGACGGATCCGACGAACTGCGGGAATTTGCTCTGCGGCGACTGTTCGAGAACTTTTTGGTATGTTTCATTCGTGCCATCCAATGGGATGACGGTGAACAGCAGAATTACAGCAGTGCGGTAATGCAGACGGTATCGTTTGTTCATCTGCACTTCAAAGAGAAGATCACCCTGCGAAAAGCGGCAGAACAGGTGCATTTGACCCCCAACTACTTGGGAGAACTGTTCAAAAACGAGTTAGGCACTTCTTTTTCCACCTATTTAATGCAGACTCGCCTGACCTTCGCCCGCAATTTGTTACGCCGTACCGGTTGTACCGTAGTGGAAGCGGCAATCGCAGCAGGATTTACCTCACAGACTTATTTTTCGGAATGCTTCAAAAAGGAATACGGATATTCTCCCGCTAAAGAACGGGCAGGACGCTCCGAGACAACTTCCCCGGAGGAGCGAACGCAGATTTGAAATTTTTTCCACGTACCGATGAAACCCGTCCCGGACTGACGGGAAATAACCGACCGATGCGAGAAAATCACTGTCCCGACGCCCGGATACAGAATATCATTGCAAAAGATTGGAGAACTTTATGAAAAAAATCATTCCCCTTCTTCTCAGCGGAGCGATGCTCCTGCCGATGCTGGTCGCTTGCGGCACAAATGCGCCTGACAAGGCGATTGCCTCCGACACGACTACGGCGGCAATCACTACCAAAACTCCCGAAACCGTCACGATTGACCCCATCATCGTCGAGAAGGACTATAAAACGGTGGCACTGGAGTATACCAAGATGATGATCAACGATTATTACGATCTTCGTGGGGGTCGTCTGAATACCACTCCCGGCGGCGGTCAAGCGGTGGTCTGGGGCGTTGGCGCCTTTGCTGAAACGCTGACTGAGGCATATCGCTTGGCACCCAAGGACGAGACCATTCGCTCGGCGTATCTGATGATGCTGAACACTACGATCCAGCAGTACCGTGCATCGCTTAATACCCGAGATGGAAAGATCTACTATTACAACGCCAGCGCAGGCAACTCGGGCGACTTCTATTATGACGATAACGAGTGGATCGCGCTGGTTTATATGGAAGCCTATCAAATGTTGAACGATGCGAAGTACCTCACCTACGCAGAGGAGATTCTGGAACTGATCTGGCACGGTTGGGATACTGAAAACGGCGGCGTCCATTGGAAGGGCGACAATTCCGGTCCCACCACCTGTTCCAACGGTCCTGCGATCATCGCGTATGCAACCCATTATCAACTGACCGGCAACGAGACTTCGCTGACTCGCGCCAAGACCATCTACGATTGGGTGCGGGACACCAAGAATATGAGGGAAGGCAATCTCTATAAAGATTCCAAGGGTAACGGTTGGAAGGCAAATTACAATCAAGGCACGATGATTTACAGCGGTGCGCTTCTGTACGAGATCACCGGTGAGAAAGATTATCTGCGTTATACGCGCCTGACCGTCCAAAGCACGCTGGGAACCGCTTTCAAGAAAGGACGCGACGGCTACACCGATTTTGATAACGACATCGAAAATCCTTGGATGAACGGCTGGTACATCCGTGGATTGATGAAGTATTTCGAGCAGGATCCCGACAAGGAGACCAAATACCTGGAAGCCGCGGCTGAGGTCATGGCGGTAGCACTCAGCAAACAGCAGGATCGCGGCGGCTATATCCCCAACGATTTCGGCAATACCGACGGCTCCATCGACAAGGATATCGTCAAGCAGGCGGGCATTCCTACGCTTTTCGCCCTGCTGGCACATTGGCAAGAGACTTGGGACGGCGTACAATATTGATATGCAAAAATAATCAGCGAAAATCTGAATAAATTTTCAAAAAACACTTGACAAATGTATTTTTATGCAGTATAATTTGGATGATTTCAAAACATACAGTGAAAAGGAGATTATACGCTGATGAAAAAATTTCTTTCCGTAATTTTAATGCTGGCGACGCTGTTGTCGCTCACCCTGCTGACCGCTTGTGCGGGAGAGGATGCCAAGGCCAAGATCATCGAAATTGACCTGACTACCGAGGAGTACGCCTTCGGTGTGGATAAGAATCAGCCCGAACTGTTGGATAAGGTCAACGCTTTCATTGAGAAAATCATGGGCGACGGCACCTTCGACGAGATCTGCAACCACTATTTCGGTAACGGCACTCCCGTTGCTGTGCAGTCCGCTGAGCTGGACACTTCCAAAGATCAGCTGGTCGTTGCTACCAACGCCGCTTTCGAGCCTTTCGAATACAAGGAAGGCGACAGCTACTATGGCATCGACATGGAGATCGCCGCACTGCTGGCAGATGAGTTGAACATGGAACTGGTAATCAGCAGCATGGACTTTGACGCCGTTTGTCTGTCGGTCGGTCAGCACAAGGCTGACATCGCCATGGCAGGTCTGACCGTTAAGGAAGACCGCAAAGAGCACGTCACTTTCTCTGATACCTACTACTACGCTTCTCAGAAGATCATCGTAAAAGATGGCGACACCACCTTCGACGATTGCAAGACTGCTGACGACGTGCTGGCAAAGCTGCAGGCAATGGATTCGTCCGTTTCCATCGGCTACCAGAACGGTACCACCGGCAAGATGTACGTTAAGAACGAGAGCGACTACGAGTCCAACAATCTGAAGGTTACCGGCAAGGGCTACAAGAACGGCTCTCTGGCGGTACAGGATCTGCTCAATGGCAATGTGACCTACGTCATCATTGACGCCGCTCCTGCTGCCTGCATCGTAAAGGCACTCAACGGAGTTGACTGATCTTTGAATCGACCGTCCGCGTTTCGATGATACGAACCAAGGGGGACGCCGCACCTTTGTGTGGCATCCCCGTTGTTCTGTTTAGGAAAAGGGAATTATGCAAAGAAAAATTGATACGTTTATTCGGGTGTTCATAGATCAGGGCGGTTACCGTGAGGTGCTGGTGGGTCTGCGCAACACTCTGCTGATCGCCGTTCTCGGCCTTGTGATCGGCATAATTATCGGCACGCTGATCGCGGCGGTGCGCGTGATGCCCAAATATAAGCGTCTGCCCCGCGTGCTGGATCGGATCGGAAGACTCTATGTGGGCTTTTTCCGCGGCACTCCCATGGTGGTGCAACTGCTGTTGTTCTGGTATGTTCTGCTCCCCCTGCTGGGCTTGAATCTGCCTTCGCTGTCACTGTTCGGAATGCTGATCGGTCCCGAAGTCTGGGCATCCGTGATCGTATTCGGACTCAACAGCGGCGCGTACATCTCCGAGATCATGCGCGGCGGCATTCAGTCGGTGGACTACGGTCAGACCGAGGGTGGCAGATCGGTGGGACTGAGCTACGGTACCACCATGATGAAGATCGTCATTCCTCAGGCGGTGAAGAACATTCTTCCCACCATGGGCAACGAGTTCATTACGCTGATCAAAGAAACCTCTGTGGTCAGCTTCATCGGAGCTACCGACCTGTACAAGACTTTCAACGACATCGGCAGCAACACCTACGAATTTATGGTGCCTTATCTGGCGATGGGAATTATTTACATCCTGCTGGTGTCCATCATCGCGTTGGGCATTAAACTGATGGAAAGGAGACTGGCGCGCAGTGATCGAAATCATTGATCTGAAAAAGAGATTTGGCGACAACGTGGTGCTTGACGGCATCACCACCACCGTTAAAGACGGCGAAAAAGTCGTAGTCATCGGACCTTCGGGAAGCGGCAAGTCCACCTTCCTGCGCTGTCTCAACTGTATGGAGGATCCCACCGGCGGTTCCATCATTTTCGGCGGGGAAGACCTTGCCGATATGCGGGTGGACATCAACCATCACCGAGAGAAGATGGGCATGGTGTTCCAGCAGTTCAATCTCTTCAACAACATGACGGTTTTGCAGAATATCATGCTGGCACCGGTTCACCTTCGTCAGAAGCGGCTGAAGCAGGCAAAGCGGAAGAATTTCGTCAGAAAGATCGCCAATTTGTTCCGCAAAGAGAAAAAGGCACTGATCGAGATCACCGAGACCAAGGCATCCATCAAAGCCGATGCCGAAGCAAACGCCCGTAAGCTTCTTGCCCGTATCGGTCTGGAGGAAAAGGCGGACGTCTATCCCTCCACGCTGTCCGGCGGTCAGAAGCAGAGAATTGCCATCATCCGTTCGCTGGCGATGAACCCACAGGTGATTCTCTTTGACGAGCCTACCTCGGCGCTGGATCCCGAAATGGTCGGCGAGGTGCTGGATCTGATCCGTGAACTGGCAAACGAGGGTATGACCATGGTGATCGTGACCCACGAAATGGGCTTTGCCCGCGAAGTGGCAGACCGCGTGATCTTTATGAGCGACGGCGTGATCACCGAAGAAGGCACTCCCGCCGAAATCTTCGATACCCCCCAAAACCCCCGCACCCGGCAATTTCTTCGCGCTGTGTTGCATTAGAATATTGGGGCTGGCCCCAAACCCCACCAAGAACCTTTTGGAAAAAAGGTTCTTGGAATTCCCAAAGCTTTGATAGAGGGCGGCAAATACTTGCCGCCCTGCATAGTGTAGACAAAACATTTTCGAGAACTGACGCCGAGCCAAGGAAGTGGGTGGAGAGCTCAATGAGGAGTGTAGCAACCGCGTTGCGGTTGCTACGAAAACTTCGGCGTCCTATATGGTTTCGCCCTCCTCTCGATTTTCTGAAAGACTTTTTCGACACGCTGAGGGCGGCAAAACTTGCCGCCCGAATTTGTTTGATTCATAAAGTAAAGCCAAGCAAAGAAACACTTTTCCAATCCCATCTCAATAAAATCCCTCAAAATCGCGCCCTCCCCTTGACAACCGCTCCGGAATCTGCTATACTGTGAACAGATGTTCTAATCAGAAAGGAGTGCAGACGATGGATCTTTTGGAAAATCTCAATCCCGCCCAAATCGAGGCGGTGACCGCCACAGAAGGATATGTGCGGGTGATTGCGGGAGCGGGCACGGGCAAGACCCGAGCGCTGACTCACCGATTCGCCTATCTGGTCAATGAGCTGGGTATCCTGCCCGGCAACATTCTCTGCGTGACCTTTACCAATAAATCCGCCAACGAAATGCGCCAGCGGATCCATACCCTCACGGGCGATAGCGATACAGGCTATATCTGCACCTTCCACAGCCTGTGTGTCAGCATTCTGCAAGAGGACAGCCACGCCGTGGGCTATCCGAAATCTTTTCTGGTGCTGGACAACAGCGACATCGATGCGATGCTCGCCATCATCTGCGAGGAGCGGGGGCTGACCCTGCGGGATATGACCTTCTCCAACGCGCGTGATATGATCGAGATCAAAAAACTCTTCGAGATTCCCGACTATTACCGCGACCTCATCGGATTTTCGCTGGATCAGCTGAAAGAGAAATATCTTTCTGCAAGCCGCCCCTCGGAGATCATCTTCTACGGCTATCTCTACCAGCAAAAGAAGTGTTTCGGGCTGGATTACAACGATCTCATCAAATTTTCCCTCTATATTTTCGAAGAAAACGCCGAAATCCGTCAAAAGTGGCAATCGCGGCTGGAATATATCATGATCGATGAGTATCAGGACATCGACGAGATTCAGTTCCGTCTCATGAAGGTGCTTTGCGATTACCACAAGAATCTGTTTGTGGTAGGGGATCCCGACCAGACCATCTACACTTGGCGCGGCGCATCTTTGCGCTATCTGATGGAGTTTCAAAGCGCTTTTCCGGGCACTCGCACCATTCTGATGATGCAAAATTACCGCTCCACACCCGAGATTTTGGCAGCGGCTAACGACCTCATTGCCCACAATCGCCGTCGGATCGAGAAAAATCTTATCCCCATGCTCCATGGCGGAGACAAGCCCCTGTGGCACCACGCCGCAACTCAGGAGGACGAGGCACGCTGGATCGCCCAAATGTGTAAGAAACTTCACGAAGAGGGAACTCCTTGGCGAAAGATGACTCTCCTTTACCGCGCGCACCACGTCACCAGAACCATAGAGGACGTTTTTCTGAAAGAAGAGATCCCTTATACAGTTTACAGCGGCGCGGGATTCTACGATCGCACCGAGATCAAGGATGCACTGTCCTATCTGCGCATGATCGCGCTGAAGGACGATCTCTCCTTCCTGCGGATCGCCAACCGCCCCAAGCGAAATCTCGGGCAGCGACGGATGAAGTTCCTCAAAGATTACTCCCGGCGGGAAGAGTGTACCCTCTACGAAGCCCTGGTTCGCAGTGTGGAGGACGAGGTGTTCAAAGGCACGCAAGCCAAGCGATTTATCGCGCTGATTGAGGAATTTGCCGCTGATTACGAAGGAAAGCCCATTTCGGAGGTTCTGTCTGCCATTCTCAATCGAAGCGGCTACGAGACCATGCTCCGCACCGAGGGCGCGCAAAGCCGTCTCGACAATCTGGCAGAACTGACTCAAGCGGTCTATGAGTACGAGACCACCTGCGGGGAAGAGTGTACGATGGAACACTATCTCTCCCATGTTGCGCTGATGACCGCCACCGACCGTGAGGGCGGCGATCGGGTGAAGCTGATGACCATCCATACCGCCAAAGGGCTGGAATTTGAAAATGTCTTCTTCTGTGGGCTGACAGAGGGCATTATTCCCTCCAAGAAGACCCGCACGCTGGAGCAGATGGAGGAGGAGCGACGGCTGGCTTTCGTTGCGCTCACCCGCGCTGAGCGCAGGCTTTTCTTCACCGATGCAGAGGGACGCAATTTTGACGGTTCACCTCGGTATCCATCTCGCTTCGTTCTGGATATTGACCGCGCCTTGCTGGACGTGACCGAGGAGCCGCGGGAGCGTCTGGTTCTGGATGCCCGCAATTACATCGCGCTTGCCGATCTCAACTTAAGCGACGGCGACAGCGAGGTCTATCCCGCAGGCACCCGCGTGCGCCACCGTGTTTTCGGAGCAGGGAAGATCGAGGATGTGGATCTGGTCAAAGCGGTGTATGTTGTGCAGTTCGATGGGATGCGCACGCCGAGAAGTATTTCTTTTCGGGTGAAGATGGAGAAAATAGGATAATTAAACCAAGCGGTGTCGCCGGTGCGATGCCGCTTTTGCGCATCTCAAATGAATCTTAGGTGAAAATTGGGTGAAGCGGATTGACAAAAAGCCCGACAAATGGTATTATAAAAGCAAAGCAGAACACATTTATCCAATGAAAACAATCATTGGTTCAATAGAATGAGCAGAAAAGGGATGACGAAAATGAAGAATAACAAAAAAATGCTCACCGTATCGGCGATAGCCCTGCTACTCTTGTTACTTTGCTGTATCGGGCTGATTTTGAAGATGTGCAGCAGTAACGATTCCATAAGCGGCAAAATGACGTCGGGTACCACCGTCAGCGAACCTGCAGACGGATCAAATGCGGCGACCACCAAAGGAAATACCACGGTTACGATTCCTGCCACCATTACATCCACCGATGTCAATGCACCCCCGACAACCGACGGTAATACCTCTGCCACCACTGCAAACGGAGACAACACTCCCGCTACAACCGCCACCGACGGCAACGCTCCTGCCACAACGACGAACGGCGGCAATACTCCTACCACCACTGCAAACGGCGGTAACACACCTGCCACGACCACAACATCCGGCGGGAACACTCCTACTACGACTACTGCCACAGGCGGCACCACCGCGCCGACGACCACAGGCAACACAGGTGCCCAGACTCCCTCCGGTGATCCCGGCACTGCATCGGGGCTGACGATCACTTGGATCTCGGGTACAAAGAACGCCTACACCGTTTCAGGCAACACTGTCACCTTTACGGCGGTGCAGGAGAACTCTGCTTACGCCATCTCGGGTGAGCTGAACGGCAATATCGTCATCGACGTGGGCGACGATTACAAATTCGATCTGGAACTGACCGGCGTGAAGATTACGTCCGAAGTCATCTCTCCCATTACCGTTCTCAGCGGCAAAGAGGTATCGATCACAGCCAAAAACGGCTATCAGAACTACATCTACGACAACCGCGCAGCGGTAGCGGAGGATGATACCACCCAGTATGCGGCGGCGGTCTACTCTATGGTGGATCTGGAGATCTGCGGAAAGGGTTCGCTGACCGTGGTGTCCGAACAAAACAATGGCATCCACACCAAGGACGATCTGACCGTGAAAAATCTGACCCTGTCGGTCACCTGCGTGGATAATGCGCTGAAGGGCAATGACAGCGTGACGGTGGAGAGCGGTACCACTACGCTCATCGCCACCGCAGGTGACGGCATCAAGACTACCAACACTGACATTTCTTCCAAGGGCAACCAGCGGGGAACGGTGGAGATTTTGGGCGGCACCCATACCATCTATGCCGCTTGTGACGGTATCGACGCCGCGTATAACGTAGTCATCGACGGCGATAGTACGGTAGTAAATATCTATACCGACAAATACTCCGAATATTCGGAGGAAGTGACCGCTGTTTCAGGCAGTACATACTATGTGCGCTATTCCAGTAAGAATTACAAATACTCAGTCAAATATTCCAACAGCGACGGCACCTTTGAATGGGTCAATGCCGAATTTCACATCAGCGTGCGGAGCGGTCGCACGACCTATTACTACTATTCCTTCCCCAAAAAGACGGGCTACGAAAAGATGACGCTGTATATGTACAGCAGTACCCAGTCTCAGGGGCAGGACGGCGATTACTATGCCGCATCGTCCGAGATGACGCTCCACGATGCCTATGATACCATCGCCATCTCCGGCACGAACGGCTCTCTGTCGCTGAGCTGGACCAACTTCACTACCTCTGCACCAGGCGGTGGTGGACCCGGCGGCGGAATGAACGACGGCAATACCGACAAGGGCGATTACTCCACCAAGGGCATCAAGGCGGGCAACGAGGTGCTGATCAGCGGCGGCAATGTGACGGTGCAAGCCTATGACGATGCCATCCATGCAAGTGGCGCAGTAGCGCTGGAAAACGGTTCCACCGCCACCGGCAACGTGACGATCAGCGGCGGTACGATCACGCTCTTCAGCAATGATGACGGCATCCACGCCGACGGCATACTGACCGTCTCGGACGGCACGATCCGCGTGACCGGCAGTTACGAGGGGCTGGAAGGAAACAACGTCCGCATCAGCGGCGGTAATGTGTCGATCGTCTCCAAGGACGACGGCATCAATGCGCCTGCCACTTCGGGCGAGACCATAGTGATTTCGGGCGGTCAACTGTATATCTACGCGGGCGGTGACGGTATCGACTCCAACAGCCGCACCTCTTACAGCGGCATCGTTTTCGCAGGCGGTCAGACGGTGGTCTTCTGCACCTCCAACAACAATTCCGCCATCGACACTGAAGCGGGCTACAAGTATACCGGCGGTCAAGTGATTGCCGTGATGTCCTCGGGCGGAATGACCGGCGAGTCGACGAATTGCACGAATTTCAGTTCAGTCGCCACCAAGTCCACGCTGTCGCTGACTGCAGGCAAATATCTGAATGTCGCCGCATCGGGAAGTACCGTCGCATCGGTGAAGATGCCCACGAGTATTAGTTCTGCAATGGTGATTTACCTTGGCAGTAACTCCGCTACCTTCGCGGCAGGCACTTCTGCCGCAGGGACCGTAAATGCCGATGGCGTTTATTGGAAGTAATTTTCAAAAAACACGGATTCGTTTGGAATCCGTGTTTTTTTGCCCATTTCGATTGACATTCCCTTGGAAATTTGATATAATAATCTGTAATTTGATCGGATAATCGGCAAGGAGGTGCTAATGTGAAAAGTCTGTCCGACAGTCATCCTGCGGTAGCGGCGACCTATTTCGTCCTGCTGCTAATCGTGGCGATGTTCGTTTGGAATCCCGTGGTGCAACTGCTCACGCTGGCAGGCGGGATCCTATACCGCATTTCTATAAGCGGAGTAGGCAAAACCTTGCGGGAACTGGGACTGATGCTCCCCTTCTTTTTGCTGATCGCGCTGACCAATCCCCTCTTTTCTTCCCAAAACGGAAGCACCGTGCTGTTTCATTTGTGGCATTTGCCGATCACGCTGGAGGCGCTTCTGTACGGTGTCTCACTGGCGCTGATGATCGTGGGCGTTCTGATCTGGTTTCAATGTCTGACTACCGTGCTGACCGACGAGAAGATCTTCTGTCTCCTCGGAAGAGCCGCTCCCAAACTGGCGCTGATTCTGACCATGTCCCTTCGGCTGATCCCGCTGTTTTTGCGGCGAATGAAAGAGGTCAGCCGGGCACAGAAGGCGGCGGGGATGGAAACCGACGGCGCAGGATATATGGCTCGGGTGAAGAATATGGGACGCGTGCTGACCGCGACGGTGGCGTGGTCTATGGAACACGCCATGGAGACCGCATCCTCCATGAAGGCGCGTGGGTACGGACTTCCCGGGCGAAGCACCTTCTCGATCTTCCGCTTTGATGGTTGGGATGCGCTGTCGCTGCTATTGATCCTGCCCCTGTTTGTGCTGTGCATCATCGGCGCGGCGGCAGGGCGCGTGGAATTTGATTTTTATCCCACCCTCGGTGCGCTTGACACCGATCCGTTTGCGCTGGTAACTTACGGCGCGTTTGGTATTTTGGCATTTTTGCCCTTCAGTTTACAAGTAAAGGAGGCGATCGTGTGGAAATTCTGCAGGTCAAAGATCTGAGTTTTCGCTATCCCAAAACGGAGGAACACGCTTTGCGTAATGTGAATTTTACAGTCAGACGCGGCGAATTTGTTGTTATCTGCGGGCAGTCGGGCTGTGGAAAGACTACGCTTTTGCGCTTGCTCAAGCGGGAACTGGCTCCTGCGGGTGAGCTTGGCGGGGCGGTTCTTTATAACGGCGCACCTCTGGACAAGCTGGACGATCGCACCTCCGCCGCTGAGATCGGGTTCGTGATGCAGGATCCCGAAAGTCAGATCGTCACCGACCGCGTCTGGCACGAACTTGCATTCGGCGCGGAAAATTTGGGGCTCCCCTCCGATGTCATTCGGCGCAGAGTAGGGGAGATGGCGGCGTATTTCGGCATCGACGGCTGGTTTAGACAGTCCACCGATACGTTGTCGGGCGGTCAGAAGCAGCTGCTGAATCTGGCGGCGGTGACTCTTTTGCAACCCAAAGTGCTGATTTTGGACGAGCCTACTGCGCAACTGGATCCCATGGCAGCCGCAGATTTCATCGCCACGCTCCAACGGCTCAACCGGGAATTGGGGGTGACCGTCATTCTCTCGGAGCATCGGCTGGAGGAAGTCTTTCCCATCGCCGACCAAGTACTTCTGCTGGACGGCGGCAAGGTCGTGCTGTATGATCCGCCACGTTTGGTCGGACGGCATCTGACCGCATTGTCGGCTGACCATCCGATGCTATCGGGACTGCCATCGGCGGTGCGGATCTGTTCCGCGCTGGGCGCCGAGGGGGACTGTCCTCTGACCGTTCGGGAAGGCAGAGATTTTTTGGAAACCCGTTTCACAGGAGCAGTACAGCCTCCCAAACCACCGTCTGTCGCAGAGGGTGCCTGCGCGCTGGAACTGAGGGACGTGTGGTTCCGCTACGAAAAAGATACCCCCGACGTCCTGCGGGGAGCATCCCTGCGGGTGTGGGAGGGGGAGAGCTACGCTCTGCTGGGCGGCAACGGCGCGGGCAAGACTACCGCGCTTAACGTGATCGCAGGGTGCTATCGTCCCTATCGCGGCAAGGTGTTGGTAAACGGAAAGGTGGCAAACGGATCGCTCCGTGAGGTGCGGGTGTCCCTGCTTCCTCAAAATCCGCGTACCGTATTTTTGAAAACCACCGTGGAAGAAGACCTCACCGATGCGGTGGAATCTGCTTCTGCTGACCGTGAAGAGGCAGTTCGTGTCGTTGCCGAGCGGCTGGGCATTACAGCGCATCTGTCCAAGCATCCCTACGACCTCAGCGGCGGCGAGATAGAGCTGTGTGCACTGGCGAAAATTCTCTTGAAATCTCCCCGCATCCTTCTGCTGGACGAGCCTACCAAGGGCTTGGATGCGGCGGCAAAGGAACGGCTGGGTGTTCTGCTGAAGGACCTCACGGCAGAGGGGATCACTGTTTTTCTGGTTACCCACGATGTGGAGTTTGCCGCACAAGTTGCCGATCGGTGTGCGCTGTTCTTCGACGGACAGGTACTGTCGGCGGACATTCCCACCCGCTTCTTTGCCGAAAACAGTTTCTACACCACCGCCGCCTCACGAATGGCGCGGGGATTATGGCAATCGGCAGTGACCTGCGGACAGGTCGTAAACTGCGCTCTGTCGGAGCGCGCAGGGAAGGGAGAGAAAAGATCATGAGCATAAAAAAATGGATTTCCTACGGAATCATGTGCATCGGGATGCCGATTGTGACCTTCGGCGGCGCGATGCTGTTTGAGAACAAGCAAGCGGCGTGGCTGTCGATGTGCATTGCGGTGTTTGCCTGCATTCCCTTTTTCCTGCGATTTGAAAAAAAGCAAAACAACACCGCGCGGCTGGTGATCGTCGCCGTGATGGTGGCACTCTCGGTGGCGGGACGGATCGTGTTCACCGCGATCCCCGGCTTCAAACCGGTGACGGCGCTGGTCGTGCTGACCGGAATGTATTTCGGCAGTGAGGCGGGCTTTATGACCGGTGCGCTTGCGGCGGTGATTTCCAATTTCTACTTCGGGCAGGGATTGTGGACGCCGATCCAGATGTTCGTTTGGGGCTTTCTCGGTCTGCTGGCGGGCGTATTTGCACGCCAACTGAAGAAAAATCGGATTGCTTTGCTCATCGGTGCCGTTCTGTCGGGTGTTCTTTTCTCCTTGCTGATGGATATCTGGACGGTGCTGTGGGCAGACGGAACCTTCCGCATCACCCGCTATCTGGCGGCGATCACGGCATCCGGATATTTTACGGTGATCTACGCGGTATCCAACGCAGTCTTTCTTCTCCTGCTGAAACCACCGATCGGTGCCGTTCTGGAGCGCATCCAAAGCAAATACGGCGTGTGATGGGATTTTTTGCAGGAACCTTCCCCCAAGAAGGTTCCTGCACCTCAAAGAACTTTTGGAAAGGACGGCAAGCATTTGCCGCCCTCATTCTTTATTGATTTCTGCCGAAATTCAGTAATCATTTTAGTGCATCACAGACAAATTTCTAAATAAATTCAAGAAGATTCCGATCTCCCGTTGACAGAATCCCCCCGTTTGCGGTATAATGGCAGTAACATATGGAAAAGGAGTTTTTTATCACCATGTATAATCCGACGTACGGAACGGGCGGCACTGCTGCACCTTCCCGCAGACCGAATCCCATCTTCAATCAGATCCGAAAATATGTGATCCTCGGCACAGGCATCTTCTCGATGTTTCTGTCCTTCATTCTGTTTTTCGTCCCCTTTTGCACTGATGAATATTTGGACAAATCGCTGATTCCTATTAGTGTAATGTCTTTTCAATCGAATGCCATCGTGAATCTGGTGGTTTTTCTCGTCTTACTGCTGTGCTGTGGGGGCAGTTTGATTTGCTTTTTGAACAGTTTGAAGAGTTTTACCAAAAACGTAGCAAAATTCGCCGCCAAAACCCAGACCCTCATCGCCGTAAACGCCCTGATTACAGGTCTTTACTATGCGGCAGGCGTGGTGTACTGTACCGTTTGCAATTACAAAACGGCAAGATACAGTTGCGTTGGCAGTATCGTTCCGTTCCTGTTGGTAGCGGCAACTGCCATTCTCTACGCCTTTATGGTGCGCGGGCTGGATACAGGTGCAGATCGGCGCATGGATAAGGCGCTGAAGGGTGCGCGGATAGAGTTTTACATCTACGGTACGGCTGCCGCTCTTTTGACCGTCATTGCCTGCCTGTCCAATGTTCTGCTGGTGACTGTTGAGGGCTTTACGGGTTCCATCAAGATCAATGGCTTTAGACTGTTGACCTCTTACAATAGTCAATCGGCGGGATTTCAACTTCTGGCGTTCTTACTGCTGGCGATTCTGATGATCAATGTCGGACTGATTCTGGCGTCTACGGTTTCCATGATCAGCCGTTCCAAACTGTTCTACCGTCTGACGCTGGCGGAGATGTTTTTTGCAGGCGTTTCCTCTTTGCTGATCGGTCTGTTCGGAAAATATTACGAGATCGTGCAAAAACTGAACGAAGACATCGTTCTGTCGTTGATCGGTAAATATTTGGATCTAAGTAGCATGAATTTTATCTACAAGGTAAAAAGCCAAGCGTTTCTTTGGTTCTTGCTGGTGGCGGGCGTGATTCTGGTGACCTTGATCCGCAAGCCCTATACCCGCGGTACGATGGGAGAAGCTGTGATTGCCGTAAACGGAATTCCCGGCGGCATGAGCGATAGTCCCGAAACGGGCAATATTCCCGATGCTCCGCTTCCTACCAAATTCGAGAGCGATCCCTGTCCCGCCTTTACCGAACTGGACAGCAAGGTCAATGTCTATCGTCACGAGCTGGAAATGGTACAGATGTCGGCGTTTGAGGCACCCACCTTGCCCGGACTGGTGCAGTTTGTAGTGACCTACGCCCGGGATTCCCGTCTCCATCTTTCCTATACCGCCGCTGACATCGCCGCCTTCATCGCAGGACTGGGATCTACGAAACTTACCATTCTGCAGGGGATGAGCGGTACGGGTAAGACCAGCCTGCCCAAGATCTTTGCCGAAGCGTTATTGGGTAATTGCGATATCGTGGAGGTCGAATCCTCTTGGCGTGACAAAAACGAGCTGCTTGGCTATTACAACGAGTTCAGCCGAACCTATACACCCAAAAAATTCACCCAGGCACTCTACAAAGCCCGACTGAACCCCGACCGTCTGACCTTTATCGTGCTGGACGAGATGAATCTGAGCCGCATCGAGTATTATTTCTCCGATTTTCTGTCTTTGATGGAGAACGAGGAACATAAGCGGGAGATCAAACTGCTGAATGTGGGTTTGTTCCGAAAAGCAGAAGGGAAGTTATCTCCTTATTTGGGGCTGACGGACGGTCACACCATCAAGATTCCCCCAAATGTCTGGTTTATCGGTACCGCCAACCGGGACGAAAGTACCTTTGAGATCAGCGACAAGGTCTATGACCGTGCGCACACCATGAACTTCAACAAGCGTGCGCCCAAGGTTACCATGCTCCGCGATCCGATCCCGCCCCGCTATCTGGCGGTCAATGAGCTTTGCCGTTTATTGGAAGAGGCAAAGACAAGCGTTCGCTTTGATATCGAGACCTCTGTGGTCATCCGTGCGGTGGAGGAACTGCTGGCACCGTATAATATCTCCTTCGGTAACCGCATCGCCAATCAGATTGAGTCCTTTGTCCGGATTTACGCGGCTTGCTTCGCTCCCTCCGATGCCATCATTAACGAGGCGGTGGAGACCATCCTGCTGAGCAAGGTGGTCAGCAAACTGGAATTTAAGAGCATTGACAACAAAGCACAGTTGGCGGCAGAATTCGAGCGGCTGGGACTGCTTCGTTGCAGTGAGTTTATTCTGCGGCTCAACGAGGATTGAGTATGCAGAACGAGACACGCACCGATAGAGCCGTCTTTTGCATGGATGACGATGTTTTTGCGCCTTTGGTGGAGTTTGCACAGGAGGCGACTAAGAGCGGGAAGATCACCTACGATCAATTTGACGCCGCTACCGTACATCGGGTGAACCTCTTCGTTTTGCGGGAAAACTTCGATTTTCAAGGGCTGGAGGCGACACTTGACCGCATTTTGCGGGAACTTCCCGCCATCAAACGGATTTTCGCCCGCCCGATCATCCGCCTGCGGGACAGCGATGCCATCCTGCCCGTAGAATCGGTGCAGGTGGTGAACAACAGAACCATCGCCCATGCTTCGGTACACAGCGAGCAATGGGAGAATATCACTGAAGAGGGACTCCTTCCGCGCAAATTGCTGACCGTGCAGAACGAGGATCACTACGCCATCTACGAAAATCTGGCGTTTGCCCGCGCCATCAATATCATCCTGCAGTTCGTAGGGCGAAATATGCGGGAACTGGTGAATTTGCTCTACGCCGATCGGGATATGCAGTTCAATCTGCTGGAGCGGCTGAATCACATCGAGTATTTTCTTGCCATCGGAAAACTGCACATCGGTTATGTGCGGGATTATGACAAATACCGTACCGCCGCCGACCGATGCTTGGACAAACTCCTCTTTATCGACCGCGTGATCCGCGCCAGACTGGGCAGTCCCGTTTACCGCAAATGTAAGCAGTACAAGGGCGCGTTGACTTTGAAAAAGACTAATGTCTTCCGGATGCACAAGGATTATCACCGCATCTATCTTCTGCTGAAGTGGTTTGCGGATGAAAAGATCGGCACACCAGACGAAGAAATCGCGCCGTCAGCATCGGGCGAGAGTTACGGTATTTACTGCGCCATGCTGACGCTGTTCGCGGCGGGACATTTTAATTTTCATTTTGACTCCACACAGACGATTGATTTCTACCGTCTTCGGCAGACGGCGAGCTTTGCGGAATGGACATTGTCTTTGGAGACCGTGGTCTGCGGTGGCATTTCCGCTCTGCGGATCAGCCTTGCCAAGGATCGCATTTATCGGATTCTTCTGCTCCCCGCAACCCATTCGGAAGCGGGAAAAACGGCGCTGCAACTCTTTCGAAGAGGAGTAGAGGCGGACGAATACCGGATGCTGACGCCGACGGAGTCGGATAGCGGGCAGATCTGCATCAGCATTCACGATGTAGAATCCTTCCGCAGATTGCAGCAGATTCTGCTACGCGGGATGATCTACGCAGACGAGCAAAGATCGGTCTGCCCCTTCTGTGGCGGCTTACTGACTCTTTCGGACATGGGAGCGGACAAGAAGTGCCGCGAATGCACGGCTTGCCGAACGGTGATCCGCGATCGCATCTGTCCCGACACGGGAAAGAATTTTGCCGAGACCGCCATCAAGAACTTCCGCCCGAGCAAACCTGTCGGTGAATCCACCAGACGGGACAGCTTGCTTTACGCCCGCTACATGGAAGCACAAATGCATTTTCGCAACATTACTGCGCTGGACGATGTCGGCAAATCCCTTTGTCCCCATTGCGGCAAAGCGCATTGAAGTTCATTTAGAGCTTCGCCCCAAGCCTCACCAAGAACCTTTTTGAAAAAAGGTTCTTGGAATTCCCAAAACTTTTATTAAGGGCGGCAAATACTGCCGCCCAATCTTTATATCGGTACAAACCAAAGGGACTGCCTCAAAATCCAATTTGAGACAGTCCCATATTAAGTTTCGGAGTCATGCCCCATGCGATTTACAGCAGGGTAGCGATTAGTTCATCGTAAGACTTGGGAGAGAGATATGCGGGCGGTACATCGAAGACGGTCTTGCAACCGACTGCGCCTGCGGTGTGCATCCGATAGGCGGCGCGGGCGTAGGCAACGATCACCGAAGCGGTGAACTCGGGGTTGGAGTCCAACTTCAGACTGTACTCGATGACATGGGTGTTCTCACTGTTCAAACCGGTTTTGCCGGAGCGGATGACAAAGCCACCGTGGGGAATGCCGCTGTGATCGCGTCTTAGCTCTTCTTGGGAGATGAAGTGAACGGTGGTGTCATAGTCAGCGAAATAGTTGGGCATCTCTTTGATCTCGCGCTCGATGCGGGCAAGATCCGCGCCCTCTTCAGCTACCACGAAGCACTCGCGGGTGTGCTTTTCGCGGGTGGTCAGCGCGGGCGCGGAGCCGTTTCTGACCGCTTCCAGCGCGGAGTCTACGGGGATGGTGTACTGCTTGGCATCGGCAACGCCCGCAATGCGGCGGATCGCGTCGGAATGACCTTGGCTGACACCCTTGCCCCAGAAGGTGTAGTCTGCACCGTCGGGCAGGAACGCACCTGCATAGAGACGGTTCAGCGAGAATGCACCGGGATCCCAGCCAACCGAAATGACAGCCAGATTTCCGCCCTCTTTAGCGGAGGCATCCACATTGGAAAAGTGAGCGGGCACCTTGGCGTGGGTGTCGAAAGAGTCGATGACGGTGAAGTGCTTGGCAAGCTCAGGGGTCTGAACGGGAAGATCGGTGGCACTGCCTCCGCACAGGATCATCACGTCGATCTGATCCTTGTAAGAAAGCACATCTGCGGTGCTGACCACAGGCACGCCTTCGGTAGCGATTGTCAGGGTAGAGGGATCGCGGCGAGTAAAAACTGCCGCAAGAGTCATGTCAGGATTTTGGCGGATGGCGCTTTCAATGCCTCTGCCGAGATTTCCGTAGCCGTAAATGCCGATTCTGATGTTCATAGGTGAACCATACCTTTCTTTTGAAGAAGCGGAAGACCGTCCGCTTTTGTGAATATAGGGGTATTATAGCACTTTCCGGCGTTATTTGCAAGGTTTTGCAATGAATTTTTGATTGTTATAAGTGAAAATTTTTCGTGACCGATCCTGTAAACAGCGGGATAGCCGCATCTGATCCGCCCCGGCCGCGTGAGTGCAATCGACCAACCTCTTGACAGTTTCCTTCATCTGTGCTACACTATTCGCAGGATGGTTCGCAGAAGGCAATACTGCGAATCTAACGAACAAATCTGTTAAAACCACCCAAACCGACACCGAAAAGGAGCAGACCATGAATTTATGTATTGAACAAAAACTTTTTACCTGGGGCGATCAGTTTTCGATCTACGACATCAACGGCAACGTGGCGTACTATGCGAAGGGGGAAATCTTCACCTTCGGCAAAAAACTGCATATTTTCGATCCTTCGGGATACGAAGTGGCATATATCGAGCAAAAACTCTTTTCTTTTCTGCCCAAATACTATATTCACCGTTCCGGCAGAGGAGAGATTGCCGAGGTAGTGAAGGAATTTACCTTCTTCCGTCAGGAATACAGCGTCCGTCCCATGGGCTGGAAGGTGTGCGGCGATATCTTTGCCCACGAATACGAGATATGGGCGGGCGGTCTGCCCGTGGCGGCGATCTCCAAGGACTGGTTCCGCTGGGGAGATGCATACGAGATCAATATCGGCGCAGGCGCAGATCCCGTAATGGCACTGTCGGTAGTGCTGGTAATCGACGCCTGCATCGACGCCCAGCAGGACTGAGGAGATTGTGTTGGGGCTTCGCCCCAAATTCCGGCAGGAATCTTCCCCCAAGAAGGTTCTTGCACTTTCAAGAACTTTGATAAAGGGCGGCAAGTACTTGCCGCCCATTTGAAAAAGTTCTTTGCCCTGCTTTCTTGGGGAAAGCGGGTAGGGTTTGGGGCAAAGCCCCGATATAAAAATATGGATAAATTCCATTCTCTCGGGAAATACTAAGCAAAACGATTCTCGGGAGGCATAGTTTGGATATTCTCAAAGTGATTCTCACGTCGCTGTTGTCGGCGGCATCGCTGTTTGTGATTGCCAAAATCATGGGGCACAGGCAGATCGCACAACTGGACTTTTTCGACTACATCACAGGTATCACCATAGGCTCGATTGCCGCAGAACTGGCAACCGAACTGGAAAAACCGTTCAAGCCGCTTCTTGCCATGGCGGTTTACGGTGGGATCTCGGTGGCACTCAATTTGTGTACCAATCAATTTCCAAAATCCCGCAAATATATCAACGGCACGCCCACCATTCTTCTGAAGGACGGCAAACTCTACCGCAAAAACCTCAAAAAAGCCAAGCTCGATCTGTCCGAATTTATGGTCATGTGCCGTGAGCAGGGCTATTTTGACCTATCCGACATAGGAACGGCGATTTTCGAGCATAATGGAAAACTGTCTGTCCTGCCCAAGTGTACAGCACGCCCTGCCACGCCTGCCGATCATGGACTGAATCCGCCCGAGGATCACATCTGCACCGAACTGATCATGGACGGTCGCGTATTGGAGGAGAATCTGAAGCGTATGGGGCTGGATCTGACATGGCTTTCCAAAGAATTGAAGGCGCAGGGTTATCGGGATGTGAGAGAAGTGTTTTTGGGCGTGTGCGATGCCGATCTGAAACTGACATTGTTTGGGATGGAATAGAATAGCGATTTTTTGAACCGAGCCGGAGGGCTCGGTTCTTTTTTGACAAAAGGGAAGTGATTTTTCATTTTGTACCGTATCCTCGTCAAAACCGACCGAATACTACCGTTCTCTTGCAATTTCATCGAACTTTGTATATAATGGGCTTACAAGGGAGGGAGTCTAATGAAATTCAAACTCATCATTGATCGGGATCGTCCCGAGGAGGTGCAGGTGTACGCGCACAGGGAAAACCGCCTGACCCGCGCTATTGAGCGACTGTGCGAGGAGGATGCCGTCCGTCTCATCGGTTATCGGGACAGGGAGATGATCCCGCTGAATCTGTCCGATGTCTGCTGTTTTGTAGTGGAGAACAACAAAATCTACGCACTGACATCCGTGGACAAGCTGCAACTCAAATGCCGTCTCTACGCTTTGGAAGAAACACTGCCCGACGGATTTGTCAAACTCAATCAGTCCTGCATTGCCAATCTCAGCAGAATCGAACGCTTCGATGCATCCTTTGCGGGAACGCTGACCGTTCGGTTTCAAAACGGCTATACCGACTATGTATCCCGCCGAAATCTCAGAAATGTGAAAGAAAGGTTAGGAAAATCACATGAATAAATATCTCAAAAGCTTTTTGCATCGCGGACTCCTGTTCGGTGGCTTCGGACCCGTGATCGTGGGTATCGTGTACGCCGTACTGGAGCAGACACTCCCCGCATTTTCTCTAAACGGAACTGAGGTCTGCATCGCCATCGTCTCCACTTATTTGCTGGCGTTTTTGCAGGCTGGCGGGAGCGTATTCAATCAGATCGAACATTGGTCGCCGGTCAAATCACTGCTTTGCCATTTCAGTCTGCTGTACGTAACCTACGTACTGTGCTATCTGCTCAACAGATGGATTCCTTTTCGTCCGGAGATCATCGCCCTCTTTACCGCTATCTTCGTGGTCGGTTATTTCGTGATTTGGCTGACAGTTTGGCTGAGCGTCCGTGCAGTCGGCAGGAAGCTGAACCGTATGCTTGCCTCCGATCCGCAATAAAAACTGCGGCAGGCTTTCACCTGCCGCAACTCCCGGCAAATGCCATGGCGCAAGAGTTTCTTCGTGCCATCGTCAACGATAACTCTTTTCCTGCATAATTCAAATATAAGTTTTCATTTTTTTCGATCATCCGTGGAAGGATTGTCGATGAGCGCGCCGCTCTCGGAAAAACGGGAGCCGTGGCAAGGACAGTCCCAGGAATGCTCCTGCCGATTGTATTTCAGCGCACAACCAAGGTGCGGACAGCGGGGAACGGTTGGCGTCAGCAGACCGATCATCGACTCTGCCGCATTGATCGCCAGTTGAGGATGCAATATAGATCTGGAAGGAGAGAAGAGCAATGCGTATCGGTTTTCCTTTCCTTGGATCAGATCAGAGAGAATCATAGCGGCAACCATGGAGGAGGTGATCCCCCACTTGTTGAAGCCCGTTGCCACATAGAGATCGGGCGTGCGCTTGGAGTATTGCCCGATATAAGGCATACCGTCCAGACTCATACAGTCTTGAGTGGCCCATCGTGCCACTTCTTTGGCACCCCTGTAATGGCGGCTGGCAAAATCGGCAAGTTCCTGCCAATTTCCGCCCCGTTTGCCCGTGCGATGACTGCCGCCTCCCAACAGCAGCAGATCACCGCAGTTGCGGAAAGAAAGCCCCGTTTTCGATTCGTCCAAATAGATTCCTTTCACATCGGGTGCATTTTGAAGGGCAATCACATAGGAGCGATGCTGAAAGAGCTTTATATAATAACTGCCGTGCTTGTTGAGAAAAGGGAAGTGGGTAGCGACGATGATCTTCTTCGCTTGAATCGTTCCGTGATTGGTGCGGACTGCTCCCGGCATAAGTTCCGTCACCTTGGTATGTTCCATGATGCGAAGTCCCGTAGCAATGCCGTAGGCAAATTTCAGCGGATGAAACTGCCCTTGTCCCGCTACGCGCACGGCGCCTGCCACCGAAAACGGCAGGGGCAGATCGGTGACCGATTCCGCCGGAATGCCCAGTTTGTGATACGCCTCTACTTCCGCTTGGATCTTACGGCGATTGGTCAGCGAATAGACGAAGGCATCCTTCTGCTCATAATCGCAGTCGACGGTTTGGCAGAGCTTGTGGTATTGGGTCAGTGCTGACCGATTGGCGTCCAAATACATCCGCGCGTCAGCCATTCCCAATTGACGGATCAGCCGATCGTAAATCAGACCGTGCTGAAAGGTAATTTTGGCAGTGGTGTTTTGCGTAATGCCGCTGCAAATGCGATCAGCCTCCACCAGCCTGTAATCTACCCCCGCGGCATCCAGAAAATAGGCGCACAAAATGCCCGCCAGTCCGCCGCCGATGATGAGCACGTCGGTTTGCAGATCCTTTTGTTGCGCGTCAAAATGCGGACGCTCCGCGTTGTTTGTCCAAATGGAGTTCATTCCATCACCTCTTGCGGTTAGTATGCGCAGGCAGGAGAGAATTATAAGGGAAACCGAAAAAGAATGGATCGTGAGCGCAGAAGATGAAAATTGCGTGGGAGGATTGGTTCTGGTCACATTTTGCACAAGAAACGCTTGCTTTCAGATTAATTTATTAACGAATGTTTACAAACCGTGCATCTTTGCAGATTGACAAAAGGGGTAAAATCTGTTAAAATACAAGTGTAAAGATGTGTAAAATTGAAATGAAAGGTGTGATGCAAATGAAAAAAACGAACTTCAAACGAGGGGTACTCCTGCTGTTGCTTGTTTCACTTGCGCTCTTGGCTGTGACCGGATGCCAGGAACAGCCATCTGTATTTTCATCGGATGTCTCTACCACCATCAGCGGTGAGCAGAATCCTCCCATCACCGAAGATCAAAAGGATTTGATCAGCAGATGGGAAGAGACTATGCAGAATCCCGACGATCAAACAGTACGTTTTTCCGCCGAACCGTATATCCAGAATCCGGAGTTATCTTGGTCGTACTTGTTAGACGTCGAGGTAAAAGATGGACAGATATACCTAAGTGATGTTTTATATGACAAAATCACCTATACCGAAGCGTTTGACTTGCAATGCAGCGAGGGACTGCTTTCATTTGCAGAACATTTCGACGGTGCGATCGCACAAACGCTGGAACAGATCCTAACTCAAAAAGGTTGTTATCTGTTAGAGACAGACAGCGACAGCAAATTCGGCAAACAGATCGCAGTATACGAGATCGAATCGACTTATTTCTTTGTCCATTTTTACGGAAACAGCGAAGTAGTGCGGATACACTTCGCAAGAAGCAATCCCGGCACATAATTTCATAAGTGTGCATGATTCGTCCCAAGAACGCTTGCTTGCGTATTATGCGAAGGAAATAGTGGTGGGATGAAAGCGAGAAAATGGTGATTGGGCTATTTCGCGCTTACCTCTGTGCAGGCGAGCACAGTACACAGGAAATGCCTGTTACATAGTAGCAAGATAGCCACCTCCATCAAATTAATCCCGAACTTCAAATCAAAAACCCGAAGAATTCGCTGGAAATCTTCGGGTTTTGTTTTTCTGTTCGCAATTATTTTCCAAGCCTCAGTTTGAAGTCGTGATACCCAAAATCGGTGAGTTGGGTCACCCCTCCGTCACGGCTCAGCTTGTAGATATTGGGCAAGGGCATACCGTTAAAGGTGTTGTTCTTGCAGGTCGTGTAGATTGCCATATCGCCGAAGATCAGATAATCGCCGATGCCAAGCGGTGCGTCGAAACTGTACGTGCCGATCACGTCTCCCGAAAGGCAAGTGGGGCCCGCTAATCGGTAGGCGTGCGGTTTCGCTCCGCTTCGACTGGCACCGATCAGGGGAGGGGTGTAGGGCATTTCGATCACATCGGGCATATGGCAGGCGGCACTGGTGTCAAGAATGGCGATTTTGGTGTCCCCGTTCTCAACGATGTCAAGCACGCGGCTGAAAAGATAGCCTGCGTTTAATGCTACGGCTTCTCCCGGTTCGAGATATACGCAGAGATCCCACTTGTTTTGTGCATAACAGACGAGGGTTTCCAACCGCCGTCTATCGTAATCCGATGCGGTGATATGATGCCCGCCTCCCATATTGAGCCATTTCATACGGGGGAGAATATCGCCAAAGCCTTTTTCTACGGCGCGCAAGGTGGTTTCCAGCGCATCGGAATTTTGTTCACAAAGCGTATGAAAATGAAGTCCGTCGAGCATGGAAAAGAGTGAGTCCGTCATTTCACGATCCCAAACGGCGCGGGTGACGCCCAGCCGGCTCCCTTTGGCGCAGGGGTCGTATATTTCGTGCCCTTCTTGTGTGGAATATTCCGGATTGATCCGCAGTCCGATGCTCATACCCTTTTCCTTGGCATATTTGCCGAATTTTTTGAGTTGATGGACGGAATTAAACACGATATGGTCTGCGTATTGCAGAAGCTTGTCAAACTCGTCATCACGGTAAGCAGCGCAGAAAATGTGAACCTCGCCCTGTGGCATTTCCTCAGCGCCCAGTCTTGCCTCGTAAAGCCCGCTTGCTTCAGTTCCCGACAAGTAAGGCGACAGGAGAGGGTAAAAATCGTAGTTGGAAAAGGCTTTTTGCGCAAGCAGGATTTTGCATCCCGTATGCTCGATCACCGACGACAGAATTCTTGCGTTTTCCTCAAGCCTGCCTTCGTCGATGACATAGCATGGCGTTTTGAGTTCGGAAAGGAGATCCGAACTGAGTTTGCCGTTCAATCCTTGAAAGATTTGCCGGTTTTCCATCAGTCTACCAAAACAGGGGAGTGATTTTCGCTGCGGGGCAGACCGTACTGATCCAGTGCATCGAGGAAAGGATCGGGATCGAATTCTTCCACGGTATAAACGCCTGCTTTGTTCCACTTCCCGGTCAAAAGCATCAGCGCACCGCACATGGCAGGAACGCCTGTGGTGTAACTGATCGCCTGACTTTCCACCTCTTTGTAGCATTCCTGATGGTCGCAGATATTGTAGATGTAATAGGACTTCTCCTTGCCGTCCTTTTTGCCGGTAAAGATGCATCCGATATTGGTCTTTCCGTGGGTGCGGGGACCAAGGCTTGCGGGATCGGGGAGGAGTGCTTTGAGGAACTTGATGGGCACGATCTCCCGTCCTTCAAAAGTGATGGGCGTAGTGGAGAGCATCCCCGCGTTTTCCAGGCATCGCATATGGGTCAGATAACTCTGTCCGAAGGTCATAAAGAAGCGGATCCGTTTCACTTCGGGGAGGTTTTGCGCCAGCGATTCGATTTCCTCGTGATGCAGAAGATACATATCCTTCTGCCCGACCTCGTCAAAGTCGTACCGGCGCTTGATGCTCATGGCGGGGATTTCCACCCATTTGCCGTTTTCGATGTAACTGCCGGGAGCGGAAACCTCACGCAGATTGACCTCGGGATTGAAATTGGTGGCAAAGGGATAGCCGTGGTCGCCGCCGTTGCAGTCCAGAATGTCGATGGTGTCGATGGTGTCAAATTCGTGCTTTTTAGCGTATGCACAATATGCCTGCGTTACACCGGGGTCGAAGCCGCAACCAAGCAGGGCGGTAAGCCCCGCTTGTTCGAATTTTTCGCGGTAAGCCCATTGCCAGCTGTAATCGAAATAGGCGGAAAAGCCCAACTCTTTGCACCTTTTCTCGTAAATTTCTCTCCATGCGGGATCGTCCGTATCTTCGGGTTCGTAATTTGCTGTATCCATATAGTTCACGCCGCAAGCAAGACAAGCGTCCATGATGGTCAGATCCTGATAGGGCAGGGCGATGTTCATCACAAGGTCGGGCTTGTAAGAATTGATCAGATCGATCAACCGATTTACATCGTCCGCATCCACCTGTGCCGTGGTGATTTGTGTGGAGGTCTTGCCTTTCAGCGCATTTGCCAGCGCATCGCATTTGGACTTCGTGCGACTGGCGATACAAAGCTCAGTGAATACCTCGTCTGCCTGACAACATTTTCTGATTGCTACATTTGCGACACCGCCGCATCCGATGACTAAAACTCTGCTCATTTTTAGATTCTCCTTAGTTTGAATATGATTTGTAGATTGCCAAAAGCATTTCTCTTAAAATTTTGCAGGCGACTGCGGTAGACGCACCGCTTGCATCCAGCATGGGAGCCAGTTCGTTGATGTCCGCGCCCACGATATTCGTCTTGCTGACGGTCAGAATGGCAGACAGCAGCTCCATAAAACTGACTCCACCCGCCTCGGGCGTACCCGTTCCGCAGAAGAGGGAAGGGTCAAGACAGTCGAGATCGACGCTGAGATAGACGGGGGTATGCTCCGAAGCCAATTGGTTTGCCAGCCGATCAAGTCCGTCAAAATTGAATTTGTGCAGATCGGTGTGACCTGCGGCAAATTCAAACTCCGCCCTCTCCCCGCTTCGGATACAGAATTGATGGATCTTTTGATCTCCCACCAATTCGTAGCACCGCCGCATCACGCAGGCGTGGCTGAGTTTTGCGCCGAGATAATTGTCCCGCAGGTCTGCGTGCGCATCAAAATGGATGATCTGCAAATCCGGATACTTTGCCCAAGCGGCTCTGACCGTTCCCAGCGTGACCAGATGCTCGCCGCCGATCAGAAAGGGCAGTTTCCCGTCTGTCAGAATTTCGGCGGTCTTGCACTCAATATCCTGCAAGGCCGATTCGGCAGAGCCAAAGCAAAGTTCCAGATCGCCCGAGTCGAAAATACTCGTGTCACAGAGGTCTTTGTCTTGATAGGGGCTGTAAGTTTCAATACCGAAACTTTCGTGGCGAATCGCCGACGAGCCGAATCTTGCTCCGGGGCGAAAACTGGTGGTGGAATCAAAAGGCGCGCCGAACAAGACGATTTTGGCATCCCGATACTCGCTGTCGCACCCGATAAAGGTTTCTACATTCTGTTTCACTATTCTACCTCCTCAAGCATCTTTTCCAGATATGCCGGTAAGTAAAACGAACCGACGTGCAATTTCGTGGTGTAGTATTTGGTGCTGAGATGCAGGCTTTTCCAGCGGTTTTCGTCAAAATCGTTGATGGGATGGTATTTTTTGCTGGCAAAGCCGAACAGCCAATATCCTGCGGCATAGGTCGGGATGTGGGCTTGATACACGCGGCTGATGGGAAAGGTGTTGACGATCCGCTTATGGCTTCGTTGCATGGCATCCGCATCCTGCTTGTAGAAGGGACTGCCTTGCTGGGTCACCATAATTCCGTCCTCATGGAGCGCATTGTAACAAATCCCGTAAAATTCTCTTGTAAAATACCCCTCGGAAGGACCGAAAGGATCGTTGGAATCGACGATGATCAGATCGTATTCATTCTTGCACCGTCTGATAAAACGGAGCGCGTTATCGAAATAAATATGCACTCTGCTGTCGTCAAGTTTGCAAGCGTTTTCGGGAAGATAGGCGCGGCAGGCGTCGATGACCTGTCCGTCCATCTCTACTAAATCTATGCGCCGAACGCTTTCGTACCTCGTCAGTTCCTTCACCACACCGCCGTCCCCTGCGCCGATGACCAGAACGTCTTGCACGTTTGGATGAACCGACATGGGAATGTGCGTGATCATTTCGTCGTAAATAAATTCGTCCCGCTCGGTCAGCATCACGTTCCCGTCCAGCGCCAGTACACGCCCGAATTCCGGCGTATCGAAAATATCAATCTGCTGATACTCGCTATTGCACGAATACAGATGCCTGGTCACTCGGAGACTGTGCTTGACGTCGGGTGCGTGATATTCGCTAAACCACAGATCCATCAGAAAATTCCTCCTTTGTCTAATACATTGAGCCGTTCAATTTGGGGATCTTCGGGGCCTGTCATGGAACAGCCCTTCGCTTTGGCATATTGAATGTAATCGAGAATCTCTTTCGTGATGCGCTCCCCGGGAGCCAGAATGGGGATGCCGGGAGGATAGCACATCACAAACTCGCTGCACACAAATCCCACGCTTTGCTCCAGCGGAATGCTTTTCTTTCGGGAATAAAAGGCATCCTGCGGACTGCATACCACCTCAGGATCGATGTATTCTTGACTGAGCAGTCCATTGGAGTCTTTCCCGTATCTGCGGCGGATTTCGGCAAGGGCGCTGACCAGGCGTTCCAGTTCCTGCATACGGTCGCCGATGGAAAGGTAGGCGAGGATGTTGCCGATGTCGCCGAATTCGATCTGAATGTCGTACTCGTCACGGAGGATATCGTAAACCTCGATGCCTGCAAGACCGATGTCTCTGGTGTGTACGCTCAGTTTGGTGGGGTCAAAATCAAAGATGGAATCGCCGTTGATCAGTTCCTTGCCGTAGGCGTAATAGCCGCCGACGGCGTTGATCTCCTCGCGGGCGTATTCAGCCATTTCCACCACCTTGCGGAAAACGGTCTTTCCGCGCAGAGCAAGATTCCTTCGGCTGATGTCAAGGCTGGACATCAAAAGGTAACTTCCCGAGGTCGTCTGCGTCAGATTGATGATCTGTCTGACGTGACCGGCGTTTACCTTTGCACCGATCAGAAGCAGGCTGGACTGCGTCAGACTTCCTCCGCTTTTGTGCATGGAAACCGCCGCCATATCCGCTCCTGCCGCCATGGCGGAGACCGGCATATGTTCGCCGAAATAAAAATGTGTACCGTGCGCCTCGTCGGCAAGACAGAGCATCCCTGCATCGTGTGCCATTTTTGCGATTGCGCGCAGATCACTGCAAATTCCGTAATAGGTGGGATTGTTCACCAGCACCGCAACAGCGTCGGGATTTTCCTCGATCGCCCGCTTTACCTGTGCCCGACTCATTCCCAACGAAATACCCAACCGTCTGTCCACATCGGGATTCACATATACAGGATGTGCGCCGCAAAGCACCAGTGCGTTGATCACGCTTCGGTGGACGTTTCGGGGCAGAATGATTTTATCTCCCCGCTTACAGCAGGAAAGCACCATACTTTGCACTGAACTGGTAGTTCCGCCCACCATCAAAAATGCGTGTGCCGCGCCGAAAGCGTCTGCAGCAAGCAATTCCGCCTCACGGATCACAGACACGGGATGGCAGAGATTGTCCAGCGGTTTCATGCTGTTGACGTCTATGCCAACGCATTTTTCGCCCAGAAAGGCGGTCAGTTCGGGATTGCCTTTCCCGTGTTTATGCCCGGGAACATCAAAGGGAACCACGCGCATATCGCGGAATTTTTCCAGCGCTTCATAGATGGGAGCGCGGGATTGGTCTAACATTTCATCTTCCATTTTGCACCTCAAAACAAAAAAACGCAAGTTGTAAATACACAACTTGCGTCTGATCTCCAAACTATACCTTTGCCGTAAATTTATGCGCGCACGAAACAGAGTTTATCCGTCCACACGGCATGAACAAAAACAATAGACAAATATCAGATATTCGGCATACAGAGTCTATATAGCAATACTACTTTTACTACTCTTATTGACCATTTCACAAGTTTGCGTAAATTACGCATTTCGGTTATAAAGTAACCAACTTATAAAACTGAGCTTCTAACTCAATCAATAAAGCGGTAAACCCGCTGGTCGGCAGTGGACCCGGCTGTCCGTATGGCCTCGACTCCGAAAGTGGAGTGGTCCTGTAAAATCGCTTCAGACTTTGATGGAATATCATCTTGTCTTGACAAATAATATAACATGGCAAAACCAATATTATGAGGGGATTATATCACAGAATGTGACAGATGTCAATAGGGAGATGAAAAAAATTTAATTCTTTCTCTGTGTTGTAAATAGATATGAGCCAAAAAGATGAAAAAAGCAAAAAGATATG
>JBJDZI010000073.1:0-11771 GCA_051867925.1 Eubacteriales bacterium
CTCCTTCGTCATTGTGGACGAACCCTCCTCTGCGCTGGATCCCATTGCCGAATACAATCTTTTTGAAAATCTGCTGACCGCCTGCAAGGGCAAAACCATGATTTTCATCTCCCACCGCCTGTCCTCGGCAGTTCTTGCCGATCGGGTGGTCTATATGGAGAACGGCAGGATTGCCGAAATGGGCAGTCACCGGGAGCTGATGGAGCAAAACGGCAGGTATGCCGAGCTGTTCCGAAAGCAGTCGGAAAACTACCGCAAAGACAGCACGCAGGTGCTGACAGGCATCGAAGAGGAGGTAAAGGCATGAGTCGGAAGGCAAAAAAACAAGACAAAAAAGAAAAAATCAAGCAAAAACCCGGTCAGATTTTTCGGAACATCCGGCTTATGGTTCGGGTAGTTGCCCGACATATTCCCCAATACCCCCTGTTCATGGTGCTGGAGGGAATCATCTGGGGCGGGCTGAACTCGGCATCTGCCATCTTCACCCTGCGCCTCTTCAATCAGCTGGACAATCCCGATGTTTCGTTTCCTACAATCGCTCTGACCATCGGGCTGATGGCACTCTTCTATCTGCTTGCCTACCTGTTTGACGCATGGTATTGGGAATATTTCAACACCCTGCTGTTTCAGAAGCTGCAATATCATATGCAGAAGGAAATGTATGAAAAGGCACGGTCTCTCGACCTTTCCTGCTATGACGATCCCGACTTCTACAACGATTATGTCTTTGCCATGGATCAGGCGAGAGATCAGGCATGGCAGGTTACCGAAAACATCGGCAAGATCATCAACCGCATCATCGCCACAGCGGCAGTTCTGGGCGTCATGGCGACAGTCAGCCTGCCCATCTCCATCCTGCTGGCGGTCTACGCCCTGCTGTCTTTCTGGCTTCGGAATGTCAGCAATAAGATCTACTACAAAAAAAGTTTGGAGACAAAACCTCTGCACCGCAAAAATTCCTATATCAACCGCCAGTTCCATCTTGCCGACTGTGCGAAGGAAATGCGGGTCAGCGAGGTAAAAAACAATCTGATTTCCATGTACGATGATACCGTGGAGGAGATCATCGACTGCAACATCCGCTACGGCAAAAAGACGATTTGGCTCAGCATGGGCTGGTGTGCGCTGAATTTGATGGGACAGATGGGCATACTGACAATTTCTCTGCTGCTTCTGATCCGGGGAAAATTGTTGCTGGGCGGCTTTGCCGCATCCATTACCGCCCTGTGGAACGTCAGCTGGACTCTAAGCAATCTGATTGAGCGGTTCATGAAGCTGCCGGAGCAGTCGCTCTACATTGAAAAATATCTGAAATTCCTCTCCCGGGAGTCTACGATCCAAAGCGGTAGCGTCATCCCCGGTGAATTTGAGTCGCTGGTCTTTCAGGATGTGTCCTTCGCCTATCCCTTCGGGGAGCGGCAGACGGTGCTGTCCCATGTGAATCTGACCGTGAGAAAGGGCGAGCGAATCGCGCTGGTGGGCTACAACGGGGCGGGTAAAACCACCTTGACCAAGCTGGTGATGCGGCTGTACGATCCCACAGAAGGCGAAATCCTCTACAACGGCGTCAACATAAAGGAGCTGGACCTTGCCGCCTATCGGGAGAAAATCGGCACAGTATTTCAGGATTTCAAGATTTTCGCCGCCTCCATCGCCGAAAATGTCATGAACGGTCCCTATGAAAAGGGCGATGAGACACGGGTTCGTGAAGCCCTCAAAATGGCGACCTTCACCGATGAGATGGACAAGTTGCCCGAGGGCATCGACACACCGCTGACCAAGGAGTTCCGGGACGACGGAGTGAACCTGTCGGGAGGCGAGTCTCAAAAGGTGGCGATTGCCCGGATCTTCGCCCGGGATTATCAGCTGATCATTATGGATGAGCCTTCCTCCGCTCTGGACCCCATGGCGGAATATCAACTCAATCACAGCATATTGGACGGGGCGGCAAACGATGGACGCACAGTCATCTTCATCTCTCATCGCCTGTCTACCACCCGCATGGCAGACCGAATCTATATGTTTGCAGACGGATCGGTCATCGAAGAGGGCAGTCACGACCAATTGATGGCAATGGGCGGCAAATACGCCGAGATGTTTATTCTTCAAGCCGAGAAATATCGGGAAAAGCAGGCAGACGAGAATGAATCCGCTCCCGTTGCCCTGTCCCCCGCAGGCGCGGCGATGTAAGACGTTTTCAGCAAATTTCGAAGGAATACACAAATGAAGTTGAGGTAATTATGGCACTTTCCCCCATGATGCAACAGTATCTGGAAGTCAAAAAACAATACGGTGACGCCATCGTCTTCTACCGACTGGGCGACTTTTACGAAATGTTCTTCGATGACGCCAAACTGGTCTCCAAAGAACTGGAACTGACTCTCACCGGCAGGCAATGCGGCGAAGAGGAGCGGGCACCCATGTGCGGTGTTCCCTATCACTCCGCTGATACCTACATCGGTCGGCTGGTGGAAAAAGGTTACAGCGTGGTCATCTGCGAACAGACCGAGGATCCCGCCACCGCCAAAGGGCTGGTGCGCCGTGAGGTGGTTCGCATCGTCACCCCCGGCACCGTTACCGATCCCGCCCAGCTGAACGAGGGCGTGAATAATTACCTTGCCGCTCTTTGGCTGGGGGAGGACAAGAGTGCTTTGGCACTTGCCGACGTTTCCACCGGCGAGATTCGCGCTACAGTCATTGACAGCGTGCCCGATGCCATCGTCAGCGAACTGGCGGTCTACTCGCCCCGGGAGATCCTGGTCAGCAGTGAGCCGAAGGACAACCTGAGGGGGATGCTCACCCTGCGCTTTAAGGCGGTGATCAACGCCACCTACGCCGACCGGTTCGTCCCCGCTGAAGGCAAAACGCTGCTGCGCACCCTGTTTGCCTTTTCAGAGGAAGATCTGACGGATGTGGCAGACTCCGTTCTCGCCGCGCTGGCAGGGCTTGTCTCCTATATCAATGACACGCAAAAGACCGACCTCTCCTATCTGAAACGCCCCTTCTTCTACGAAGGCGGACAGTATCTGGAGATGGACGTAAACACCCGTCGCAATCTGGAACTCTGTGAGACCCTCCGCAATCGGGACAAGCGCGGCTCCCTTCTGTGGGTGCTGGACAAGACCGAAACCTCCATGGGCGCGCGCCTGCTCCGCAGTTTTATCGAACAGCCTCTGCGGCAGGTTCCGCTGATTTTGCGCCGTCAGGCGGCGGTGGCAGAACTCTTCGACGCCTTCGTCCTGCGGGACGAGTTGACCGAAGCCCTGCGGGGACTACTGGATCTGGAACGCCTGATGACCCGCGTGATCAACGGCACCGCAGGCGGTAAAGATATGATCGCCATAGCCCGAACGCTGTCGGTACTCCCCACGCTCAAACGGTTGCTTGCTGACTGCAAGAGCGACGAACTGCGGGAAGTGGTCGACGCATCGGATACCGCCGAGGACATCGCGGCGCTGATTGAGACCACCGTCGTGGACGATCCTCCCTTCTCGGTGCGGGAAGGCGGCTTTATCCGCGGGGGTGTCAACGCCGAACTGGATCGTCTGCGGGACATTCTCACACACTCCAAGGACTACCTTGCGGGCATTGAGGAACGGGAGAAGGAAGCCACCGGTATCAAGAACATGAAGATCGGCTACAACCGCGTCTTCGGCTATTATATCGAAGTTTCCAAATCCAATATCCCCGACGTGCCGAAAGAATGGATCCGCAAGCAGACCCTGACCACCGGCGAGCGTTACATCACCGAAGAACTGAAACAGCTGGAGACCACCATTCTGGGTGCCAACGACAAGATTTGCGCCATTGAGTACGGCATTTTTCAGAAACTGCGGGAAAAACTCACCGAAAACGTCCGTCGCATTCAGAAAGCCGCCGAGATCATCGCCAAGGTAGACGTTTACCGTTCTCTTGCGCTGGTTGCCGCCAAGAACGGCTACACCTGCCCTGAAGTGGATATCGGTTTCACTGTACAGATCAAGGACGGACGCCACCCCGTGGTGGAACAGTTCGTGGGCAGTGATTTCGTTCCCAACGATACCCTGCTGGATATTGAGCAGAACAAACTGCTGATCATCACAGGCCCCAACATGGCGGGCAAATCCACCTATATGAGACAGACAGCGCTGATCGTGCTGATGGCGCAGATCGGCTCCTTTGTCCCCGCCTCGGAGGCACGGATCGGCATCGTCGACCGCCTCTTCACCCGCGTGGGCGCCTCCGACGATCTGGCGTCGGGACAGTCCACCTTCATGTTGGAGATGAACGAGGTGGCATACATCCTGAAAAACGCCACTCGCCGCTCACTGATCGTCTACGACGAGATCGGCAGAGGCACCTCTACCTTCGACGGAATGTCCATGGCGCGCGCCATTGCCGAGTACACCGCAGGAAAGAAGATCGGTGCGCGTACCCTCTTTGCCACCCATTATCACGAGCTGACCGAGCTTGCCAATACCATTCCCGGTGTGGTCAACTACCACATCACCGCCCGCAAGAAGGGCGATGGGGTCATCTTCCTCCGCAAGATCGTGCGGGGAGCGGCAGACGACAGCTACGGCATCGAGGTCGCCTCTCTGGCAGGCGTCCCCAAAGAAGTCATCCGCCGTGCCAAAGAAGTGCTGAACGCGCTCAACGAGGGCAGCCCTCTGTCCACGCCTACGAAAAAGAAGTCGGAGGACACACTGGAGACCATCTCCATCGAAGACTACATCGGCGGCGAGATCAAGGATCGCATCCGTTCACTGGACATCAATCAGATGACACCGATGGAAGCCTTCAATCTGATCTGGGAACTGAAAAAACTCTTGGAAAGAGGATAAATTTCTCCCGCAGATCGGTTTTGCGCCGCTAAACCGCCACACCACACCATTTTAGAAACCAACGAAAGGAGTTCGCCTATGGGCATCATCAACGTACTGGATTTTCAGGTCGCCAACCTCATCGCCGCAGGTGAGGTGGTAGAACGTCCCGCATCTGCCGTCAAAGAACTCCTGGAAAACGCACTGGACGCAGGTGCCACCGAGATCACGGTAGAGATCAAACGGGGTGGCACCACCTTTATCCGCGTGTCCGATAACGGATTCGGAATTGCGCGGGAGGATATGCCTGTCGCCATCCGACGTCACGCCACCAGTAAGATCGCCACCGAGCGGGATCTGGACGGCATCACCACCCTCGGCTTCCGCGGAGAAGCCCTTGCCGCCATCTCTTCGGTCTCCGCCATGCGTATCATGTCCCGCCGCAAGGAGGACACCGTCGGCACCGTCCTCACCGCTGAAGGCGGGCTGGTCACCGATCTGTCGGATGCAGGGTGCAAGCCCGGCACTACCGTCATCGTGGAAGAATTGTTCGCCAATGTCCCCGCCAGACGGAAGTTTTTGAAAAAGGACAGTTCCGAGGCAATGGCGGTGGCATCCATCGTGGAAAAGATTGCCCTTTCCCGCCCGGACATCGCCTTCAAATTCATCTCCGACGGCGCGGTCAAACTCCAGACCAGAGGCGACGGCAAAGTGGCAAGCACCATCTACGCGGTCATGGGACGGGAATTTGCCTCCAAACTCATCGAGGTCAATTCTCTCACCGACGGCATCGAGGTGCGAGGCTATATCGGCACGCCCATCAATGTTCGCGCCAACCGCAATTTCCAGAATTTCTTCTTAAATAACCGTTACATCAAATCGAAAACCGCCACGGCGGCGTTGGAACAGGCCTTCAACAGTTATATGGAGACCGAAAAGTTCCCCTGCTGTGTTCTGCATATTTATATCCACCCCTCTTTCGTGGACGTGAACGTTCACCCTACCAAGATGGAGGTGAAATTCTCCAACGAGCGACTGGTCTTTGACGCGGTTTATTGCGCCGTCCGCAATGCGCTGGAAGAAGCCACCGATCGCCCCGAAATTAAGTTCGAGCCCCATCATATGACCCCCGATCAGCGCAGTATCTACAATGCCTTCGTGCCGGTCTACGATCGCATCTCGGATACCGAGGGCAAAGCGCTGACCCAAAAGCAGCTCTTTGACGATACACCCGAACCCATCTCCCAAGCGGAAGGTATACCGCAGGAAACGGCACAGTTTGTCCCGCCGGAGCAGTTGCCAACGCCAAATGCCGCACAGGCTTTGCCGCAGGAACCGTCCCCGATACAGGATGCTGCGCAAATTTTGCCGACGGATCTGTCGCAGGAGAGCGAAGCGAATTGCCCGCCTGCTCCGCCGCTTCCCACTGATGCGGATGTACCGCCCGCCCGGGGTGGGCTGTCCCTGTCGCTGGACGAACTGGCTGAGACAGTAGTGCCGGAGACCGCACCCCTTCCCTCTGCGCCGTCCGCTTCTGCGGACGCGCCTGCCGCTGCCGTCAGTCCCGCAACCGTCCGCTACAATCCCCTCTTTGCCGATCTGCAGTTCGAGGACATCCCCGTCGCCCCCTTCGAGCGCGCACCGTCCGAGGCAAGCGGCAACAGATCGGTTGCCAATGCGGCTGTCTTGGGTACGGCTGTTGCCGACGGATCGGTTGCCGATGCGCCCGCTTCGGGTGCGCCCGCTCCCGCTGCACCCGCCTTTACCGCGCCTGCCACGGATGTGCAGAGTGCTCCCTCCTCCGACGAAGCGAGACCTGCGCTTACCGATGTCTTCGGTCGCATGAGCGAGCCGGGCAGTTTCCTCTTCAACCTGTCGGCAGGAGCGGAACGGAAATCGGGCGAGGAGGAGAAGCCCTATCGCATCCTCGGCATCGCCTTCCACGCCTATGTCTTCGTGGAAAGCGAGGACGCCGTTCTGATGATCGACAAACACGCCGCCCACGAGCGTATTCTCTTCGAAGATATGAAGCGAATCATGCGGGAGCAGGCGGGGACGCTCCAACTTCTGATGCTCCCGCTGGAGATCCCCGTGGGAAAGGAAGAGATTGCCGCCGCCGAGGAATATCGGGCGGAGATCTCTGCCGCAGGCTTCGCCTTTGAGATCAACGTAGAATCCTCCACCCTCTTCTGTACGCAGATCCCTTCGCTGCTGACCACCGACCGCGCCGCCGATCTGCTGGTTGCGATGATCGGCTCCCTTGCCAACGGAACGGGATCGGTAGATGTGACCCGCAAAGCTTATTTTGAGGAAGCACTCTACCAAGCCTCCTGCAAAGCCGCGGTTAAGGCAGGACGAATCGATCGGGACGAGGATGTGGCATGGGTAGTGGCGCGTCTCTTTGAAACTCCCGACATCCTCTACTGTCCCCACGGGCGTCCCGTTGCGCTGGTGCTGAAGAAGTCCCGCATCGAGCATTATTTCAAGCGAACTTAATTTTACCATATCGAAAGGAGGGCACGACTGTTCTTCGTGCGCCCAAATCATGTTCAAAGTGATCAAAAAAGAAGGGAAAGCCCGCCGAGGTCGAATGGAAACCGTTCACGGCGTGATCGAAACGCCCGTTTTCATGAATGTCGGCACTTCTGCCGCCATCCGCGGCGGCGTTGGAGCAGAGGATCTGAAGGAACTTGGCTGTCAAGTGGAACTTTCCAATACCTACCATCTCCACATCCGTCCCGGCGACGGCATCATCAAGAGCCTCGGCGGTCTGCACAAGTTTATGAACTGGGATCGCCCCATTCTCACCGATTCCGGCGGATTTCAGGTCTTTTCTCTGGCAAAACTCCGCAAAATTAAGGAGGAAGGCGTAACCTTTGCCTCCCACATCGACGGCAAACGCATCTTCATGGGTCCCGAAGAATCCATGCAAATCCAGTCCAATTTAGGCTCCACCATTGCCATGGCGTTCGACGAGTGCATCGAAAATCCCGCCGAATACCGCTACGTAAAAAACTCCATCGAACGTACCACCCGCTGGCTCCACCGTTGCAAGGCGGAGATGGCTCGCCTCAATTCCCTGCCCGGTACCGTTAATCCCCATCAGATGCTATTCGGCATCAACCAAGGCTCCACCTACGACGATCTCCGCATTGCCCACATGGAGCAGATCGCAGAACTGAATCTGGACGGTTACGCCATCGGCGGTCTCGCCGTCGGCGAAGCGGCAGAGGAGATGTACCACATCATCGAAACCATCGAGCCTTATATGCCCTCCAATAAGCCCCGCTATCTGATGGGCGTGGGCACGCCTCAGAATATTCTGGAGGCGGTTCACCGCGGCGTGGACTTCTTCGACTGCGTGATGCCCTCCCGAAACGCCCGCCACGGCAATCTGTTCACCTGGGAGGGCAAGCTGACCATCCTCAACAACCGTTTTCTCACCGACAATCGCCCCATCTCCAAATCCTGCGGTTGTCCTGCCTGCAAAAATCATTCCCGCGCTTACATCCGTCACCTTCTGAAAGCCGACGAGATGCTGGGAATGCGGCTGTGCGTGATGCACAATCTCTACTTCTACAACGATCTGATGCAGAAGATCCGCGATGCTCTGGACGGCGACTATTTCGAGAGTTTCTATCAGAAATACGTCAATCGTCTTGCCGAGCGTGTAGACGACTGATCCAATGGGACGGATGGGGACTACGCCCCATCAAAAACCTTTGGGAAAAAAGTTCTTGGAACTCCCAAAACTTCTATACAGGGCGGCAAATCCTTGCCGTCCTGTCAGAGTGTCGAAAAAGTTAACGAGAATACTGGAGGAAGGGGAAAACCATCTCAGACGCCGAAGTTTTCATAGCAACCGCAACGCGGTTGCTACACTCCTCATCAGACCTCCAACCCCATTCCTTGGCTGGCGGCACTCTGAATTTATAGTTTATCGACAGACTGACAGGACGGCAAATTCTTGCCGTCCTGCTTTGTTTTGAGCGCAGTTCGGGCGGCAAGTATGTGCCCCCCAAGATGCACCGATAGAGTATTTATTTGTGCTAATCGTTCGTTACTGAGAGGAGGGTGAAACCATCTCAGACGCCGAAGTTTTCATAGCAACCGCAACGCGGTTGCTACACTCCTCATCAGACCTCCAACCCCATTCCTTGGCTGGCGGCACTCTGAATTTATAGTTTTTCGACAGGCTGAGGGCGGCAAATATTTGCCGCCCTTCTGTAGAAAATTTCGGGGTCATGCCCCTTTTTCAAAAGGGGTTGCGGAGGCGAAGTCCCAATCAGATCATTCAATGCGGGATGAGCAAGACGGTGGGGAGGGTGCCTTCGGGGATACTGTTGGCAGAGAGGATCGTGCTTTGGAGAATACGGTAGCGTTTGGCGATATCCCACAGCGTTTCGCCCGGGGCGGGATAGCAGAGGGTGATGGAATCGTCGGCTGATGCCAAGCGATCTTCCGTCGGCAGGACGCTTCCAACATAGGATGCCGTCCCCGTTTCTGCGGAGAGACCGCACAGTTTGCCGGAGAGGCGCACCTTCAAGGCTCCCTCCTCCATCACCGCAGTCGGCATTGCGGTCAAACCGCAGAAACAGGGTTCGCCGGTCTCCACCACCATCGGGAAGTTCTCGTTTAACTGCACGCTCAGGGGAACGCCGTCCGCATCGGTGCCGATAACCGTGATCTGCGCGGTGCAATGGAGGATCGTCCCCTCCTCGCTCTGCTCGCGGGAGTCCACCGTCATCTGCGCCGCCGTGTGCAGGATGGTCGCCATCTCCCCGCTCTCACCTTCCACGGTGCGGGTAAACTCGCGGCTCACCTCTCTCACTCCCGAAAGCACAGAAACCGTCTCGGTGCGGATCGCCGTAGGTGCCGCCACCGAATAGCAATCCACGGGACGGGTGCAGGAAATCTTCCACGCCGCAACCGCCCGCACCGAATAGGTGAAGTCCAGTTCCACATTGCGCGCTTCGCCTGCCGCATCCTCCACGGGAAGCACGGTGATCTGCTCGGGGATCAGCATCACACGGCAGATCGCGTCTGCGGGAACGTCCCCTTGTATGCTGCTGCGGATGGGAAAGGAGATGTTGGCGTACTGCACTTTGCCCTCGGTGGTCAGATAGAACAGGTGCAACATGCCACTACCGCCAAAGCGCACCTCCCCCTCGCCCGCTTCGCAGGAGGTGATCTCCAGTTGCAGATCGCTCCAGACAATCTCCGAAACGGGCGGCTCCTGCGACAGAGACAGATCTTCGGATGCCTCGATTCCCTCCTCGCTCCATTGCCTTAGCTGCCAGCAGGTGACGGTTTGCAGTTTCTTCTCCAGTTCCACGCCTGCCAGTTCGGGAGCCATGGTGGGCTGATCGTCACAGCGCACGAAGAGGATGGGCGTTACGGTCAGCCGTCCGCGGATCGCCAACTTGCGGGGATTTTGCGCCCGTGCGCTCACAGAATCAAGCACCGTGTCGGAGACACCGACGCACTCTCCGTCCTCGGAGCCGCAGGGCATCTGTCCGGTATAGTCCACGGTAAAGCGGACGGTGTGCAAAGCCCCATCCTCATCGGAAAAGAGCACCGATGCGTGCAGAACGCCTTCGGTCTGGATCTTTCCCGCGGAAAGAACGGTGCGCCCCGGATTGACGGTGGCAGAAGTATGCAAAATGCGATAGATGTCGGGATAAGAGTCCGGTAGGATGCAGTCCTTTGCCGCCTCCGGATGTAAGATCGGGCAGTTTTCAGCCCGCCGCCACAGGGACGGCGATTGATATTGTTCCATATGTTCGCTCCTTAAATAGGTATTCTGCCTAACTTTATGCGACTAACTCTGATTTTATGCCTGCTTTTGACCGGAACAGGTCGGCGGTGGCGGTTCTGACAGTCCCGGATGGGCGTTCAGATGGTTCTGAATCTTTTGCAAGGCCGCCTTCTCAATTCGGGAAACATACGATCGGGAAATCCCCAGCCCTGCAGCGATCTCCCGTTGCGTCAGCGGCGGCTCGCCTGACAGCCCGTAGCGCAGGATCAGAATCTGTCGCTCCCTGGGGGTCAGCCCCTCTTTGATGAACCGCTTGGCGCGGGAAGAGGTGATCTTCACGAAGATGTCGTCGGCGATGGTATCGTCTACGCTGATGATGTCGATGTAGGTCAGCGGATTGCCGTCTTTGTCCACATCAATCGGCTCGGACAGCGAGACTTCGCATTGGGTTTTCTTCTGGGCACGGAAATACATCAGAATCTCATTTTGCAGGCAACGACCTGCATAGGTGGCAAACCGCGCCCCATTGGTACAATCGAAGGAATCCACCGCTTTGATCAATCCGATGGTGCCGATGGAGATCAGATCCTCTTGATTTTTGCTGGTGATGTAATACTTTTTCACAATATGTGCTACCAAGCGTAGATTGTGGAGGATCAACTTTTCCCGCGCAGCCTCGTCCCCTTGTCTGCAACGGGCAAAGCATTCCCGCTCTTCTTCAAAAGACAGCGGTGGCGGAAAGCAGGCAGGCTCATCTACCTTCAGAAACAGCGCCAACATCTTGGTCATCATGGATAACAGCATAAATTTCACCCTTTCGGTCGATTGGTTTCATTACCGACAATATATGCCAAACTTCCGATTTCCTTGCCTGTCTGTTCTTGCGCAGGAATAGAAAATAGTACAGACAAACACCCTGTGGATGAAAATCCACAGGGTGCATCGATCAGGGTTTATTTAGTTATCCTTGATCTTTCTTTTTCTGTCATAGCCGACAGAGGCAATGATCGCGCCACCGCTGATCAGTAGGAGAACCTGCCACAACTTCATATCCTCTCCGGTCTTGGGAACTTCGGGAGTGATGGGGGGAGTATAGGTGTTGACGAAGACGATCTCATCCACAAAGTCGTCACTGCCTGCTTTCTTCACCACGGGATCCGATACCACCAGATTGCCGTTGCCGTCATCTGCCACCGTGATTTCAACAATAT
>JBJDZI010000074.1:0-2358 GCA_051867925.1 Eubacteriales bacterium
CTCGATTTTCTGAAAGACTTTTTCGACGCTCTGAGGGCGGCAAGGATTTGCCGCCCGAATTGTTTGCGTTTGATTTCTGCGGAGCCAAGAGACAAGGAAGCGGGTGATGAGTCTGAGTTTTTGTAAACTTCTGCGGAGCCAAGGAAAAGGGAGGAGAGCCCGATGAGGAATGTAGCAACCGTGTTGCGGCTGCTACGAAAAACTACGGCGCCCCGATGGGTTCGCCTCCTCTCGGAAGTGAAGAATTTGAACCAAAAACACTTTGTCGCATTGCAATAACCCCCGCTGATGATGTGTTCCAAAGACGCTCTCATAACCCCAATTGATTTTCTGTGACAAATTCTCATTTTATGGTATACTCCATGATTGAAGGCATCAGGACATTGTTCGACAGCAGATTTCGTCATTTTTCCTGTTTGTGTAATTTTTTCTATTGACAGATTGGCTAAGAATTGATAAAATAGTAGAAAAAGCAAAACCGAGGAGCCGAAACCATGAAATCTGCAAGATGGGCGGCATGGCTACTCTCATTTGCGTTGTTCTGCCCCACTCTGCTGACCGCTTGCAGCGGGGAGACGGACTTATTGAACGCATCACAGACAGTTGCAACTACCGCAGTCACGACGACCGGGTCTGCCACGGTACAGACCGCGCCGTCGCCACCCCCCACTACCGCCTCCATCACCACGACTGCCAAAGTACCCGAAACTGCGGACGAGCCGCAGACCTCCACCGGGGATCTGCCCGATCTTTCCGACAGCAACGACAGCACCGGCGGCACTTCGCCGGTTACCAAACCCGCAGGCACCACAACGGACAAGCCCATGACTACAACGCCGCCAACGTCGACGACCACCATTCCGACGACCGCCAAGCCGACTACTACAGCTCCGATTGTCACCACCACGGCAAAGCCTGCTACCACTACGGCGGTCACCACTACTGCCTCCACTACCACCACGGCAAAGCCTGCTACCACTACGGCGGTCACCACTACTGCCCCCACTACCACCACGGCAAAACACGCCACGACTACCGTTCCGGTGACCGGCATGCCCGAAACATCCGCGCCGCCCGAGGCAGATTGCGATCGCATGGTTCTGCTGTACGAGGATTTCAAGGCGATGTGGATCTCCCAGTACGATATGAATCCGATCTATACCCAAGACGGTGAACAACGGGATCAGGCGAGTTACACCGCGCTGGTGCAAACCGTGCTGGACAACGTCCGATCGCTGGGCTTCAATACGGTATTTCTGCAGGTTAGACCCAATGCCGACAGTATGTACCCCTCGGAGTTCTATCCGATGTCCAAGTACGTCGTGGGCAGTTACGGCAGAGAGGCGTCCTACGATCCCATAGCGATCTTTATTGAGGAAGCCCACGCCCGTGGACTGTCGGTTCACGCATGGATCAATCCACTCCGTTGCATGAAGGAAGCAGAGATCACCTCGGTGGATCCCCGCTATCAGATTCGTCAGTGGTACGACGATGAATACCTGAACGGCAAGTACATTGTGCTGTATAACGGTACCTATTATTTGAACCCTGCCTATGAAGAGGTGCGCCGTCTGATCGTGGACGGTGCTGCCGAACTGCTGGATCGGTACGCCTTCGACGGACTGCACATGGACGATTATTTTTATCCCACCACCAATACCTCTTTTGATCTGGCGGCGTATACCGAATATACCAATGCAGGCGGTACGCTGGAAATCTATGCGTTCCGACGTGCGCAGATCGATCTGTTGGTATCTGCGCTCTACTGCACTACCAAAGCGGAGTGCGAACAACTGGTTTACGGCATCAGCCCGGAGGCTGATCTGGAATCAGTGTATAACACCCAATTTGCCGACGTGTACAATTGGTGCGCGAGCGAGGGATATATTGATTACATCTGCCCGCAGGTCTATTTCGGTTTCGAACACGCTACGATGGACTTTGCGTCGGTCTGTGATTCCTATCGCGATCTGATCAAGACCGATTCGGTGAAGCTGCTCATCGGAATGACCTTCGGCAAAGCATTTGACGGCTATGACAAATGGGCAGGCAGCGGCAAAAACGAATGGAGCGAACACAAGGACATTCTGAAGCGCAGTCTGGAATATACCGCCACGCTGGAGAATTGCGCAGGCGTTTCGATTTTCTGCTACCAATTCTTCTACGGTCCCACATCCGGCATCGCTGTCTCTGAGACTGCCGAGGAGGTCGCAAATTTCACCCCCGTGCTGAAAGAAATCAGCTGGAAGCAGGAAAACGAAATAACCGAATAAAAAATACGGATAGCCGAAGCTATCCGTATTTTCAGTCTGTCGATAAACTATAAATTTAGAGAGCCGCCAGCCAAGGAATGGGGTT
>JBJDZI010000075.1:0-48577 GCA_051867925.1 Eubacteriales bacterium
CTCCAGACCTCCAACCCCTTTCCTTGGCTGGCAGCTTTCTAAATTTGTAGTATATCGACAGTCTGTGGGCGGCAAGTATTTGCCGCCCTTTATCAAAGTTCTTGGAAGTCAGGAACCTTCTTTCAAGAAGGTTCCTGCAAAATCCTTCAATTATACTTCGGCAACCAGTCACCGTGCGCCTCGATCAGCTCGTCTACCATCGCTACGATGTCGTCGATGGACAGTTCGGAGCCGGTGTGAGGTTCCAGCATAGCTGCCTGATAGATGCGATCGCGCTTCTTGGTCACAGCCGCGTCGATGGTTAAAAGTTGCGGGTTGATGTTGGTCATGTTCATCGCCGCCAATTGAACGGGCAGATCGCCGACATAGCATGGCGTGATGCCGTTGCCGTCTACCAAGCAGGAGACCTCTACGCAGGCGTTGCGATCCAGGTTGGTGATCAGACCGTTGTTCAGCACGTTACCGCCGATCTTGTAGGGCTTGTTGGTGACGATCGCCTCCATAATGTAGGAAGCGTACTCGCCGGTGCGGTTGTGACGGAGCATATCCGGCTCAGTCAGATGCTTTTGCTTTTCCTTCCAATCGGCAATCTGATTCACACAGCGGCGGGGATACTCGTCCAACGGGATGTTGTAGCGCTCGATCAGCTCGGGATACTTGTTCTTGATGAAGAAGTAATTGTACTCCGCGTTATGCTCGCTGGACTCGGTGCAGTAGTAACCCAAACGGCGAATGTACTCGTAGCGCACCATGTCGTAGTGCTTCTCATTGGCATTCTTCTCCAGCGCGCGGCGGCGGATCTCGGGATAGAGGTCGTTGCCGTCCTTATCGTAGATTTCCAGAAGCCACGCCATGTGGTTGATGCCCGCGATCTTGTCTACTCGCCCTTCGATTTTGTCGCCCATGCCCAGAGAATGGAGCAGGTGAGAAGAGCAATGCTGAACGCTGTGACAAAGACCGACGGTCTTCACGCCTGTGTAGCGGAGCATATAACCGGTGAGCATCGCCATGGGGTTGGTGTAGTTTAAGAAGAGCGCGTCGGGGCAGACCTCTTCCATGTCGCGGGCGAAGCCTTCCATCACGGGGATAGTGCGGAGCGCGCGCATAATGCCGCCGATGCCCACGGTGTCGGCGATGGTCTGACGCAGACCGAATTTCTTGGGAATCTCGAAGTCAATGATGGTGCAGGGATCGTAGCCGCCCACTTGAATGGCATTCACCACGAAATTGGCACCGCGGAGCGCCTCTTTGCGGTTCTCAACGCCGCAGTAAGCATAGATCTTGGCGCGGCTCTCGTTGATCTCGCCGTTGATGGCTTCGATCAAGAGTTTGGACTCAGCCAGTCTCTCGGGATCGATGTCGTAGAGCGCGATCTCGCACTCCCGGAGAGCGGGCGTACACATCACGTCGCCCAGCACGTTCTTGGCGAATACGGTGCTTCCTGCACCCATAAACGTAATTTTCATAGCCGTTTTCCTTTCGGACAATAATATGGTAGCTTCATTATAGCCCGAAGGGTGAAAATGTGCTTTTATCGGTGTTGCCGCAATTGGTATATATGTTGCATAAGAGCGGAGAAAATCAGAGAAATCCGTGGAAATTGCGGTAGATTGGCGCGCTCAGCTCCACTATCTCGCAAGGGGGCAGAGCGGCACGCAGTCCATCGGCGTGCCGCACGCGGCTTGACAAATGGGTTCGTTTATGCTATAATGAACCCATCAAACTACGGAGGTCTTTCCATGCACGAGCTGGCGATTACCAAAGGCATTTTGAATTTTGCTCTGGAAGAAGCCGCCAAGCGCGGCGCGGCGAGAGTAACTGCTCTCACCATTTCGGTGGGCGCGCTTTCGGGAATCGTCCCCGAGTGCATCGAGACTTATTTCGAACTTGTTGCCGAGGGAACCCCCGCTGAGGGAGCGACCCTCACCTTCCATCGCATCCCCGCTCAAGTCAGATGCACCGACTGCAAAGCGGAGAGCGAACTCCCCGACTTTCGCTTGCGTTGTCCCGCTTGCACCTCCCGCAAGGTGGAGCTGCTGTCGGGCAGGGAAGCCTATATTGAGAGTATGGAAATCGAAGAAAAGGAATAGAATTATGGAAATCAAAGTCATTCACCAGATTCTCGAATGGAACGAGGATCACAGCGATCAAATCAAACAAAAACTTGCCGACAAGGGCGTTACCATGATCAACGTCATGGGCTCTCCCGGCGCGGGCAAGACCTCGCTGATTGCCGCCCTCATCGCGCGGTTGAGAGAGAACTACAAAATTGGCGTGATCGAGGGAGATATCGCCGGCAAGATCGATGCCGAGACTATCGCATCGTTGGGCATTCCCGTGGTGCAACTGAATACCGATGGTGCCTGCCACATCGAGGCCATGTCCATCGAGCACATCCTCCCTGATTTTGATCTGGACGGGCTGGATTTGATCTTCGTGGAAAACATCGGCAATCTGGTTTGTCCCGCCGAGTTCAACATCGGTGAGAGCGCACGATTGGCGATCCTCTCTATCCCCGAGGGAGACGACAAAGTGGCGAAATATCCCCTCATGTTTGCTACCACCGACGCACTGGCGCTGAACAAGTACGATATGCTCCCCTATTTCGATTTCGATCCCAAACGGGTGGAAAACGATGCGCTGGATGGAAACTCCAACGTGACGATCTATCCTGTTTCTGCCCAAACCGGTGAGGGACTGGACGCGCTGGTGGAATGGGTGCGACAGGTCGTTCGAAAATAAGCAGAAAGTGTAGACTAAGTCTATGCCAAAACCGAGGGAAGGGGGAACCCATTGGGGTGCCGAAGTATTTCCCGTAGCCACCGCTTCGCGGTTGCTGCAACGCTAAGACTCTCCACCCCATTCCTTGGCTCGGCGACGTTCCTTTGGGTCACTTTGATAAACTTTGAAAGGCTATGCCCTCATTGAGGACATAGCCTTGTTCTGTTGCCGGATGAGTCAGATCACACCTTCGTTGGATGCACGGCAGGGCTTACTGATTGAGCCGATTCGGACTCACACCCAGCATACCGCACAGGGTATTGAAATCCTCCTGCGACAGCATATAGTACCGTTCGCAATAGTATCCGTTGCAATCGAGTGCCAGATAGAACAATACGGCATCTTTATCGACGGCGGTTTGACAGTTTTCCGCAAACTCCAACGTTTCCAAATACTTGATGCTGTTTCCGGTTATGGGATAAGAATACTCCTCCACATACAGACTGATGTATAATGGGGGTGCTTGATCGGCACGGATCGCGCTCAGTATAGTTTGATAGATGTCTTGGCTATCTTGGCGGGCGATCTCCATCACCAGCTTGCAGGTTTGCGGCACGTATTCGGGAGTCAGCCGATAGGATTCGTTGAAGCTTTGTACGCCAACGGCACCCCAAACCTCCAGGGTGAACATATCGTTGGAATACAAATTCTGATATGCGATCTTTTGCTCGCGCGAAAGGGCATTGTACTCGCTTGTAAAGCATCTCCAGACCGTTTCATTTTCCATATTGCATCCGCAGACCCACAGATTCAGAACCTCCTCCTCGGTGGGAATCGAGAGGAGTGCCTCTTCGTATTCCTTCGACTCGGTAAAGTGGGTGATCAGCTGATTGTAGTCCTCCACGGTCAGTCGGAAGGTGCGCCCGCAAACACGCCCGGATTTTTCGGTGATCTTCAAGGTGATCTTGTCGGCATAGTTGACCTTGTCATCATAGTTGTAATTGAAAGGATAAAGATATGCGGAAGTCCCTTTTTTGGAAACAGTATCCTTCATTTCTGCCAGTTTTTCGGCAACGAATTGCAAGGTTTCCGAATCGGTTATTTCTATGGTTTGTGTTTTGAGATCGCCGTAGGTAATTCCATAACGTTGGGTACTGTCTTGATAAATGCTGACTGATTTTAGTTCATCGGCATCGGGCGCGTAGTTCGCCGCCGCATTGGAAGCGATGGTGACACCGCCGCCGAAAATCAGACCGCCCACTACCAGAACAGGCAGGAAGAGCGTGGCTTTCAGACAGTTCTTCAGCCGTTTTGTGGTTAGAATCTCATAGAGATAGTAGATGATCAGCGTGAGAACGATCAAGATCAGAAGCGTATCTACATCCAATCCTTCTTCAATGATATAGTAGGCGATCACAAACGCCATAGGCAGGGTGACGGCGCAGCGGTAGACGTGCTGCAGGATGCGGTTGGGAGCGGATCTGCCTGCCATTTCCGAGCGGCGTTTGGTGTAGACGATACAGCCGACGGCAATCAGCAGGACGGAAACGATGGCGGTGTAGATCCAAAGAGAGGCGTTTTCATAGGCGGTTGCCCCCTTGAACGAGATGATAGAAGTCAACAGAGAGATGGGAAGATTGAACTCGGGAAGCAACAGGCGACCGGGTGTCAGGGCGGTTACCAGCATGGGATACTGTCCTTCCAGACAATAGACGAAGAGAGCGCCTGTGATCCGCACGAATCCGAACAGCAGGGCGAAAATCAGCAGATTGGAGATGAAGGTGCCGGTCAGCGTCATGGCAAGCATGGTAAAGGCGGTCAGCAGAAGGCAAGCCAAGAAATAAGCACCGAAGATCAGCAGGGGAGTCGCGGCGGCGAAGGCGGTGTAGGGGACGAAGCTCCACAGAAGAGTTGTCAGCGACAGGGACACCACCAGCGTGGCGATGAGCCAGGTCAGAACCGCCGCCAGAAAAGAGAAGTAGGTGCAGGGGCGGGTGAAGGGGATGGAATGGTAGAAATCGGATTCGCTCCGCTTGTTGAGATAACTGAACATATTGAGCGTGAGAATGGGAGTCAGGAAGAGCAGCAACAGAAGCGGTATTGCGAATTCGGAAGGGGAGATGACGGTGGTAGAGGGTGTGTAATCTATTGAAGGATAGTCTCGGACAGTGAGCAGCTGTATCAGTGGGATCAGAGCAGTCAGTGCGGTGACGATTGCGCCTATGGTGATGCCCTGTAGGCGTGATTTTTTGATTCCTTCTATATAGAGCTTAAAGCTGAAGAATCTGGACATATGGAAACTCCTTTCGTGGTAGTTACATCAGAACGTCTTTGAACGCGTAGCCCAGAGCCTCCATCTCGTAGATGAAGACCTCTTCCAGCGTCAGCGGCAGGAAGTCCAGTAGCGCGGGTTTCATGGCGGACAGGCGGGGAGTCAGCGTTTCTTGGTCGCCGCGGACGATCAGAGAAGCGACAGAGCCAACCTGCGTGTAGCTGACCATGTCCAGCCCTTCGAATTTCTCACGGGTGAAGGGATCGCGGAAGCCGATCTGTACTTTGATCAGCGAGGTTTTGAGATTCTGCACGTCGCTTTCGAAGACGATGCCGCCCTTGTGGAGAAGTGCCAGCTGATCACAGCCGTCCTCCAGTTCGCGGAGCGAGTGGGAAGTGATGATGGTGGTGGTCTTGCGCTCCAGCACGTCGCTGTAGATGACCTGCTTCACCAGATTCCGCATGACGGGATCCAGCCCGTCGAAGGTCTCGTCGAAGAACAGGTATTTGGGCATGGTAGAGAGGGCGAGGATGGTCGCCGCCTGACGGCGCATACCTTTGGAGAAGGTGTTGAGATTGGCAGTGGGGTTTAGCTTGAAGGTGGCGGTGAGGTTTTTGAACCGCTCGTAGCTGAAATTCGGATAAAGTGCGTTGTAGAAAGCCGCCATGCGGTTCATATTGGACTGGGGAAGGAAATAGAGATCGTCGGGAACGTAGACGATACCGGCTTTAGCGGCAGGATTCTCCCAGACGGGCTGGCCGTCTACGGTGATTTTGCCCTCTGCGGGGCGGTAAACGCCTGAAATCAGCCGCAGGAAGGTGGATTTGCCTGCTCCGTTACTGCCGATCAGTCCGTAGATACAACTGTCGGGGATCGTGCAGGTGAGATTACTGAGCGCGGTGAACTCGTCAAAGCGCATGGTGACGTTTTCTGCGTGGATCATTAGATTACTCCTTTTCTGTTTTGAATTGGTGTGCGTCGCGGTAGGCGGCGCGGATGCAGTCCAGCACCTCTGCCTCGGGGATACCTGCAAGGGAAAGCTCCTGGGCGATGGCGGAAATCTCGTGGAGCCGGGACTTCATGTTCTCACGGATGGCGTCCGCCGCGCCGGTACGGATGAAGGAACCCACCCCGGGGGCAGAACTGATGACGCCCCTGCGATCCAGTTCCAAATAGGCTTTTTGAACGGTATTGGGGTTCGTAGCAAGCAGAACGGACAGTTCCCGCACGGAAGGCATCTGCGCTCCTTCGGGCATCAGTCCGCACAGCACTTCTCTGCAAAATGCGTTTGCGATCTGTTCGTAGACGGGAATCCGCGAAAATTTGTCTATGTTGACCATAGCCCCTCCTTTCTGCTCAATGGATTGAATTTGGCGCATAACCGTACTATTGCGGTTAGTACAGTTATAGAATAGCAGAAACAGACGGCTTTGTCAAGAGGGGGAAGCCGTCTGCTTTTTAATATTTTGTGAACATTGGGTGAATAATATGTAAAACGGAGGGGGATATTTCTATAAACGCCTGAGCGAATGCGGCTGATGTTTTGCCCCCGTACGGTCATCCAAAGCAAGGGCGCAAAAGCGATAGTCAAAGGATCTGCGACGCTCGCTGACAGAGTGTTGGTTTGTTCTCATCTTTCGTTCCTGCTGGGATGGGGGAACCGTCTCAAACGCTGAAGTGTTTCATTGTAGCAACCGCTTTGCGGTGGTTACACCCCGCAGACACCCCACCCTCTTCCGTGGCTCTTGGCTCTGCGAACACAACAAATTCGGGCGGCAAGTATTTGCCGCCCTTTTATGAAAGTTCTTTGCCCCGCTTTCTATTAAGAAAGCGGGTAGGGTTTGGGGCGAAGCCCCAATACGATAAAATTATTCAATCATTCCGTACTTGACTTTGTCGCGCTGACGGATGACCTCGCGCTGGATCTTGCCGGAGATGGTCTTGGGCATTTCGTCGATAAATTCCACGATGCGGGGGTATTTGTAGGGTGCGGTCTGATGCTTGACGTACTCCTGCAGTTCCTTCGCCAGTTCGTCGGAGGGTTCGTAGCCCTTCGCCAGAACGATGGTCGCCTTGACCACATAGCCGCGGGTCTCGGAGGGAACGCCGGTGACGGCGCACTCCAGAACGGCGGGATTTTCCATCAGACAGCTTTCAATCTCGAAGGGCCCGATGCGGTAGCCACTGGATTTGATGATGTCATCGTTTCTGCCCACATACCAAATGTAGCCGTCCTCGTCGAGGTAGGCGGTGTCGCCGGTGTGATAGAAGCCGCCGCGCCAAACGTGGGCGTACAATTCATCCTCGTTGATGTAGCCCGAGAACAGTCCCACCTGCTTCTTGCCTTTGGGAGGAATCACCACGATCTCGCCGGTGACGTGAGGCGCGGTGATCTCGTTGTTGTCGGCATCCACCAAACGGATGTCGTAAGCAGGGGAGGGAAGTCCCATAGAGCCGGGACGGTCGGTGCCGCCTGCAAGATTGCCGATGATTAGCGTGGTTTCGGTCTGACCGAAGGCTTCCTTGATCTCCAGCCCGGTCTTTTCCTTAAAGATCTTGAAAATTTCGAAGTTCAGTGCTTCGCCTGCGGTGGAGGCGTGCTGAATGCAGGAAAGATCCCATTCCTCCAGATTCTCTTTTACCAGGAATCGGTAGATGGTAGGAGGTGCGCAGAAGGTGGTGACCTTGTACTCGGTCAGCTTCTCCAGCAACTCCTTGGCAACGAATCGGTCGAAGTCGTAGACGAATACAGATGCGCCGCAGATCCATTGACCGTAGATCTTGCCCCAGGAGGTCTTGCCCCAGCCCGATTCGGCAACCGTCATGTGGAGGCAATCCTCCTGCACGCATTGCCAGTGTTTCGCGGTCAGAATGTGACCTAAGGGGTAGGTGTAGTCATGCATAACGGCTTTGGGTTCGCCGGTAGTGCCGGAGGTGAAGTAGACCATCATGGGATCGGTGGCTTTGTTCTCGATGCGGGAAAGCTCGGCGGATGCCGCTTCGATCTCGTCGGTGAGAGGAATGAAGCCGTCGCGGTTTTCACGGACGATGTATTTCTGCTCCAACATAGGGCACTTCGTCTGTGCTTCGGCGACAAAATCGGCGACCTTGCCATCGTTGGTGCAGACGATCGCTTTAATGGAAGCTGCCTTGACGCGGTACACGATGTCTTTGACGGTCAGCATATTGGTGGCAGGGATCAGAATCGCGCCGATCTTGTGGAGCGCAACGGTTACATACCAATATTCATAATGGCGCTTGAGGATCGCCATGACCGTGTCGCCCTTGCCAATGCCGTGGGCGAGGAAAACATTGGCGGCTTTGTCGCTGAGGGTCTTGATCTCACCGAAGGTGAAGGTGCGGCGCTCACCTGCCTTGTTGCACCATTCCATGGCAATGCGATCGGGGGCGATTTCAGCCAGGCGGTCGACTACGTCGTAGCCGAAATTGAAGTTGTCGGGATAGTGTACGTCAAAGTGAGTCAGTTTACCCGACTCATCAAAAGTCTCTGTGCAGAATTGTTTGTAAAAGTTCGTAATTGCTTTCATATAAAGCCTCCAAAGGAATTGCTCCGGCTTGCCCGGATTTGTTGAGTAGTCATCTGGGGACTGGTTTATTATAATATAGTTTCGCCGAAAAAGCAAGTGCTTTTTGCGAAAAGCCAATCTATTTTGCATTGGCGCACTCTCCCGAGGGTAGAATAAGTGTGACCGGCGGGAATCAGAGCAAATACAGGAAAATCGCCAAAACCTATTGCAATAGGGGAAAAAATCTGCTATAATAAAAGAAATAAGGGCGGAAATGCCCCTATAACCCCAATTCTACTCACGGGAGAGAATGAAAAATGGATGAACTTACCCTGCGTAAAACCGTCGCAGAGAACCTAACTTACTACCGTCGCGTCGCGGGGCTGACGCAAGCGGCGCTGGCGGCGACGCTCAATTATTCTGACAAGAGCGTGTCCAAATGGGAGCGAGGAGAAGGAATGCCCGACGTGTCGGTGCTGGTGATGCTGGCAGAGTATTACGGGATCACCGTTAACGATCTGGTTACTCCACGCGCGGAAAATGACGAGGAGCCGTTGCTCTCCGCTTCAGATGCGGCGGGAGAGGATGCGCCTGCGAAAAAGTCCGCGGCATCTCTGCGCACCCGCATATTGGTACCCGTGCTGTCCGTCGGTCTGGTGTGGCTGGTGGCGATGGTTTCCTTTTTCTTGGTGATGGTCATCTCCCCTGACTTTGCATACGGCCATTTCCTGTTTTTGTACGCCATCCCTGCAAGCTGTATCGTGGCAACGGTGTTTGCCTGCCTTTGGTGGAATCAGCTCCTCCGTTATATTTGTGTGTCGGGGATCATATGGTCGGTGGCACTCTGCCTGTACCTCACCTTTGTCATCCCGCATATCGGCTTGATCTTCGCCGTAGCAGGCGTCCTGCAAGCCCTGACCACGCTTTGGTTTATGCAGGTTCGGAAATAAAATGGAACTGTTGACACGACTGTCTGCGTATAGCCAAAGCGGAGTTTATCCCATGCATATGCCGGGACACAAGCGCAATCCTGATTTTCTGAAAATGCAGGCGGGTTCTGCATTGATGCCCGATCCGTCGGTAGTATTGCCCGATCTGGCAGCATTGGACATTACCGAAATTCACGGCTTTGACAATCTCCACGCTGCCGAAGGGATCCTGGCAGAGGCGATGAAGCGTGCCGCCGATCTGTGGGGAGCGAAAAAGTCCCACTTTTTGGTCAACGGCTCCTCAGCGGGAATTTTAGCGGCACTCTCTGCCACGCTTCCCGGCGGCGGGATCGTGGCGATGGATCGATCGGCGCATAAATCTGCCTATCACGCCGTGGAACTGCGGGGATTGACGCCACGTTATCTGCGCCGCCCCATTGATCCCGAGACGGGGGTGTTCGGCTCGCTCTCTCCCGCCGAGGTGGAGCGGGTATTGTCGGACGATCCCAATGCCCAAGCAGTTTTCCTGACCTCTCCCACCTACGAGGGGGTAATCAGCGACATTCGTGCCATCGCGGAGGTGGTTCATGCCCATGAGGCAATCCTCATCGTGGACGAGGCACACGGTGCGCATTTGGGATTTTCGCCCGCATTTGCGAGATCGGCGGTGACCGAAGGAGCGGATGTGGTGATCCAAAGTTTGCACAAAACGCTCCCCGCCTTCACCCAATCTGCGATCCTGCACATTTGCTCTGACCGGGTATCGGCAGAGAAGATCGCAAAGTTTCTTTCCTATTATCAGACCACCAGTCCCTCCTACCTGCTGATGGCGGGGATGGATGCTTGCGTGAGTCTGCTCCGTCGGCGCGGGGATGAACTGTTCGCCGCCTACGAGGCGCGGCTTGTGCGGTTCTGTCAACGGATGAAGGGACTGGTGCACATTCGATTGCTTGGCGGCGATTCACCCGTAATTTGGGGATTTGACCCCGGCAAGCTCTACTTTTCTCTGCGCAATACCGCGCTCACCGGTGAGGCATTCGGGCAGATCCTGCGGGAGGAGTTTCGGATAGAGCCTGAGATGATCACCGCAGACGGCTGTCTGTGCATGACCTCCATTGCCGATACCGACGAGGGCTTTGACCGTCTCGCCGAGGCGGTGCTTGCCATGGACGGACGGCTCACCGACACCCCTGCCCGCCCCATCCTTGCGCTCCCCGACCTGCCGACCGTGGTGCAAATCCCTGCAATGGCGGCAAAGTGTCCCGCCGAGACGGTGGCGTTTCCGGATGCCACAGGGCGTATCGCAGGCGAATTTGTTTGGGCTTATCCGCCCGACATCCCCCTTCTCGTTCCCGGCGAGGGCATCGACCAAGGGGTGGTCGATGCCCTCGTCGTTCTGCAAAGGGGCGGTGTGCGGCTCCATTCGGACAGCGAAGGTCTGCCGGATGCGGTCAGAGTGCTGGCAGTTTGATTCATGGAAGCGCGAATTTTTCGGAAAAGCAACGCTCCGATCGCCCGAATGCAAGAAAATATTCATATCTTTTGCAAAACCCGTTGACAAAACGACGAATTTGTGCTACCATTATAAAAGCATATACACAAAACAGGAGGAATCCATCATGAAGAGAATCAAAACCCTGAACTCCAGAAATCTGGAAGCATCCGCTAAGAAGGGCGGCTGCGGTGAGTGCCAGACCTCTTGCCAGTCCGCAAGCAAAACTTCCTGCAGCGTTGCAAACCAGCAGTGCGAGCAGCTGAAAAAGTCGAAGTAATTCGATGAAAAAAGCCGCAGCTTGTCTGCGGTTTTTTCATGCCTCAGGCATACTTCATCCAGCCGAACCTGCAAGTAGGGCGATGTCGCCCGTAGCGGGGAAAAGGCATTTGATCATAGGCTGAACCGAAAATACGCGGCATTGCCGCAAGAATTGAGAGTAAATTATGATACACGCATACAAAAGCAACGGATACAACATCATCATTGATGCCAACAGCGGCTCTGTCCACGCTGTGGACGAGGTAGCATTCGATGCGATTTCTCACTACGAGCAAATGGAGAACTCCCGGCTGACCGCTTTCCTTTTGGACAAATATAAGGATAATCCCGACGTCACCGAGGCAGAGATTGAAGCACTTTACGCCGACATCGAGGAGCTGAAGAAGGAAGGTCGCCTCTTTACCGAGGATAAATTCACGAAAGTGGCATTCGATTTCAAAAAACGCCAGTCCGTGATCAAAGCCATGTGTCTCCACGTGGCTCACGGTTGCAATCTCTCCTGCAAATACTGCTTTGCGGGCGAGGGCGAATACCACGAGAAGGGTCTGATGTCCTTCGAGGTGGGCAAGGCTGCCTTTGATTATCTGATCGCTCACTCGGGCACCCGCCGTCACTTGGAAGTGGACTTCTTCGGAGGCGAGCCTACCCTCAATTTTGAGGTGGTGAAGCAACTCGTTGCCTACGGCAGATCGCTGGAAAAGGAATACAACAAGGAATTCCGCTTTACCTTCACCACCAATGGCCTTTTGGTGGATGACGAGGTCATGGAGTTCTGCAACCGCGAGATGCACAACGTGGTCATGAGTCTGGACGGCAGAAAATGCGTGAACGACCGTATGCGCGTCAACAAGGCGGGCAAGGGATGCTACGACACCATCGTGCCCAAGTTCCAAAAATGGGCAGAACAGCGCGGACAGGAGAATTACTACATCCGCGGTACTTACACCCACCACAATCCCGATTTCGCTTCCGATATTTTGCACATGGCTGATCTTGGGTTCCAGCAGATCTCCATTGAGCCTGTGGTAGCCCCAGCCACCGCCGATTATGCGCTGACCGAGGAAGATCTGCCTACCCTGCTTGCGCAGTACGACATTCTTGCCAAGGAAATGCTGAAGCGGGAAGAGAAGGGCAACGGATTTACTTTCTATCATTACATGATCGATCTGGAGGGTGGTCCCTGCATCGTCAAGCGCATTTCCGGATGCGGTGTGGGCACCGAATACATGGCAGTTACGCCCACGGGCGATATCTATCCCTGCCACCAGTTCGTGGGAGACGAGAAGTTCAAACTGGGTAATATCTTTACCGGAATTGATAATACCGAGATTTTGGATGAGTTCAAATACTGCAACGTCTATGCCCATCCAGAGTGCAACGATTGCTTCGCCCGCTTCTACTGCAGCGGCGGCTGTGCGGCAAACGCCTACTACTCTACCGGCTCCATCCGCGGTGTCTACCGACTGGGCTGCGAGTTGCACCGCAAGCGCATCGAAGCGGCTATCATGATCCGCGTCGCTCAGGCGATGAGAGAGGAATGAATACATTGGGGCTTTGCCCCGGCAGGAACCTTCTTTCAAGAAGGTTCCTGCATCTCCAAGAACTTTTATAAAGGGCGGCAAATACTTGCCGCCCGCAGTTTGTCGAAAAAGCCGTACCGTAGTACGGTCAGTCTGTCGAGAAACTATAAATTTCGAGTGCCGCCAGTCAAGGAAAGGGGTTAGGAGCCCGATGAGGAGTGTAGCAGTCGCTACACGACAGCTACGAAAGCTTCGGCGTCTGAGATGGTTTCGCCCTCCTCTCAGAAACGAAGGATTCGAATAAATTAACACTCAGTCGGTGCGCCTTGGGGGCGGAATATCAGTTGTATTCGCGTAAGTGGCTTATTGCGACAGCTCCGGATTCCTTTCTGAGCCATGATCCCCATTCTACCAAAAAGCAGAGACTTTGACCGACGGTCATAGTCTCTGCTTCTTATACTTTTACGGATATTCGGGAGGCAGTTCCCTCTCGTCACACCGTCTGCACCTTCAGAATGTTGGTGTATCCGGGCAGATTCAGCGGCACGCCGCCGGTGATGACGACCTTGTCCCCTGCCTCCACCACGTCGATCTGCTTGGCACAATCAATGGCGTGACGGAAAAGGGTGTCGGTATCGTTTTGCGGGAGCGCCAGCACGGGGAACACACCCCAGGACAGCGCAAGCTGGTGGAAGGTTTTCTCATCGGGGGTTGCCGCCACGATGGGAACGTCGGGGCGGAACTTGGACACCCGACGGGCGGTCTCGCCCGACTTGGTCACCGCGATGATGGCACTGGCGTGGAGATCAGACGCCGCCTTGCAAGCCGCATCGCAAATGGCGTTGGTGGTACTGGTGAAGTCGTTCTCATGCTGAAGCCCTTTGTAAACGCCCATTTCGAAGGCGTCCCGCTCGGCCTGCCGGGCGATCTTTGCCATCACCTCCACCACGTGAACGGGATGATCGCCCACGGCGGTCTCGCCGGAGAGCATCACTGCAGAGGTGCCGTCAAAAACGGCGTTGGCAACGTCGGTGATCTCGGCACGGGTGGGAGTGGTAGAGTGGATCATGGACTCCAGCATCTGCGTGGCGGTGATGACCATCTTGCCCGCCTGATAGCAGGAGCGGATGAACTTTTTCTGAATACCGGGGAGCTTTTCGAAGTCCACCTCAACGCCCATGTCGCCGCGGGCGACCATGATGCCGTCGGAGGCTTTGAGAATCTCGTCGAAATTCTCCACGCCCTCTATGTTTTCGATTTTGGAGATAATGCGAATTTTGTGTCCGCCGTGATAGTTGACGAATTTGCGCAGTGCCACCACATCCTCCTTGCAACGAACGAAGGAAGCGGCGATGAAATCCACATCCTGCTCGATGCCGAAGATCAGATCTGCCTCGTCTGCGGCGGAGAGGTAGGGCAGATCAAGATGAACCTTGGGAATGTTGATGGACTTGCGGTCGGAGACTTTGCCGCCGCTCAGTACCTTGCAACGGATGTCGGTATCTTCGATCTCGGTGACTTCCAGACGGATCTTGCCGTCGTCGATCAGCACATTGATGCCGGGAGTCAGTTGGCTGGGAAGATCTGCGTAGGAAATGGTGCAGATCTGCGCGTTGCCCTCAACTTCGCGGGTGGTGAGGGTAAACTCCTCGCCCTTCTTGAGCAGAGCAGAGCCGCCCTCGAAGGTGCGCAGACGGATTTCGGGGCCTTTGGTATCCAGCAGGATCGCCACGGGCGCGTGGAGTTTGTCGCGGACTTTTTTGATCAGCTTTATGGTTTCCAGATGATCCTTGTGGGTGTTGTGAGAGAAATTCAGACGCGCTACGTTCATTCCCGCGCGAATCAGATCGGTCAGTACCGCCTCGTTGTTGCTGGCGGGGCCGATGGTGCAGACGATCTTAGTTTGCATATAATTGGTTTTCACAGATTACCTCCTGCAGTGATAGACGTTAAACCAAAACAGCCCCCGTTCGGGAGCCGATGGATAGGACGCTGAACCGCGGCACTTCAAAGTGCCGCACAGCGGCGGTTACGCTTTTTTGCGCTTGTATTTTGGGTTGACGTATTCGCGCCAGTCCAGATCGCCGCGCTCCAGAGCGCAAACGAGAACCTCCGCCGTGGCAATGTTGGTCGCCACCGGAATGTTGTACATATCACACATCCGAAGCAGGTCGTTATCGACCTCGGAGGGTGCTACTTTGGTTGCAGTATCGCGGAAAAAGAGAAGAAGGTCAATCTCGTTGTATGCAATGCGAGAAGCGATCTGCTCCGCTCCGCCGTGGGAGCCTGCCAACATCCGCTCGATCTGCAATCCGGTAGCTTCGGAGATGTATTTCCCGGTGACAGCGGTTGCGCAAAGCGAATGCTTGCTGAGTATGCCGCAGTATGCGATGCAAAACTCGGTCATCAATTCTTTTTTGGTGTCCTCGGCAATGATTGCAATTTCCATGATCTTAGTCCCTTTCTGAATTCTGAACTCTTGCTCTGGGAGTTGGGGAACGCTCGATTTTTTTACCCGGTACCCCATCATGGACTTATTATAGCACATCGTCACGCTTTTGTCAATATTTTGTGGAAACTTTTTTCGAAAAATGTTGAATTATTTGGGCGAAATCACCATTGACAGGGGCGCAAATCACAGTTATAATAGGTATATCGACAAATTCAGCGAAAAAGAACTCCCTCGGGGATTAGTGCCTGCCGCCGCAGGCAAGCCCGCACTTTTTCAGATTTTCTTTTTGGCGGCGGAGAAAGAGAATATATGACACACACACCGGGCAAGTTTTCCGCGTTCCTCGCGCGCAAACAGATCCGCATCTCTGCGAAGGTCTACTTCATTGACGCCATGGGCGCCATGGCGTTGGGTCTCTTCGCAACCTTGCTGATGTCCACCATCCTCGGCACCGTTGCCGATCTTTGTAGCGGTCATGCCGAATTCCTGCGAGAGATCGCTTCTTACGCCAAGTCTGCCACCGGCATGGCAATCGGCGTGGCGATGGCTGTGGCGCTGAAAGCACCTCCGTTGGTGATCTACTCCTGCGCCGTGGTGGGCGCTATGGCTAACACCATGGGAGCCACCATCCACGGAGTCTCTTACAGTGCGGGTCCCGCCGGTATCTTCTTCGTGATCATCCTCGCCTGCGAACTGGGCAAGGTTGTCTCCAAGGAAACGAAGGTAGACATTTTGGTCACCCCTCTGACCGTTCTGCTGGCAGGCTATGGCGCATCTCTGCTCTTCTGCCCCGCCGTTGCCTACATCATGTACTATCTGGGCAATTTCATCGGCATTGCTACCGAGTTTGCTCCCTTGCTGATGGGAATCGTGGTCTCCGTGGTGATGGGTATGGTGCTGACACTCCCCATCTCCTCTGCCGCCATCTGTGCGGTGGTCTTCAGCGAGACCGTGATCGCCGGCTCCTCTACGCCTGAGGCGCTCTACCTTGCGGCAGGTGCCGCCGCCGTGGGCTGCTGCTGTCAGATGGTTGGCTTTGCCGCCATCTCCTTCCGCGAGAATCGCTTTGGCGGTCTGGTGGCGCAAGGGCTGGGTACCTCCATGCTTCAGATGGGCAACATCGTCCGCAAACCCGTGATCTGGGTTCCCGCGATCTTCGCTTCTGCCGTCTGCGGCGCACTGTCTACCACCGTCTTCAAACTCAAATGTGCGGGTGTCTTCGCCGGCATGGGTACCTGCGGCGTCGTAGGACCTATCGGTATCCTGAAGTATTCGGGTTCCTCCGCCATAATTTGGGTTGGCATTATTCTGCTCTGCGTGGTGATTCCCGCCATCCTTTCCATCGCCTGCAATGAACTCCTCCGCAAATTCGGAGTGATCAAAACCGGCGACATGAAGATCGATGTATAAGTTTACGCGGGGAACTTCTTGAAAGAAGTTCCCCGCATCCCTCAAGAACTTATAAGAATTCCGGCAAATACTTGCCGGATGTTTATGATGAAGGTGCATTCACATCCATCCAAGCCCGCAAGCATTTGCGGGCCTTTTCACGGTTTCTTGGGGGTGTGGGGACTTTTTTTGAAAAGCCCCCCGCCAAAGTCCCTGCCCGTAAGCATTTGCGTGCCTTTTCAAAAGTTTTTGCGGGGTGTTTTTTCAAAAGCACCCCACAAAAATATTCATTCCTCGGCTCGTTCCTCGTAGGCGAGGTAGGTGAGGGGGTCGATCTGTTCGCCGTTGTGAGTCAGTTCGAAGTGGAGGTGGGGGAGTTCCGCCTGCTCGATGAGGGCGGAGTTCCCCACGGCACCGATCAACTGTCCCGCAAGGACGGTGGCACCCACCTCGATCCCGTCGGGGACGGTATCGGTCAAATTGCGATAGACGGTGGTGTAACCGTTTCCGTGATCGATCTCGATGCAATAGCCCATCAGAGGATCCTCATATGCGGCAGAAACGGTTCCCGCGGCGGCGGCAACTACTGCACAGCCGTCTGCGGTCTCGATGTCGATTCCTGTGTGGGTGCGGTAATCCTGCATGGTGATGCTGTAAGAGAGCGTTTCCATGTCGTGAACCGCCGCCAGATATCCGTCCACGGGATCGGTCAGTTTGAAGACAGACTCGTCGGGGATGGGCGTGGTGCCCGCCTGATCGGAGGGCGAGGTGGTGGTAGTGGGAGCATCGGTCACGATGAGATAGGAGCCTGCGGTGGTCACTTCCGCGCGGCGGCTTGCGATGCCGACTGCCAAACTCAAAATGACGACGGTTGCCACCAAAAGAATGCTTCCTACGGCAAGAGAAATCCGCAGGGTTTTGTCGCTGAGACGAAAAGACTGATTCATAACTGTTCCTTCCTTTTGTTACATAGGATGTTTGTGCTGTTAGTTTGACCCTTGTGGGGGAAATTATACACCCCACCGCAAAATAATTCTGCCGAAAATCGGCACAGGGACTTGACAATTGCTCGCAAATCGTATAGAATACATTTAGAAAATCTTCCAAATTATCTTATTTTACAAATCAGGAGGGCAAAATTATGATTCTCGTAACAGGCGGAACCGGTTACATCGGCTCCCATACCGTGGTGGAACTGCAGCAGAGCGGCTACGATGTGGTGATCGTGGACAATCTCATCAACTCCAAGGTGGACGCGCTGGAAAAGATCGCCGCCATCACCGGCAAAACTCCCAAATTTTACGAAGCAGACGTGTGCGATCGGGAAGCACTGGTCAAGATCTTCACCGAAAACAAGATCGACGCCGTCATCCACTTCGCAGGTCTGAAGGCAGTAGGCGAGAGCGTTACCAAACCTCTGGAATATTACAGCAACAACATCATCGGCACGCTGGTTCTGTTGGATGTGATGAGAGACTTCAGCTGCAAGCAGTTTGTCTTCTCCTCCTCCGCTACCGTGTACGGTGCCAATAACATCGCTCCCTATACCGAGGAAATGCCCACTTCGGCTACCAACCCCTACGGACAGACCAAGTTTATGCAGGAGATCATGCTGAAGGACATCGCCGCCGCAAATCCCGATATGGGTGTTGCGTTGCTCCGCTACTTCAATCCCATCGGTGCCCATGAAAGCGGACTTTTGGGCGAAGATCCCAACGGTATTCCCAACAATCTGATGCCCTACATCTGCAAGGTAGCAGTCGGCAAACTCCCCCGTCTGAACGTCTTCGGCAACGATTACGACACGCCCGACGGAACCGGCGTGCGCGATTACATCCACGTAGTGGATCTGGCGAAGGGACATCTGGCGGCGCTCCGTTATCTGGAAAAAACTCCCGGCGTGCTGACCGTCAATCTGGGTACCGGCAAGGGCAGTTCCGTGCTGGACATCGTCAAGGCGTTTGAAGCCGCCAGCGGCGTGACCATTCCTTATGTCATCACCGACCGCCGTCCCGGCGATATCGCTACCTGCTACGCCTCTACCGACAAGGCGAAGGATCTGCTGGGCTGGGTAGCCGAAAAGTCTCTGGAAGAGATGTGCCGCGACAGCTGGAACTTCATCAGCAAGAACAGCTGAGATACGATTGAAGAAAGAAAAAACGGAGGTTTACAAAACCTCCGTTTTTGTGATGGATTGGTTTGGAAATTACTTCTTGATCTGTTCCAGAATCATCTTCAGCAGATCTTCGGTAGTGGGGTTAGCCGCTCTTTCTTCAGCCGCCTTGCGAGCCGCTTCTGCATCCTCTGCAGCCTTCTTCTGTGCGAAGTAAGCCTCAGCAGCAGCCTTGTCCTTGGGGTTGATGCCGTTGGTAGCCAGTTCTTTTCTTCTGGCTTTCTCCAGCTTCTTGTCGCTGGCGTCGCCCTTCAGATTGTTGATGGCTTTGACAATGCAGAACAGCACGAACGCGATGATGAGGAAGTTAATGATGGCATTGATGAATGCGCCCCAATCGATGTAAATGGACTGGGTCAGATCCACCGTTTCCAGTCCGTCCTCGCCTACGACGGTGACCTTCTGCAGGAAGGTGTATACCTCAGACAGAGAGTCCTTGCCCAGAATCGTCGCCAGAATATAGTCGATCACAGGCTTCAGAATGTTGTTGCTGAGTGCATTGACGATCGCAGTAAAAGCACTACCTACGATCACGCCGACTGCCATGTCGATGACATTGCCGCGTGTGATGAATTTTTTGAATTCACCGATAAACTTTTTCATTGTTTTGCTCCTTTTTGCAATATTTTGTTTACAAGGCTATTATAGATCGTTTCCCAAGGTTTGTCAAGTGAATTTGAAAAAATGCAGTACATTTTTTGATAAATAACCTCCCCGATCCCCAAAAATCGCCTCAAAGAGCGTTTTTTCAAATGTTAAAAACTCAGCCCGCACAATTGCGGGCTTTTCCAAAAGTTTTCGGGGGCGTGGGGGACTTTTTTCAAACAGTCCCCCCACACTGAAGTTCCCTACAAAAACTCATTTTCCAAGCAATTTTTGCTTGTCTGCCTGGAGACGGTAGAGGTTGTAGTAGCGACCTTTCTGTTCCAGCAGGTCGGCGTGACTGCCTTGCTCCACGATCTTGCCGTGGGAGAGGACAATGATATTGTCGGCGTGCTGGATGGTGGACAGTCGGTGGGCTACCATCAGCATGGTGCCGATATTCATCATCTTTTCCAGCGAATCCTGAATCAGAAGTTCGGTCTCGGTGTCGATGTTGGCGGTGGCTTCGTCCAAGATCATCACGGCGGGTCTATGCAGGATCACTCTGGCAAAAGAGAGAAGCTGACGCTGTCCTGCGGAGAAGTTGTTGCCGCGCTCCCGCACTTCTTCGTCCAGACCGTCCTTCAGACGGCAGATAAAGCGATCGGCGTTGACATATTGGCAGGCACTTTGAATCTCCTCGTCAGTGACACCCTCCAACCCCAGCAACAGATTGGAACGAATAGTGCCCGAGAAGAGGAAAACATCCTGAAGCATCTGTCCGAAATGACGGCGGAGCGAGGAGATCTTGATGTGCTTGATGTCGATGCCGTCGATGAGAATTTGCCCCTTCTGAATGTCGTAGTTGCGGCAAATCAGCGACAGGATCGTGGTCTTACCCGAGCCGGTGGAGCCGACGAAAGCGACTGTCTGTCCCGCTTCCACTTTGAAGGAAACGTCCTTCAGTACCCACTCGCCCTCCACATAGGAGAACCATACGTGTTTGAACTCGATTTCCCCTCTGACCTCGGGCAGGTCAATGGCGTCTTCCTCATCGGTGACGCCGGGGTCGATATCCAAAATGGTGAAGATCTTCTCCGCCGACGCAAAGGCGGATTGGAGCCAGTTGAACTGCTCTGCAAGGCTTTGGATGGGGTTGAAGAATTTGGAAATGTACAGATAGAAGGTCACAAGCGTGCCGCTGGTGATGGTCTGTCCCAGAAATACCGTGTTTTGGATGTAGCCCTTGCCACCCAGATAGAGCAGGCAGAGAACAGAGGAAATGTAGAGCATATAGACCAGCGGACGAAAAATACCGAAGGTGAAGATCTCCCGGCGTTTCGCCGCGCAGAGTGTCTGATTTTTGACATCAAATTCCGCTTTTTTGCGCTCCTCGCGGTTGAAGATCTGAATGATCTTCATGCCCGACAGATGCTCGGACAGGAAGGTGTTGATGTCGGTAGTGCCATCCTTGACCTTGCGGTAGGCTTTACGGGAGAACTTGCGGAAGACCACGGTGAACCAGACGATAAAGGGAACGAAGCACAGCACCATCAGGGTCAGCTGATAATTGACCATCAGCATAGCCGCCAGCACGCCGATAATGACGAAGCAGTTTTTTACCAGATTCACGATGATGTTGGTGAACATCATGGAAACGGCGTTGGTGTCGTTGGTGACACGAGTTACCAGTTTGCCTACGGGGATCTCCGAAAGTTGGGCGTGAGAGAGCGATTCGATGTGGGTGAAGACATCCTCACGGATCTTGGAGATGATCTTTTGTCCCGTCCGTTGCAGGACGATGGCTTGAATGTAGGAGCAGATCAGCGAAACGATCAGAATACCCGCATAGACCAGTATGCCTGCCATCAGATGCGCCATCTCGAAATCGTCCTTCAGCATCTCCTCGATGCCGCCGACAATCAAAGGAGAGATGATGTCATAGGCGATGGAGAAAAGCATCAGCAAGAGGACGAAAACGAAGTTTGCGACATAAGGTTTCGCATATTGGAGCAGACGGCGGGTGATCTCGCTGTCTTTCATGTTTCGGTCGAAGCCGATGGCTTCTTTTTGCTTGCGGATGGACAGATAGGCAATCAGGAACATCAGCGAAAAGATGCCCACCAGCGCGCCGACGATGAGTAACGGATAATAGAAATACATCTTTACGCCTCCTTTGCCGCGTCGTCCAGTTTTTGCAGTTCCACCATGTTCCGATAGGCATCGCAGGTGGCAAGCAGGGTGGCGTGATTGCCGACCGCAGTCACTTTGCCGTCCTCGATGAAGATGATCTTGTCCATCTGCTGGACGGTGGTAATGCGATGCGCGATGAGGATGGTGGTTTTGCCAGCCCGCAGGGTGCGGAGATTGTCTAAAATCGCCTTTTCGGTCTTGACATCCACGGCGGAGACCGAATCGTCCAGAATCAGAATGGGCGCGTTCTTCATCAGCGCGCGGGCGATGGAGATTCTCTGCTTCTGACCGCCCGAAACAGTTACGCCCCGCTCACCCAGCACGGTGTGATAACCTTCCTTGAAGCCCACGATGTTGTCGTGGACATCCGCCATCTTTGCCGCCGCTTCGATTTCGTTGACGCCGCCGACATCGGAGGCAAGGGCGATGTTGTTTTCAATGGTATCGCTGAAGAGGAAGTTGTCCTGGGGAACATACGCCGCGTATTTACGCACGGTCTTGATGGGGATATTGTTGATATCGTTGCCGTCAAGGAAAACGGTCCCGTCGGGGACAGTGTAGGTACGCAGGATCAGATCCACCAGCGTGGTCTTGCCCGAGCCTGTGCGTCCGATGATGCCTACGTTCTCACCTGCCTGGATGTGGAAGGAAACGTTATCCAACACGTCCAGATCGCCGCCGGGATAACGGAAGGTCAGATGCCGGAACTCGATGTCGCCCTTCAGCGGAGCAGGCTCGGTTACGTCGGGGGCATCCGCCACGTCAATGGGGGCATCCAGTAAAGCGGAAATACGGTTCAGCGAAGCTTTTCCGCGGGAGCGCATCTCAATCAGCTGAGAGATCGCCATAATAGGCCAAACGATGGCGGTAAAGTAACCGATGAACTCCACCAGTTCGCCTGCGTTGAAATCGCCCTTGTATACCAGCCAGCCGCCGTAGCCCAGAATCACGCAGACCACGGATTCCACAAACAGTATTACCAAAATGTTCAGCAGGACCGATATTTTGGTGAACGCTACGTTGGCGTCTTCGTTTTTCTTGTTGAGTTTGCGAAAGGACATCAGCTCCACGGTCTCTTTCACGAAGGCTTTGATCACGGCAATGCCCGAAAAGCTCTCCTGCGAAAAGTCGGACAGAGAAGAGAACGCCGCCTGCCGCTCGTCCCACTTTTTCTCCATGGTATGTCCCACTACCGTGGCGATGGCAAGCAGAAGCACCATGGGGATCAGGGTCAAACAGGTGAGCAAAAGATTCATCCGTCCCATTTTGAAGAGTGCCAGAACGCCCAACAGCAGTGCATCCGCCAGCATCAGAATGCCCGAGCCGAAGCAGTCCTGCACGGTTTCCAGATCGTTGGTGAAGAGGGACATCAGATCGCCCACTTTGTGGTGCTGATAATATTGCTGGGACAGATCCTTGCAATGGTCGAACATTCTGCCCCGCAGATCGGTCTCCACTTTGATGCCCGAACCGAAGAAGTTGATGCGCCACAGAAAACGTCCCGCTACCATAAAGATGATAACGAAAATCATGGGTCGGCAGATCTCGTCCAGCAGGAAGTCCATGGTGAACGCCACCGTCTCGCCGTCCATTTGGACATACCCCTCATTCAGCCCGTTGACCACCATTCGGTAGAACTCGGGAACCATCAGTTGGAGATAGTCCACCACGATCAGCGCGGCGATGCCCAGCAGTAAGCTCGGAGCATAGCGTAAATAATATCGATTGATGTGTTTTCCAAACAGCAAACGGATGCACCTCTTTTCCAAAATGCGATAGTTTTATCATTATATCAAAAGCAAAGGGGAAAATCAATAGATTTTCACGGATTTACAGAAAATTCGATAAATACTCGAATCAAAACAAGCCCCCGCTCGGGCGAACGGTCTGAGCGGGGGCTTTGAGGTGTATCGACAGAGGAGAACCTTAGAAAATTACCTTCACAGCAATCTTCTCACCGTCCGAGGGATAGGTGAAATAGGTGGTCTCGCTGTCCGGTTCGTAGTCGAAGGGAAGGTCGAGGATCTTGCCGCCAACTTTGGCGGTGATGGACTTGGGCGGGCGCTTCGTCCAGATGCGGGAGGCTACCGTCATCTCTGAAGGGGAACGGGAGATGAAGGAGAGTGAACGCCCACCGCGGACGATCTTCTCCGCTCTGCCCGACAGGGCGATGATCTCGCTGCCTGCAATGCGATCGATCCTGCTGACGTCGTACCAGAGTCCCACCGAGCCGGGGGCGAGAATGGGATCCTCCACCACCGAGAGCAGATGATCGTAGAGGTCGATATAGTTGCCCTTGAGCGTTTCGGGCTTGCTTTCGGGTGTCTCGTCCAGCACGGCGGTGACATAGTAGGCACCGCGGCGCAGGATCATGGATGCGGTCGGTGTCGCAGACAAAAGCGGCAGTACCGCATCGCGGAAGCGGTCGGATGCCTCTGCATCCCTTGCCAGTTCGGAGGGATGACGGTTTACTACCAGCACGCGCCCTTCACCCACGGGATAAAGCCCTTCGGCGGGCGTTTGGGAAAGTCCCAGCGCCTCAAAGAGATGCTCGACGGGAGTAAGGTAGGCGTTGGCGCCGCTGTTCCACCATTCGCGCACGCTGTGGAAGGCGTCACTGCCGTCGCCGACGTAGACCAGCGTGCCGCCGCCTCTCACCCAGCCCGCCAATACTTGATGGATGTCAGGGGAGGAGGGCTTCATAAATTCGTAGGACAGCACCATAGTCCGGTATGCATCTGCATAGCCCGCGTAGCGGCGGAGATTGTCCAACTGGAGCGGTCTTGCGCAAACCCCCGCTTTTAGTAGCGGCAGGGAAAGTCCGTAGAAGGGGCTGAAAGTATCGCCCTCAGACTCCCGCTCCTCGGGATCACCTGCGGGATAATGCCGCTGGAACATGGCAGAGTCCGCAATGAACACGCCGACCTCGGCGGTCTTTGTGATCCATTCAGCGTCGGGCTGATCCGCCATATCCCGAAGGGTGTGCATCACCGAAAGAAGATTGGTCTTGTAAATCGGCGGGATCTGAACCTGCTCGCCCTGAGGCATTTCTTTGCCATGTCCCTGTCCTTCGGGGAGATTGCCAGGGATGGGGATGGGCAGATCGTGGGCACCGCCCTCTGCAAGATGCTTGCCCCGCATCACCCGGGCAGGCCAAGGGGAGACTTCAAAGTCGCTGATCTCGGGGTGAAACAGAGATGCGGTGACGGTGCGGTAGTAATTTTCGCGATAATCCTTCCAGCTGTGGCGCGGATCGTCTTCAATGGGGTCGGCGAGATACCACATCCGCCGTCCCGTGCCGCGCACCAACTCCTGCATGACGCCATATTCCAGAAATGCCGTTTCAAACGTCCGCTCTTTGCGCTGACCGCGATAGATGTTGCGGGTGCGGGCGGTGCCCGTCCAAATTTGGGCGATGTAGCCGTCGATGGTGGGCAGATCAATGAGGGCGGATTCGGGGGAGACGATCTTCCATTGGGTGTAATTGATCAGCGAGTGGGTGGGAACGTAAAAGCGGAGCAGTTTGCCGTATTTGACCATGGCGTACTCCTTCAGTTCGGAGCAGAGACGGTCAAGCGTGCGGGTGTAAAGATATTGCTTCAGTTTGGAGGCGCGGTATTGTGCGTCGGCGGATGCCTGCGGATCCTGCCACGGCTCCTTGTAATAGATTTGCCACTCCCGCTTGAAGGCGTCGGAATAGCCTGTTTCCACCCAAAATTCGGGTTCTTCCAGATGGATCGCTTCCACGCCCCAGTCCACGGCTTTTTTCAGCCCTTCTGCTAAATAATGAGCAAAGGAATTGGAGGGCACCATATAGGGAATATCGACGCCGTGGGCTTTTTCTGCACCGTTCCGATGGCGTTGCCCCTCGTCGTGGTGGTCGATGCCGTCAAATGCTCCGTAGAGGTAGTCTTTGTACTCGCCCCAGGACACGCCGGTCATCAGGTGAACGACGTAGCCCCGTTTTTTCCAAGCGGCGATGCGGTTTTTCAGATCGTGGAAGCCGTAGACCATAACGAAATCGCTCTGGACATCAAATATGGGATCAAAGGCGGCAGATTCCTGCACGCCGGTTCGTTCTTCGCTACGCGAATATTCTTTCATAAAGGGTACATCCTTTCCGTCAAGAGATTATGATCATTTTACCACAACTGCTTCAATAATGCAAGATATTTTTATATAAATTGATGAGTTTCTAAGCATTCGCTGGGCACTGTCCCATCGCGGCATCAATAAAATTTGTCGAAAAGTTTCTGCGAAAAAGTATTGCAATTTTTGAGGGAGTGTGTTATAATATAAAAACAAAGCATCCCGATTGAATCGGGCAAACTTGTGCAGATAACTCATTCATGGGTTTGATCAGACTAACAAGACACCAAGTTTGCGAAGCAAACTTGCGCAGATAACCCATTCATGGGTTTGATCAGACTAACAAGACACCAAGTTTGCGAAGCAAACTTGCGCAGATAACCCATTCATGGGTTTGATCAGACTAACAAGACATCAAGTTTGCGAAGCAAACTTGCGCAGATAACCCGCCCCGCGGGTTATCTGCTATGCAGGCGTAGCTCAATGGCAGAGCGCTCGCTTCCCAAGCCAGACACGCGGGTTCGATTCCCGTCGCCTGCTCCATCCAAAGTCCTTCGGACAACGAAAGCAGCACCCATGGGTGCCCTCCGTAAGGAAGTCAAAAGCGATAGAGATGATCCGTCTCTATCGCTTTTTGTATTGTTGCCTGTCGGGGAAGGGCTATGTGCTTCTTATCATGCGTCCGTGCTTATGTTATGACCTCATAAGCTACATACTCACGGTCAAGTTCATAACCGAGTTTTTCAGCCAGACGAACAGAGTTTATATTTTGAGCATCCCAGCTCGGATACAGACCTTCGTTCAGACATTCCAGTATCAAAGCCGAACAGACCATGGTTGCCAAATGCTTTCTTCGCTCGGATTCTACTGTATCCACTTCTATCTCGATGCCTTCGCGATATCGGGTATAGGAAGATGCTCCGGAAACGATAGTTCCGTCTTTTAGGATTACCATGCCTCGTCCGATTTGCAGATACTGCTGCTTGCTTTCAAATGCTGAAACAAAATCTGCAGTGACGGGGTTTTCCGAACACATATCGAAAATTTGCGAATCTATCTTCCGCAGTTCATATCCCGACGGAAGCCGGCTGATTTCCTCTCGCAGTATTTCCTGATCAAACTGCGTGTCCTTTTTGATTGCATATCTGACGATTCTTTTGGCAGACGGATAACAATCTTCAATCAATGCCGACCAACCTTCATTTTGCGGAACCAATATCACAAATCCGTCGGGCTTATGGAGAACCAGTTCTCTGTTGGGCTTTCCGGCAAAGAATCCGAACTCGCCTACAAACGCAAATGCCGACGAAGGATGTACGGCGTCGGTAACATATATCTTGCCCATCACATTCTGTAAGCAGGAATCTATCATGGTTTCCTGCCAGCCTGCAAATAATTCTTTTGCCTTTGATGTGTCTTTTAGTTCGTATACCAATGTGAGCACCCTCCTATCATAACAAAATTCACCATATCAACAAATTCCGATTGATTGCACTCATTCTATCACATATACCGCAAAAAATCAAGGGAGAGGCTACTTCCTTGCGTAGCCCCTCCGGTCGGGTGCTGTTTCGTTTGGGTGCGGATTTCCCGTGGCATGGTTACAGCGCAAATTCCAACAATTCGCTACCTTCTTCTCTGCCGCGAAGCTCCACTGCGGTGATGGCGCGGTTTTGGTAGGTGGTGTAATAGTACACGCCACGGTCGGCGTTGATGCAGGCAGAGTATCGGGTGATCTCGTATCTGCCGTCCGGCACAATCACGCTTCCCCGCACCATCTCCACCCCGGAGAGCAGGTGGAAAAACTGATTCACGCAAGCCGCCTCGTCCTGCTCGTCCACACAGCGGGAGTGATGCAACAAATACGCCGCCCGCACGAAGCGGGAGGTAGAGGAACAGTCCCCGGGCAGTCCGATGGCACCCATCCCCGCGCCGTATGGCTCAATTCCCTTGATGTCCTCAAAGTGATTGCAGGGCGGAGCGGGCGACAGATTCAGATAGCGGCACAAATTCGCTTGATGAAAGGGGAAGGGGGGATTGTTGGTCAGTACGCCGATGGGGTTGTCGTAAATCTGCAAACCGCCTGCCGTCTGCTCCAGTACGATAGACCCGGTGCGATCGGCAATGTGCCAGTGGAGAGGCGACAGAGGAAGGGCGTCGCTGAAGGGAATGTCCACAAGGCGAGTCTTGGTCAGCAGCTTTTTCGCCTCGTCTACCGATCGGCAATGGCAGAGCAGAAAAGGGATCAGTTCAAACGGACTGACGTTGCGGCGGGACTCGGAGACTTCGGGAAAATAATAGGCATTCTGCGGGAAATGCAGCCCCGCGATGCACAGTCCGTATTCGTTTGCCGCTTCGGAGTAGAGCGGATAGCCGTCCGCTATCGTTCCTATGCCGATCAGCGCGGAATGTTCGGTGATAGGAGCTTCACAACGAAAATGAAAGGGAAAACTGCGGGGAGTGATCACCACTCGCTGACCGAAATCGTACTCCAGATCCAGATTCCGCCCGAAATAAAAGTCAGCGGCGTTCATTGCAATACTTGTACACATACAAATTCCTTCTTTCTATCAAAAAATAGTGTTGCCCGACAGCCACCACAATATACCCTCCGCAGGAAAAGGTTGTTGACCATCCGGAATTAAAACATTTTCATCAGCAACATAAAACCGGTCAGGATAACCAGAAATCCGAAATTAAACAGCGAGAACAGCCCCACGTAATAGCCTGCTTTCCCGGGATTGTGTCCGACATACTCCCGGAAGGTGATGAGACTTGCCAGCGATGCGATCAGCGTGCCTGCACCGCCGATATTGACACCCACCAGGAGATCGGCGTAATTGTCGGTAAACTGAGACAGCAGAATGGCAGAGGGGACATTACTGATGCATTGGCAGGAAAGGACGCTGAACAGCAGGGTGCTTTTGCTCAGAAGCATGGAGAAAAGATCTCTGACCGCGTCAATCCGTGCCATGTTGCCTGCAAAGATGAAGAAAAAGACGAAGGTGAAGAGCAGACCGTAGTCCACCATCTTCAGTGCCTTTCTGTCTGCGATGAGCAAAACTGCGGGGATCACGATCAGCCCGATCCAATATGGGATCACGCGGAACACGATGATGGACAGCGCAAACAGAATCAGATACAGGACGGTTCGTTTGGGATTTTGCTCAATCTTTTCGTCGGAAATGCTCAGCGGCTCGGGTTTTACGAAAATGAGACAGCAAAGCGTGATCATCCCTACCGAAAGCAGAAAAGGCGGAGCCATGATCACCATAAACTCCAAAGTGGGAATCTCAAACTTGGAGTAAAGATACAAGTTCTGCGGATTTCCGAAAGGCGTCAGCATTCCTCCCAAATTGGCGGCGATGTTCTGCATAATGAAGGTGAATGCCATATATTTTTGCTTGCCCGTGGTCTCCAGCACCAAGTAGCCCAGCGGCAGGAAGGTGAGCAATGCCATGTCGTTGGCGATGAGCATGGAGCCGATAAAGGTGATATACACCAGTGCCAGCACGCTCATCCGCGCCGTTTTGAACAGTTGCACCACTTTTCTTGCCAGCATATAGAAAAAGCGGATGTTCTTCAGCGCACAGACCACCGCCAGCACGCAGAACAGGCAGGTCAGCGTTTTGAAATCGAAATAACTTATGTATTGCTCGTCAACGGGAATGATCAAGCCGGTGACCAGCGCCGCCAGCAATGCAATGCACAGGACGGCGTTTTTCTTCACGAAAGCCCAACATTTATCTAAAGCCCAACTTCGGGTCTCAAGCGAATAAGTTTTTTTGGCAATGGTATTCATCAGTCGTTACCCTTCTCGGAGATTCCTGCCCCACGGATCGAAGCCTTTGGCAGTAGTACACGGTCGCCATCTGCGCCGCGCTTATGCAAGTCGAATTTTTTGCCCTCGCTATTATAGCATCGGGAAATCCGATTGTCAAGGGAGGATCATATAAAATTGCATATACTGTTTTTGGGGGGTGATCTATGGTGAACCCTATCGAACTGACCGCATCGGTTACCGCGCTTGCCAATGCCATCGCGTGCAAACTGACGGTGAACGAATTGAACCTGCTGGCGGCTCTGCTTACCCAATTGGGGGACACGCTGGCGACCATTGCCACACAACGAGGCATCTGCGAAGAACGGCGGGAAGATGAGAAAAAATGAGCAACAATGCATTGGAGCGGAATGATTAATCCCCCGTTTCATCGTACCGGGGGATTTTTGAGAGTGAAGGTAAAGTCTGTTCTGTCGAAATTAAGGGCGGCAAGTATTTGCCGCCCTCAGTCTGTCGAAAAAGTCTTTCAGAAAATCGAGAGGAGGGCGAAACCATCTCAAACGCCGAAGTTTTCGCCCTCCTCTCGAGCTCTCCACCCACTTCCTTGGCTGACGGCTTTCTAAATTTATAGTTTATCGACAGTCTGAGGGCGGCAAGTATTTGCCGCCCTTTTCTTATAAGTTTTTGGAGTACCAAGAACCTTTTTTCAAAAAGGTTCTTGGTAGGGTTTGGGGCAAAGCCCCAATTCAATTATTTCTTCTTTTTCACAACAAGGATGACCGCGATGGCTACTGCTGCTGCGGCAACCACGGCGATGGCGACGATGGCAATCACCGTTCCAATGTTGGAATCGGAATTACCGGCGTTAGGCTCCTCGGTGCCGGGATCAGTGGAGGGATCGGTAGGCGTATCCACGTCGGTTGGATCGTTATTGCCGGTCTGATCATCGTAATGGGTGGGAACGATGGCAGTCAGCTCCTGATCTGCTGCATCCTCGCCCAAGAACTCGATCTCTGCAAGCTGTCCGCCGTCTCCGAAGGTAAGGCGATAGTAGCGATAGATGCCCGCCACCTCTTCGGGAACCGCAAATCCGCGGGTGTACTGATTCCATTCAAAGGACAACTCTCGGCTGTCCAGCGTGATCCAGCCCACACCGTCGTTGGATGCTTCCAACTTGAAGGAAGAAGGAGCGCGCTTGGCACCACTGCAGGTCAGCGTGATCATCTTCAGCGCAGTGCCGGTCTTCTTGGACCAAACAATGGCAGTATCGGCGGACACGGTGGCATAGGTCTCACTGGTGTTGTCGAAGAGTTTGGCACCGTCCTTCAGTCCGACGGTATAAACACCGGAGGAGCCGGAGGGAGTGAACTCGGTGGTGCGGATGGAAACACGACCTGCTACCAGATCCTCTGCGGGACTCGGCACCTCGGAACCGACGGACATAGATTTGGGATCGCTGTCGACCCCCCAAGTAGAGGGCTCACTACCTATTTCGAAGACGATGTGACCGCCGTTTATCAGATCCTCATGACTGATGAAGCAATCGTTGTATGCCTTGCCGTCCCAGGTCATGGACTGAATGTAGACGTTCTCGGAAGAGTTGTTCTTCGCTTCGATCACCAGATCCTTGCCGTTTTCCAGATGAACGGTGACCTTGTCAAACAAGGGAGAGCCGATGATATACTGACCGCTACCCATGTTCTGAGGATAGAGACCAAGTGCGGAGAAGACGTACCAGCCGGACATTTCGCCGTTGTCCTCGTCGCCGCAGTAGCCCTGACCGATCTCGGAGCCAACGTAGAGGCGGGACATGATGTTACGCACCAGTGCTTGAGTCTTGTAGGGCTGATCGGCATAGGCATAGAGGTAGGGAATTGCGTGGGCGGGCTGGTTGGAGTGACCGTACTGACCCAGCCGAACTTCGCGTGCCTCCACCATCTCGTGAATGGAGCCGGCTTGCACCTTCTTCATCGCCTCGATGGAGTTATCGAAGTAACCGTCCAGTTTCTTGGCAAGCGCATCCTTGCCGCCGATGAGGTTGGCAAGTCCGATACCGTCGTATACGCCGGAGGCGAAGAACATAGTATAGCCATTGGTTTCGGTGAAGTCGCCCCACCACCAAGAGCCGCTGAAATCGTTGCCGTAAGACCAGTTGCCGTTTTCATTCTTGCCCATAAAGAACTTCACAGTGGGGTTGTAAAGGTTGACGTAGGATTTGGCGCGGTTGTAATAGTAGAAGGCGTCATCGGTCTTGCCCAGCTTTTCTGCCATGACGGCAATGCCGTAGTCGTTGATAAAGCCTTCCATCGTCCAGGAGAAGCCGTTGTTGGTGGAATTAGGCACGTAGCCGACGAATGGAGCAACGTCATTTCGCTCACGACCGCCGTTGGTGAGATTGCTCGATACGGTGGAGGCGTTGCGGAGCATGGAGAGATAAGCGGTTTCGTAATCGAAGGTGATGCCCTTTACATAAGCGTCGGCAAAGATCACGTCCGAGCTGGTGCCCACCATGGAGTTGGCACCGCCGGGAGCGATCCAGCGGGGGATCCAACCGTTATCAATGTAGTGCTGTATCAGACCGTTGAGATATTCGGTATCCTTGGAAGGAGTCAGCAGAGCGTACGCCGCCCAAGTGGTACGGTAGGTGTCCCAGAAGCCGTTATTGACGTAGAGTTTGCCGGAGGTCTTTTTGCCGTTGTTATAGGGAGAAGCGTAAACCCATACAGGCTCTTCATTGGTTCCTTCGTTCTCACTGTACAGATTGGGATAGGAGTAGAGACGGTACAGATTGGAATAGAAGGTGATCAGTTGTGTGAAAGATGCGCCCTCAATCTCGATCATGCTGCAGAGATCGTCCCATGCGGTCCGGGCTTTTGTAAAGATCGTGTCGAAGGTGTCGTCCTCACTGATCTCCAGCTCCAGATTGTGCTGTGCCTGCTTGGAGGTCAGGAAGGAGGTGGCGAACTTGAAGGTGACCTCGGTGGTGCCGGCAGGGAAGGAGACGATGCCGGTCTTGCCGTTAGAGGATTTCTTGAAGGATTCGGGGGTCTGATCGAACTGTCCGTACACTTTCAGATTTGCAGAACCGTTGTTGGTATGCTCGGAGGATGCGGTGAAGGTGCCGGTTTCGGTATCCAGTGTCAAGGAGCCGCCCGCGCGAACGCAGTCGAAGATGACATTGACGTTTTCGCTGTTTTCGGGGAAGGTCATCCGAACGTAGATACCGTGGGTGGTAGGAGTCATCTCTACCCGAACGCCCGAGGCTTTGGAGCCTTCGTCAAAAGTGACGCTGTAATAATGTGCCTTGGCGATCTCGTTGTCGTGGCTGAAGGTAGCACCCACGTTGCCGGAAGAGATATCGCCGGAACTCATATTGTCTATGTCCACGGAGGAGTTTGCCATGAACTGCCACGTGCCGTAGTCACCGATCCAAGTGGAGGGGACGTGAGACACGCTGAACTGGTAGATGGTGTTGCTTTGATAATGATACGGCTGGTTGGAACCCACTTCGGTCACGGGAGTGTAGAAGTTGAATCCGTTGGGCATGGTGATGAAGGGAGTGGTCAAGCCGCGGGAAAATGCGGTGGTGCAGTTGGTGCCGCGGGTGGTGATGACGTAATCGGACAGATGCTCGTACACCACGGGGGTTTTGTCCTCGATCACCAGATCGTCGAAGTAAGCGAGGAAGCGGGGCGTGGTGGTGGACTCATCCATGCGGAAGTAAACGCAGATGCTGTCGATGGTCTTGCCCTCAGCCACGTCGCCGAGACAGGTCTCGACATAGTTCCATTGCATGGAGAAGAGTGCATCCGATTCGCCTTTGGACACGGGATCCATACCGAAGCCGTTCTGATCGACCGCGCCCAGTTCGGACAGATAAGTGCCGTCGGTAAACTTTACGTCGATCGCCATATGCATGGAGGTGTACTCGTAATCGTAAGTAGAGCCGTCGTGGAGTGCAGGGAAGTGAACGTAGGAGAGTTGCGTGTTGGCAGTTACCTTGATGTTCAGACCGCTGTACAGCAGGTTACGGGCGTAGGAATCGTTCTTATCGGTCTTCTTGGCATAGACTGCCAGCGACTTTTTGCCGTCATAGGAGCCGGACTTGTTCCAGGAGGAGTTGGGACCACCGGAGACTTCCGATGCCATCGGCGATTCCTGCACCTCTTCTTCTGCCGCTTCACCGGTGGACAGGCGCAGATCGGCAAATTGCGTCATGCCGCCGCCGTTGTTTTCGGTGATCTCCAGTTTGTAATACTGATACGCCACGGGATTTTGAACGGTGTAGGTCACCATCAGACCGCGGCTGGCGAACTTCTGATCGCTTTGCCGGTCAATGACGGTGTACTCTTTGCCGTCTGCAGAGCCGTAAAGCGTCCAGGACTTGGGGTCACGTCCGTCCTCGTCATTGGCGGAGGTGATGGAATATTTGCCCAGCACCCGTGCGCTGTCCAGTTTGAAGGAAACCCATACGGGAGAGCCGGAGGCGGGCTTGTTGGAGGTCAGAAATTTGGTGGAAGATGCCTCGTCGAAGAGCATCTTCTTGCCTTCCTCAGCCTTGAAGTCCTCGCTTCCCTGAATGGAGGAGAGGTCTACCGCAGAGGTGAACTCGCCGCCCAGTGAGGAGGCGATGGTATAGGCTTCAACGTTGTTGTAGTAGCCGTTGTCCGATACCGACTCGCGGGGAGCCTTGTCATCTGCCTCGAAAGAGGAAGCGAACAGCACCTTGTCGGGAATGGTGGAGGATGCAAAGGAGGGCAGATCCAAAGCGGCCAAAGGCGCCCCGCCCAGCAACACAGCCAACCCGAAGGCGATCAGTTTTTTGGTTCTTTTCATATGAAATTACCTTTCGTTCGAAATTTGGGAATCCCGATTTGGGATATTCCCCCGCAATATTGATTATATCACATTTTTTCATGGGATTCAATCCAAAAATAACGGAAACACGCTGTTAAATGTGAATTTTTCCTAAACAGACAGACCAAGCCCATGGGACGGTGACCAATTTGTTTCTGCACTGTGACTTTTTTGAAAATAATTGCGTCTCCCCTTTCCAAACAGAGCAAAATCTGCTATAATGGAGGCGAAATCCACTACGGAGGAATGGTTATGAACAAACTGCTTCGTTCTTTGTCAGCGCTTCTGGCGGCGCTGCTTTTGATATCCTGCACCCAAACGCCCGCTGTCACCACTGCGGACACGACTGCCGACGGCGCAAAGGTTACCACCGTCAATACGACGACCACCGCAACCGATGCCCCCGTCACAACGCCCGATCCCACCCCGTCTACCGATCCCACCCCCGCAGAGCCGGTGACCTACCCGACCTACGCGGGGAATGAAGCTATCGAATTGCTGACTTCCTTCGAAAACCTGCCCGGTGAAGTGCGGAATCTGTCTCAGCAAGGCGATAAACTGCTTCTGAATTATGGCGTTTGGGATGAAGAAGGCATGATGTACGCCGCCACCTACGCCGTGATGCTGGATCTGATCACCGGCGAGCGGTCGGAAGCCGTTCTGCTCCCCGGTACTGACTCCACCGCTACGCTGCTGGAGAGTGGCAATATCTGTCTGATAGATGCCAGTTCGTGTAGCGCAAAGGTTTACGATCCCGCGGGGAAAAAGCTGTTTGAGTATACCTACAAAGGCGAGGGCGGTCTGCATTTGATCCCCGACGGCAACGGCACCCTTTGGTGCTACGATTGGTACACCCCCGTCCTGACCCGCGTTCGGCTGGACGGCAGTGAGGTGGAGACCTATACTGTCCCCGACAGTCACACAGGTTATATCATGGGACACAGGGGAAGCACCGTCTACTATTCCGCTTGGGACACCGAAGCCCGCTTCGTCTACGCCGTCAGCGAGGACGGAGAGTTCACCCATCTGAAAAACATCGGTAACAACTACAACTGGGGCGAGGGCTGTTTCTTCACCGACCACACGCCCAATCTGCTGGTAGATCCTGCCGATCCGAACTACTTCCTGCAACTGCACGCCGATCTGCACTTCTCTTGGGTAATGGCAGGGTGCGGTACCCGCCTGCTGACAGCAATCTCCCATGTGGATGACGACGGCAACGAGCGCACAGACTGTCGGGTGATCGACTACCGAAACAAGATTGCCTATCCCGCTTTGGAATTTTCCTTAGGACAGTGGATGAACTCCTACATCTTCGGCTCCGACGGGCTGATCTATTTCGTGGTGCGCGACACGGACGAAGAAATCCCTACGCTTTACGTCTGCCGTTGGAATTATATGGAAGATCCCGAAGAGATCGGGGTGGAGCGGCTTGCTTTCAACAGTCTGGAAGAGAAAGTGAATGAGGTTGCGGCACGCATTTTCAAGAAATGGGGCGTGCAGGTCTACTATCAGCCCGAAAAACTCCCACAGGTGGCTTCCGATTACAGCGCGGCGGCAATCACCGATTACCGGCTGCTGTATGAGCATATTTTGCAGGCGGAAAACGCGCTGTCTGCCTATCCCGATGGCTTTTTCGACGATCTGTACTACGGAGATTACACCCATCTGGAACTATATCTCTGCGGGAAGTTCACGCCCTTGACTGCAGAGGGCATCACCACGGCGGAAGCACTCTCCAACACCCGCGGCACTGCAATGGTCATCGCCTTTAATGTGGAGATGCTGGACGGCGAATATGTCCGCGTGCTTGCCCACGAACTGCTCCACATCATGGAGCGGCGCATTGATCAGATCGACGCGGATGCGCTGGGTGAGTGGATCACGCTGACTCCCGGCGGTCACGATGCCTATTATTATTCCTATCACGATGCATACGGCGACGAGATGAACGATGATTCCAACACCTATTATTTCGAACCGGATCCCGCCGACGCTTACTTTGTGGACGCTTATTCCAAATCCTTCCCTACGGAAGACCGTGCGCGGATTTTTGAAAAGCTGATGGAATCGGGCGGTAATCCTTACTTTGCCGACTCCCCCGTGTTGATGGCAAAGGCGCGCACCCTCTGCCGCATTATTCGGGAATACTTCCCCAGTGTAGCCGCCCTGGAGCGCGCTTCTTGGGAAGTGGAGTGAGGGGAAGCCAACCCAATCTAACCAATACAAAAAGGCACTTGCGGCGGTATTCAGCCGCAAGTGCCTTTTCATCTGTGCCCAATCAAACTTTTACGGGCGGGTGACGATCAGCTTCTTGACCCGCTCGGCAAGTTCGGTAAATTTTGGATTGCCCCGAAGAGCATCAAAGCGGTTCTCCGAAAAAGCGACATAATACGAACCGGGGTAGATACAGAATGAGCGGTTCATTTTCCCGATGGTTTCTCCAACCGTTGTCAGAATGCGAATAAGCCGGCTCTTTGGAGAATCGGGATTGTTGTCAGGGGAGTCCCAGTCCTCATATGCCCGCCACTCCATACCGTCAAGCCAGCTACAGGAGGTGGGAAGCAGGACTTCGTCGGTGATTTTCATGGTTTCTTCCAACAGCTCGACGCAGTCGGTCAGAACAGTCAGCGCATCCTCGGTCTTTCCGGCGCAGGCAAGGCGTCCCGCACGAGAGAGGTCCAAACTCAGTCTGTACATGAGCCACATATCGGGTCTGTTATCGGCGGCACCGTCTCGTAAAAGGGACAGGAGAGATTCCATAAATCCATCGGCAGCAACCCATTTTTCGGCGGTAGTTTCAAGTCCTGTCAGCGCGCCATGATACAGCAGGGTGCTTGCGGCATCATAAAATTTATATCTGCGCTCCGGTTCCAGCTTCTCGCGGTCATTCAAGAGTAAATAGCGATCGAACAGCAATCTGCGCATCGAACAGTTATAGTGCGTAGCGTGATTCTCGAGAAATGTTCCCAGATGCTCCTCGTCCTCAATGTTTGCCATCATCCAGATGACCCCTTCATGCATCGGATGCTTTTCAAGATATGCCTCCGCCAGTAGTCGCACTTCGGGAAGAATTTTCGGATCACGGAATGCACGGTCGTTGCCCGCGCACCACGGACGCCACGCATTTTCGCTGCCGATATGATTGCGGCGAATGTCACGGATAATAGACACGATGCGGTCGGCGTCATAATCGGGCTTCATACACTCCCGCCGTAACTCGTCAAAGGCTTCGACCGCCTTTTGCTCCTTTTCCGCTTCGGGAATTCCCATCAGTTCGTCCACCGAACAGGAAAGCAACTTTGCAATGGCGGGCAAAAACTCGATGTCGGGGTATGTGAGTCCGTTCTCCCAACGGCTGACCGACTGATAGGAAACGCCGAGCCTGTCGGCAAGCTCTTCTTGCGTCATGTCATTCTTCCTGCGGTATTCGCGGATATTTTTGCCTATACTGAGTTTCATCATTTCCTCCTGATTCTATTAAGTTGTTCCCGGGGACTTGCTCTGTCGACAACTACATTATAGATCGGATACATGAAAAAAGCAATAACGCATTTTGAGAGAAAAATTGTCGGTTTATGTTATAGATTGGAGCGGCACTACAGGATTCACTTTCCGTCCGTTGTCGCTTTTGAAACTGATCTGTCACCATTCGGCTGTTTTCGGAATCCAAACGGCAGTTTTTATGCAAAAGCGCGGAAGAACTTTAGCTCTTCCGCGTTCTTTCTCCGCGGGGCTTTCTTTTGGCCCCGTTTGCATTCATTGGAACACTTCCGCTGCGGCGATCACCCGAAGCAGATCCGGCTCGATCTTGTCTCTGCCGTAAGCGTCCAGAAACCGTTCTCCGTAGCGGTCGGTTTTCAGGTTGAAAAAGAGACTCCAAACGCCCCAGAACAGGTCGATGTGGCGATCGCCCACCCCGCCGCTTCCCAAATCGATGAATCCGGAAAAATGCCACTGATCCAATATTACGTTGGGCAAACAGTAATCCCCGTGGAGCAGAACGTCGGACTTCAGACGGTTGCCCTCCCGTTCCAGGACGGCGATGGCATCCTCGGCACAGGCGTACCCCCAATTATCAGGGAAGAGGGAAGTGCCGTACACGCCGCTTTGATAATTGTGCCGTGCGGTGGCAAGATAGTCCGCTGTGCGATTGGGGATGGGACATCCTACGGGTGAGATCTCGTGGAGGGCACGGAGAAGCTCTGCAGTGGTGTCACACAGCCGACGAGGATCGGCAAGACAGTCGGAGTGGGTACAGTCTTCCCCCGGCACGCGGCGGGTCAGCAACCAGTCCCGTGGGCGTGAAGATTCCAAAGGTTCGCAGTGATAGCATAGTACCTCGGCGGCAAGCCCCTTTTCGTGAAAAAAGCGGGTCAGCATTGCCTCTTTTTGCAGATCACCTGCGGGTGCGGATTTCAGAAAGTAGCCCCCGTCACGGTCAATGTAGACCACCTCTGCCGCAGGGGAACAGCTACTGTCGTAGAGAGGGACGCCCTCCATCAGCGGGCGAAAGTCAGCGGGGAAGAGGGCAAGATCGGGGTGAATGGGTGTGCGGTTCATTCGGATTCACTCTCCAATAGCTCCGCCAGCGGCGCGGAGATTTCGTCGGGCAGGATCGCCAGCGTCATCTCTTTTTGATCCTGCGCGGTAGTGGTCGTCTTCAGATGAACGTATGTCTTGCCTTCGATGACAACGAACCAGTAGTTGAAATACAGAATTTTGTCGCTGCTGTCTGCCCATACCTCTACGGTATCGTAGCCGTCCTCGGCGATGGCGGTAGTCTGCTCCAATGCGGAGAGATCCAGATCCCAATAGGCGCGGATGGCGGTAACTGCCTCGTCGGGCAGGCGCACCATGCCGGGATCGCCCTTCTCGTCCGGGGAGTCGTAGTCCAGAAGATACCAGTCTTTTGCATCATTGCGGTAGAACGCTATGATCTCCTCTGCCTGCTCTGCGGGGGCGAATAGGCGATCCTGTCCGTTCCAGACCAGATCGAAGCCCTGCCCGTTGGCAATGGCAAAATAATTGCCCGAGAGGTAACCGTTCAAAAATCCGTCGGGCTTGTATGAGAAGACGGCGGTCTTTTGGTCCATGCAAGCGTAGTATTCCGGCTCCAGCGGCAGCAACTCATAGACCAAGCCGTCAACGGTGAAGCGTTCATCCTGATAACCGCCCTCTTCGATGAACCGATCGGTTCTCACATAATCCGCAGGCGGTGCGGCATGGATGTAGACCAGATAGCCGCCGTAGCCCAGCGCGCCCGGTGCCGCCAGACCGCAAAGGATGCCCGCCATGGCAAAGTAGAGCAAGGCGGGAGGGGGCTGGATACTTGGAAGGGCAGGCTTGTCCTTTCGGCGGAGTTCTTTCAGCCGTTGCCGCTCGTTTTTCGCATCCCGCAGACGGCGGCGGATCGCCCGCACTTTCAGGGCAAACAACAGAGAAAGTGCCAGCAGGACGATCCCTGCGGCAAACAGTAGGATAAGTTTGGGGATTAGATTCATGGAAGTATTCCTTTCGGGAGAGGGAAGGATCTGCGATCCCGCCACGCGAGTTCAAGCCCGGTGCATCGGGAGTACGGTAGTTTCTATTATAGCATAGAGTCTCCCGTTTGTCACCGTCATTTTTGTAAGGGGCGTGCCTTGATTCTGCTCAATTTCTGTGTGATCATGCGGTCAGCGCGGAGAGGTTTTCCTCTTTTCGGCAGACCGTGCGCTGTGCTTGGAACTTATGGGGAGCAGGGAAAGCTCCAGCCCCACAACGCCGTATTTTTTCTGCTGATCGGCAGGATAATAGGCTTCCATATCCGAAGCCCGCGCGGTGTGAAGATCATCGGCGGTGTAACCGCATTTTTGGAGCGGCAATGCTTGGTACAACTCTTCAAAGGTATCAAAGCGGTGCAGTTTCAGTACCGTTGCCTGCAATGTTTGACCGCTGGTTGTGTTGGTAAACACGATCTTGTCACCGATTCTGATTCTCTGTCGCTTTTCATCCCACAAACGAAGCTCAATGGTTTTTTTGCCGCTTTTCATTAGTTCAAACGGTTTGGCATGAAGATTCATCTGATGTTCGCCGGGGTCTTTGCAGAGCAGCACAACCACCTCGCAATGCTCGGTGTGAGGAAACAGATCCACGGGTTGGATCTGTTTCACCTTGTACCCGCCGCGGGTGAGGGTGACAAGATCCCGAGAGAGCGTTTGGGCATTGCAGGAGACATAGACCACACGGCTGGGGGAGAGGGTCAGGAGACTTTGTAAAAACTCCCGACTGCATCCGGCACGAGGCGGATCGGTCACCACCACATCGACGCTCTCGCCGCGGGCGGCCAGCTCTCGCATGAATGCGCCGGCATCTCCGGCATAGAATTTGGCGTTGGTGATGCCGTTTTGACGGGCATTGTCGGCGGCATCCTGCACCGCGTCTCGGTTTTGCTCCACGCCGATGACCTCACGTGCCAGGTCTGCCATAGTCAGACCGATGGTGCCTGTGCCGCAGTAAGCGTCGATCAGTCGCTCCTTGCCGGTCAGCCCGGCAAGTTCCTTAGCGGTGCGGTAGAGGATCTCGGTCTGCACGGGATTAATCTGATAGAAGGAACGGGGGCTGATGCGGAAGGAAAGTCCGCACAGACAATCGGTGATGGTCCCCTCGCCATAGAGCACACGGCTCTCGCTCCCCAAAAAGAGGGGCGTATCTGTGGGGTTGATGTTCCACACAACTGTAGTGATCTCGGGATGGCGGCGGCAAAGTTCATTGACAAAGGAGGTGCAGGAAGGGAAGCCTCCGGGAGCGGTCACCAGTACAACCATAATCTGCCCGGTGGCATGAGCGGTGCGGATCATTACATGGCGCAAAAATCCGCGACCGGTGGCGAGATCGTAGGCACGCAGCTTGAACGACGGTGCCATGGTGCGGATGGTCTGCACGATACGGGTGGCACGGATGTCCTCCAGCATACAGCCCTGCTTCATCGAGGCAGGGACTTCGACGATCCGACGGGTGGTGGACTGATAGATTCCCGAGGTCATCCGTCCGCTTTTCACGCAAAAGGCAGATTGCGCCTTGTTGCGATAATGCGTCGGCTCGTCCATGCCGATGATCTCTTCAATGTGGCAAAATCGCCCCAAAAGCTTGATCAGCCGAGCGGTTTTCAGATGAATCTGCTCCTCATAAGGCAGATTTTGCAGTTGACAGCCGCTGCATTTTTTATAGAGCGGGCAAGGGGTATGGGAATGTTCCATGTGACGACTTCCTTTTGATTGATCAATGATGGTTGGAATGGGGCAACTGTCTTTGCGTTAAACTCTGCCCGCAGGATTTCGCTTAACGAGGGAAAACAAACTCAAACGGCTCTTCCGTATTCGGCTCGTGGATGCAGAGTCTCAGTTCATTTGCGCTGAGCAGATAGCGTCCGATCTCCGCGCCGCTCTGCAGATCGTCGGGCAGATAAGTCCCGCATCTCGGGCGGTAGGTGTCGGCGTGATAGTCACCGCCGGAGGTGAGGAGCAGACCGTTCTCCTTTGCGATCTCCAGCATATCGGCAAAGTCCGACTTGCCGTAGAGCGGATGGCAATTGACCTCCACGCCGTCCAAAAAGTGAACGTCCAGAAGGTGCTTTTGCTTGCGATAGGGATGGGCTTGTACCACCGCCACTCCGTCGCCATACTCCGATTTCACTATGCGATAGAGCTCTTCCAGAGTGAGGTCGAAAAGGGTGGGGGAATCTTCGATCAAACGTTCCTCAATGCCGTAGAGCAGGACGTGAGCGCCCTCGTGCCGCTCCATGGTCACTTCCGCACCGAAAAAGACCTTGCATCCCACACTGTCGCCATAGGCCTTGGCAAGGCGGAATTCTTCGGTGTAGCGGCGGGCGAGGGCGGCATAGTCGCCGTCAGAGACGTAGTTTTTCTGATAGTGGTTGGTTAGTACGATGCCGTCAAGCCCTACATCCAGGGCGGTACGGATCACCGCATCGTAGGGGATGCGGCAGCATTTACTGATGCCCGATGAATGGGCGTGCAGGTCGATGAGCATAGAAAACTCCTTTCGGGGGGGATTGAGACGGTGTTTTGAAGGCTGTACCTTTACTGCTTCGCCTTTTCATCAAAACCACACGCGCAACTGTTATCATAAGATTTTAGACACCACCGCACAAAGTGAGCGGCAGAAAAGTTTACAAAAAGCGGTAAAATAAGAGTATGAACAAATAAATGAATCTGTCGTTTTCAGCGACGAGTTGAAAGAAGTCAAAACGCATAAGAGAGTATCCGGAACAGATCGAACCGATCATGCCGTGGGGAGAGCGGGAAGAACCGGTCAAACTGTGCTGATCCGAAGGAATGAACGGTAATGACCTCTGCGACTCGGAGTTGATGCCGGGAATTTGACACAGCTCACCGATGGCGATCTTCTCCACGATCGGATTGTTCCGTCGCGGAAAAAATCACCTTTGCCGTTACGGTTTGCCCTGCATTCAGCCTTTCGATGTTGATCGCCTGCCTTTCCAATAAAAATAGATCAACAGCCTCCCATAAAGCAAAAGTGCCGGCGATATTCATGAAATCAAAGAAGAATTGGTTTGCCGTATGATTGGCTATGAAATAGGAAAAGACCAGCAGTAATGCCCCTACGCCGAAAAGTCCAAGCATTTTCCATCTGTTTATTCGGAAATCCTGATTCTTGTCTTCCAGGCGAAGTCCATAGTAATCGTAAACAGCCTGCCTGACTTTGCCCTTCTCCTCATCAGATGCAATGCCGCAGTCAAACAGCAGTACAATCGAATTTTCCAGCGGAATATGATACACAATGGAATCAATATAATCCGCAAGCTCCCTGTTCAGCTCCTCATAGCCATAGGGCGAATACACAGAAAAAGCGTCTTGGATATTCTCAAGTTGAATCCGTATCACCGTGTTGCCCATCTCATCCAAATAGTATTGTTGAATATGAGCGTTCTTATCGTATTTCGCTTTTTTATATTTTTTAATATTGCTTTTGTTCCAATGCCTCATAGATATTTCCTTTCCGTGCGTTCGTATGTTGCTTCGGCATTTTTCATACTATCCGAATAGATTTACTGCCGGTTATAACATCTGATTGGTTAACTTATTTTTGGGGGACATCAACGCCTTAGCAGTATGCTCCCACTTGCTATACAAATAAAATCAAGTATAATTGCCATCAGCGGAAAATGGAAAATCAAAACTGTTTTTCACACTTTACTCCTCAACCCTTGATATCGACACCACACACTCCACGTGCCCCGTCCGCGGGAAGAGATCCACGGGATAAACCGTCTCCGGTGCATAGCCTGCCTCGATGAACCGCGCCACGTCCCGCGCCAGCGTGTCGGGATTGCAGGAGATATAGACTACTCGCCGCGGGGCAAGGTCGGCGATCCGCTTCACCAGCGTCTCCTCGCACCCCTTTCGGGGGGGATCCAGGAAGATCACGTCCACGCCCTCCAGCTCGGCGGTGTTGGCGTCTGTGCAGAGGAAGGTCGCGTTCCGGATGCCGTTTTGGCGGGCGTTTTCACGGGCGTTTTCCACCGCTTCCGGGATGATCTCCACGCCGATCAGCGAGCTGGCGGGGTTCATTGCCGCTACCGACAGCCCGATGGTGCCCGCCCCGCAGAACAGGTCGGCTACCCTGTCTCCGGGACGAAGGTCGGCAAGCTCGGCGGCTTTTTGATACAAAACCTCTGCTATATCGTGGTTCACTTGATAAAAAGACAGCAGTGACAGGCGGAAGGTCAACCCGCACAGGCGATCGGTCAGCACGTCCGCACCGGAAATCGTCTCGCAACGGTCGCCGAGGATCACGTTGGAGCGAAGGTCGTTGAAATTGCGCACCACCGACACCACTTCGGGATGGGCGGTGCGGAGCTTTTCTGCTATCTCTTGGGCGGCAGGGAAAGGGCGGGAGGTGGTGACCAGCGTCACCATCACCTCTCCCGATGCGGAGGTGCGCAGGAACAGGTGGCGGAGCAGTCCCGATCCGTCCTCCTCACGGTAGGGGATAACGCCCGCCTGCCGCAAAAGCGTTTGCAGGGTGGCGATGATAGGGGTAAAGATGGGCTTTTGCAGGGCGCAATCGCCGCAGGGAACGATCTCGTGGGAGCGGGGGGCGTAGAAGCCCACCGTCATCCCCTCGCCCACGGGGTATTGCACCTTGTTGCGGTAGCCGCACTCGTCCCCGAACAGGGTGGGGGCAACATCAACCTCTATGCCCGCCTTGCGGAAAGCGGAGCGGACGTAGCTTCGCTTCAGTTCCAGCTCGTGGGCGTAGGTAATGTGGCGATAAACACATCCGCCGCAACGGTTCGATACGGGGCATCCGCTCTCCTGTCTGTGGGGAGAGGCAGTCAGCACTTCCTCGATCCGCGCCACGGCGTAGTCTTTGGTGTCCTTGATGATTTTCACTCGCAGTGTGTCGCCGTCCACGGCGCGGGGAACGAAGACCGCCTTGCCCTCAATGCGACCGACGCCGTTGCCCAAATTATTGAGATCGGTGATCTCTACCGTATAAACATCATTCTTTTTCATCGTAATCTGCCTTCTGTATGGTAATTGTCTATATTGTAGCACAGAAACGAAAAAATGTCTACAAACTTTTGAAAAACTATTTACAAATCGCATCTTTTGTGTTACAATAATTTCACTACATATCTATAAGGAGTGAATTCAATGGACATTAAGAGCTTGTTTCCCGTCAGCTTTTTCCTGAATAAGTACCTGAAACTGGAGTTTAAGGAAAACCCCGAACTGTACTGGATGATCGTTGAGATCGTGGTATATGTGATTGCGGGTGCTCTGGTCAGCGCAGTGCTGAGCGTTCTGGGCTGGCTGATTAGCTTCCTCGGCATCCTGTGGTGGATCGTTGGAACCGTAGTAGGTCTTTACATCATCGCAGGTATTGTTCTCAGCGTGCTGAAGTTCTGCAAAGTGATCAAATAAGCAAACATTCCCGGCCCAAAATAATCCCGCATTATGCGGGATTATTTGTTAGGCGGGTATAAGTTCCGATTTAACGGTGCAAACTGACTTTGTCTGATATATCCAAGTGATCCAAAGGAGATTGATCTATGAAACTGATTTTGAAATGCCTGCCGCTGACTCTGGCGGTGCTTTTGACTCTTACCGCCTGCGGAACCCGCGAAACCGCAGAGGAGACCTCTGCCAATTCCACCACCTCCGCGCCCGACACCCGCACGCTGAAGGAAATCTACGACGATATGATGGCAGAGGTCAACGCCGAGTTTCCTTCGCTGGCGGAAACTCCCGTGGACAGCGACAACTTCCAATACTACTTCGGTATCACCGACCTCTCGGTTGCCGAGTCTACCTTCGTATCCGAGCCTCAGATGAGCGCGATCCCCTTCGGCATCAGCATGATCCGCGTCAAAGACGGCGTGGATGCTACCGATGTTGCTGCCGAGATGAAGGCAGGTATCAATCCTCATCGCTGGATCTGCGTGAGCGCGTCCTATGTGGAGACTGCAGTCCGCGGGAATGTGATCCTTCTGGTGCTGGACAACGATAACGATCGAGGTGCCGCCATCGTGAAAGCCTTCCGCGACTGCTAGCCGCCCAAACCGGACTATGTAGAAAGGAGGGCTGACCGTGGTCTTTTCGGATACGCCGTTTCTCTTCGTTTTCCTGCCGATCCTGTTGATTCTCTATTATTTGACTCCGCGGCAGGGGAAAAACTATCTTCTTCTTGCCGCCAGCCTCCTGTTTTACTTCACGGGAGATCCGAAATACACCCTTTTGCTGGTGGCTTCTGCATGGGTCAACTACCTGTTCGCACTGGCTATCGCAGGGACTTCCCGCCACCGCAAACTGCTTCTGACCCTGAACGTGGTGCTGAACGTCGGGACGCTGGTCTTCTTCAAATTTTCCGCCGTCTGGATCGGCGGGCTGAACGCGCTCTTCGGCACGCAATGGGAGCCGTTGGCCCTTCCGCTGGGCATCAGCTTTTACACCTTCCAGGCCATGTCCTACACCATAGACGTCTACCGAAAAGATGCCAAGGTGCAGAAAAATCCCTTCGCTTTTGCCACCTATCTGTGCCTGTTTCCCCAGCTGATCGCAGGTCCCATCGTCCGCTACACCGACGTGGATGAAGAGTTGATCTGCCGCCGTCACAGCCTGCAAGACTTTTCCGAAGGGCTTGCCCGCTTCACTGTGGGACTTGCCAAGAAGGTGATCCTTGCCAACAATTTGGGCGCGTTGTGTGAGACCTTCCGCGGGGCGCAGGCACCCTCTGCCGCCTTCGGATGGCTGTATGCCCTCTGTTACGCTTTGCAGATCTACTTCGACTTTTCGGGCTATTCCGATATGGCCATTGGGCTTGGCAGAGTACTGGGATTCAAATTCCCCGAAAACTTTAACTACCCCTATATTTCGGGGAGCATCACCGAGTTTTGGCGCCGCTGGCACATCACGCTCTCGGGATGGTTCCGGGACTACGTTTATATTCCGCTGGGCGGGAGCCGCGTCAGCCGTCAACGCTGGATGCTGAATCTGCTGATCGTCTGGGCGCTAACCGGGCTTTGGCACGGTTCCGGCACGGGAATTATGAATTTCGTCCTTTGGGGCGCGCTCTACGGCGTTCTCCTTTGTCTGGAAAAACTCTTTCTGGGGAAGGTCTTTGCCAAATACCGCCCGATAGGGCATCTGTTCGTGATCGCCGTCACGCTGTTTGGCTTCGTGTTGTTCGGCGCGGACGGACTGTCGGGCACGCTGTCCGATCTGGCGATCCTCTTCGGCAGATCGGGGTTGACCGATCCCGTCGCCCTCTACTATTGGCGAAGCGGAGCGGTTCTGATCGCCGTCTCCGTCATCGGCGCAACGCCCCTGCCGAAAAAATGCTGGAATTTCCTCCTGCGCCGCGCCGAAGGGGTGACGGTCATCCTCCAGCCTTTGCTGGTTGCCGCCGCGCTGGCGGTCTCCACGGCGTATATCGTCAACTCCAATTTTAATCCGTTCCTGTATTTCAGATTCTGATCTCTTGCGCCGACTCTCGCAAGGCGATCCGGTTTCAGACTCCTTTCGGAAGGAAATGCTATGAAATCCATTTCAACCATCCGCTCTATTGCTACCGCATCGGTTTTTTGCCTGTTTGTGGCGTTCTTCGGCATCGCCGCATGGCTGTCACCCGACAGGGACTACTCCGTCTACGAGCGGCGGCAACTGCAGCAGACCCCCGTCCTTGCGGAAAGCGAAACGCTATCCGATTATTTTTCCGCTTGGGACACCTATCTCAGCGATCAGTTCTACCTACGGGACGAACTGCGCTTTCTCAAAAGCAGTTTTGCTTATCGCATCTTGCGGCAGACCGACGTCAACGGCTATTACAGTCAAGACGGAAGTCGGGCAGAACTGCTCTATCCCATGAACGATGCCAACATCGCCGCCAATGTGGCCCTGCTGGAGGAGATTCGGCAGACCTATTTCCCCAACAGTCCCGCCTACTTTGCCGTCATTCCCGACAAATCCTACTATATGGACGTGCCTCTGGGGCTGAACTACGATGAGATCGAGGAGATCTTCACAGACGGTCTGAACGCCGCTTCGATCCCGCTTCGGGATAAACTGGTACTTTCCGATTACTACGCTACCGATATCCATTGGAAACAGGAAAATCTGGAGTCGGTTTACGAAGCCCTGCGGATCGCGCTGGACGGCGACCTCCCGCCATTCAAGGAAGCGGGCTTTAGCCGGCAGACGGCGGGGGAGTTCTACGGTGTTCTGTACGGACAGGCGGCGCTCCCCACCGATCGGGATGTGATGCACTATCTGACCAATGAGGTCATTGAAGATCTGACCCTTTCCGTGTTGGATACCGGCAAAACGGGTGGGGTCTATGACATCGAGGCTTTTGCGGGCGATGATGCCTACGATCTGTATCTGGGCGGTGAAGCTGCGCTACTTCACATCCGGAATCCAAACGCCACTACCGAACGCAAACTGATTCTCTTCCGTGACAGCTTCGGACGGAGCATTGCCCCCCTGCTGGCGGAGGGCTATGCCGAGATCGTGCTGGTGGATCTGCGCTGGATCCGCCCCGCTTACCTCTCGAATTTCTCCGATTTGCTGTCTGCCGACGAATCCACCGATATCCTCTTCCTTTACAGCGCACAAGTCCTCAACTCCATGAAACTGGGATGACGATTGTTGGGGATTCGCCACAAACCCTACCAAGAACTTTTTTGAAAAAAGTTCTTGGAACTCCGAAAACTTTTACGAAATTGGGCGGCAAATACTTGCCGCCCTCAGTCTGTCGATAAACTATAAATTTAGAGTGCCGCCAGCCAAGGA
>JBJDZI010000076.1:0-11492 GCA_051867925.1 Eubacteriales bacterium
ATATCTTTTTGCTTTTTTCATCTTTTTGGCTCATATCTATTTACAACACAGAAAACTTGTAAAAAAATTGAACAAAATCTCTTGACACGGATGCGCTTTTGTGATATCATAAATAAGTCATCTACCCGTGGCTCAGCTGGATAGCGCGCAAGACTCCGACTCTTGAGGTCGCAGGTTCGAATCCTGTCGGGTAGGCCATATCGAGTGTTCATAACGGATTTCTCTTTTTGAACACTCGATTTTTCTATTTTGTTACGGTTTTATGTATGAGCAGTCTTTGTGCCTGCTCATTTTGCTTCAATAGTATTTTTCTCCTGTTTGTGCAATCTGAGAGTATTAGAGAAAACTCCCAAAATACGGTTTTGACGCAGCAAAACCGAGCGAGCCGGTACAGCCGCATTTTGGCTGACCGTTGTCCATGAACACTTCCTTGATGTGCTGATGTTTCTATGTATTTTCAAAATCAAGCATTGGTTGAGCTGTAAACAACTATTTGATTATTGTTTTTTGGCAAATCAATGCTATAATATAATCACACCGGTGATAACTATTTCAAGGAGATACTATTATGCAACTTAATTTAGGAACCAAAATACGTGAATTGCGTCGCCGAGACGGACGGACACAAAATGGTCTTGCAGAGGCTCTCGGCGTGACAGTACAAGCGGTTTCTCGCTGGGAGTCAGGTGGTAGTTATCCCGATATGGAGATGATCCCTGCTATCGCAAATTACTTTCACGTTTCCATTGACCAACTATTCGGATATCACGATGAACGAGAAGAAAAAATCAAAACTATTCTTGAAAATGCCACCAAGATACTTACCAAACAAGGATTTACAATGTATCAAGGAAGTTTGTCAGAAGATGTTGGAGAATGTGTCAATATGCTTCGTACAGCTTCAGAGGAATTTCCAAACGAGCCCAGAATTCTTTTGAAGCTCGCCCAAGCACTTCAAATGTGGGGATGGAATAAATACGGAGCCAAAGGGCATCCTGCCGATTTCTCCGGCATTATAGAAGATGATGTTGAATACAACGCTCAAAACATTTACTGGCAACAAGCTGTTCGCGTTTATGAAAAATTGCTGAAATCGAACCCTTCTTCAGAAGATCGCGTGATCGCCATCCGTCAAATAACACCGCTTTATTGCAGAATGGGTGAATACGAAAAGGCAAAGGCTCTTGCTAACGAACAAAACTCTCTTGTTATTTGCAAAGAAGTATTGTTGCCTATGGCAACCATAGGAAAAGAAAAAGCAAGATATCAAGGGGAAAGAATCATGGCACTGCTTTCAAATCTACGATTCGCTGTTTCTGAATCAGTAGCCTTGAGACCCGCGGTATTATCCTCAGAATACGGAAAACAAATACTATTGTCGGTTATCAATCTCTACGAAACGGTATTCATTGACGGCAGATGCGGAAGGTGGCACTGGGATATCGGTAATTTATATTTGACTTTAGCCGGCTACGAAATGGATTATAACGGCAAAATGCAAAACATCCTTGAGTACTTTAACAAAGGCTTTGAACATTGCAAAGAGTATCAACATATTTATACTGAAGGAGAATATAAATACTCTGCCCCTTTCATCTCCGATTTGCCTACAATAACAAGAGGAGATATAGCTCCAATAGAAGATGATTTTTGGAAAAAGACATTTCGGACGTTCCGGCAAAATATTGTAGAAGAAATTCGCAAGAACCCCAAATACGCCGAATGCTTTGAGTAATCCTCGCCCCGCCTTGCGCGGGGCTTCTTTATGCTCAATTGTGTGAAAAGTATTCATACTCTTTCAATTGGAATTATAATATTAAGATTTACAAACAGCAAAACAAATCACACAACCGGACACGGTCGGCATTCGCTCAGTGTCCGGTTTCGTTTTTGCAATTCAGCCCGTAGCGGCTCGTCCGGGTGCGCGGCTTCACAGCCTCCCGCGGCGCAGTTTCAGAAGGCTTCGGACAAGGAGCGGCACCTCCACCAGCATCATCATCACCCAGCCCCAGAAATTGGACCAAGCCAGGGCAGAGAATCCCTTGCAGAGAACGCTGATCAAAATATGCGCCGCAATCACGCGGGCGCCCATATTGGCAACGGTGCTGATCAGCGTGACCTTCAGATCGCCCAGCCCGCGGAAGGTACCCTGCAAAGCATTGGTGACGGCGGGCATGACGTACATCAGCGCGATGATCTTCAGATAGGAGACACCCAGCGCCACCACTTCGATGCTTTCCCCGTCCACGAAGGCGCGCATCAATGGCGTAGCGGCAAAGAAAACCACGACACCGGCGGCAAGCGAGAAGATCACCTCCAGAACAAGACCGTAGAAAAAACTCTTCTTCACTCGCTCTTGATTGCCCGCACCGCGGTTTTGGGCAATGAAGGTGGTAGTGGCGTGGGCGATGTTTTGCTCCGGAGACAGCACGAAATCGTCCACGCGGTTGATTGCCGTGAAAGCCGCGATAAATGCAACGCCCTGTACGTTGATGATCGACTGCACTAAGATTTTGCCCAGCTGTACGCACATCTGTTGCAGAGCACCGGTCAGTCCGAAGGAGATGGTTTTCCAGAGGAGCCGTTTTTCAAACACGCGCCATTTCTTCCCAAGGCATAGGAGCGGTACCCGCAGTTTGATGTAAACGGCACAGCAAAGACAGCAGAGTGCCTCCGATAGTACCGTGGACAGCGCACTTCCCCCTACGCCCCATTCCAGCACCACCACGAAAAACAAATCGCCGACGATGTTGAAGACCGCGCTGATCATCAGAAAATACAGCGGCGTTCTGCTGTCTCCCAGCGCCCGGAGGGTATTGGCAAGGAAATTGTAGATGAAGGTAAACAGTAATCCGATGAAGATGATGCGCAGATAGAGCACCGCACTGTCGATGATCTCCCCCGGCGCATGGATCAGTACCAGAACGGGTCTTGCCAGAAAAATCATGGCAAGTGCGATCAGTAGGGAAAAGACCAGCCCGCAGATCAGCGTGGTGCTGATCTGCATCTCCAGTTCTTTCCGTTTTTTCGCGCCGTAGAGCATACTCATCAGAACGCCTGCGCCCATGCACATTCCGCTGATAAACAGAATCGCCATATTCATGATTGGCCCTGCCGTTCCCACCGCCGCCAGCGCATCATCGCCGACGAACTGTCCGACGATGACGGAATCGGCGGCATTGTACATAATTTGGAAAAGATTTCCCAAAATAAGGGGAATTGCAAACGCTGTCAGCTGGGGCAGAATCCTGCCTTTGGTCATATCCTTTGCCATCCGTGACTCCCTTTTGAATCTTGCCGTATCGCCCGGTTGATCTTATTCCTATTATAAATCACGCCACGGTGTTTGACAATATCCAAAGTCGCTAAATTTTCGCTTCGGATCCACGGCAAATTCGGCGCATCCGAGGGGAGGACGAGGCAAAGCCTCATTGATTTTTGCCGCCCTTCGACATTCGACTTTCCGAAAAAAGACTTGCACGCCGCAGATTGTTTCCGCTGTCCCGGCGTACAAGTCTTTGATTGGGTATGGATAGACAGTTCCCATGGCGAGAGGGATGGCGGCGATGGTCTGCCGCTTCCGATTGTCTTACAGTCCTAAAATTGCCGTTGCCAGCGCAAAGTAGATCAGCAGAGAAACCGCGTCCAGAATGGTGGTAATAAACGGCGCCGCCATTACGGCAGGGTCCAGTTTGATCTTCTTGGCGATGATAGGCAGGGTACAACCCACCAGTTTGGCGGTGATGACCGTCAGCGCAAGGGTAATGCAGACTACTGCGTTGACCCAAACGGTCAGCCCTTCGGTTTTGAGAAGCAGAATGTCAAACAGGCAGATCTTCACAAAATTGGCGCAAGCCAGCGTGACGGCGCAGAGAACGCCCACGCGGATCTCCTTCCAGATGACGCGGAACACATCGGAAAACTCCACTTCACCGGTAGACAGACCGCGAATGACCGTAGTGCTGGCTTGGGAACCGGTGTTACCGCCTGTGGACATCAGCATGGGGATGAATGCGGTCAGCGCAACCTGTGCGGCAAGTGCTGATTCAAACCCTGAGATGATCATGCCCGTAAAGGTGGCAGACAGCATCATCAGCAGAAGCCACGGAATACGGTTTTTCCAGATCTCGAAAATGCCTGTTTTCAGATAGGGCTTGGCGGAAGGCGTGATCGCCGCCATGACCTGAGCGTCTTCGTCGCTTTCTTCCACCAGGACGTCAATCGCGTCGTCGTAAGTGACGATGCCCACCAAACGGTCCTCGTTGTCCACCACGGGAAGTGCCATCAGACCGTATTCATGGAACAGATTGGCAACCTCTTCCCGGTCGTCCAGCGTATGGGCATGGATGATGTTCTCCTCCATGATGTCTCCGATGAGGGCGTCCTCTTCGGACAAAAGCATATCCTTCACCGTCACCACGCCGATCAGATGGCGGTTGCGATCGGTGACATAGCAGGTGTAGATGGTCTCTTTGTCCACGCCCGTCTTTTTGATCACGTCCAGCGCCTGACGGATGGACATGGCGGGCTTCAGATGGATGAACTCCACCGTCATTATGGAGCCTGTGCTGTCGTCGGGATAGTTCAGAATCTCGTTGATGGACTTGCGGGTCTCGGCGTCGGTACTTGCCAGAATTCGCTTGACCACGTTGGCGGGCATTTCTTCGATAATGTCGACCGTATCGTCCACGAACAGTTCATTGAAGACGGCGTGCAGTTCGGTGTCGTTGAAGCCCTTGATCAGCAGCATCTGCTGATCGGAATCCATTTCAACGAATACTTCGGCGGCAAGTTCTTTAGGTAATAATCGGAAGACCAACAACAGTTTTTCGGGGGGAATTTCGGTGAGAAGGTACGCGATGTCAATGGCGTTTTGGGAGAGGAGAAAAGTGCGGACTTGAGAGTATTTCTTTTCGGTCAACAGTTCGGTCAGCAGTTCGAGGTCTTCCATATTTGATCCTGCCTTTCTTGCCCGCAAAAAAAGATGTTTGCAGACAGTAATTTTGATATGCCATAGCATACCACAAATTTGTGAACAAAGCATATACTGAAAATGAACAAACAATGAATCGAAAAGCGGAAATAATTGAAAACTTTGCAGAAAACGCTTGACAAAGCGAGAAATAATTTATATAATAAACTGATTAAGACTATAAGATGAAAGTAAAGGACCTGACAGAAGGAGCCGCTTAAATGTATTATCAAGAAAACCGACCGCTGAAGGTCGTTAAATTCGGAGGCAGTTCGCTGGCGGACGCTGCCCAATTCAGAAAAGTTGCCGCCATCGTGAAGGGAGAGGAGAGCCGCCGCTATGTAGTCCCTTCTGCACCCGGAAAGCGTTTTTCGGGAGATACCAAGGTCACCGACCTGCTCTACGCCTGCCATGCCAGGGCAGCAAAGGGCGAAGACTTTGAACAGGAACTTGCCGAGATCCGTTTCCGCTACGACAGTATCATTACCGAACTTGCGCTGAACGTTTCGCTGGATGACGATTTTGCGCGGATCCGCCATGCACTGCAAAACGGTGCCAGCTGCGATTACGCCGCCAGCCGCGGAGAATATCTCTGCGGTAAGGTGCTGTCCGCATACCTCGGCTACGATTTCGTCGATGCAGAGGATGTGATCTTCTTCACCGAAAACGGTCAGCTGGATAACCAAAAGACCAACCGCATCCTGTCCGACGTGCTGTCCCGCCACGAGCGCGCGGTGATCCCCGGCTTTTACGGCGCGGCAGTCAACGGAAAGGTCAAGACCTTCTCACGCGGCGGAAGCGACATTACAGGTTCGGTGGTGGCAAGAGCCACCGGCGCGGACATTTACGAAAACTGGACCGATGTGTCCGGCTTCCTGATGGCAGACCCCCGCATCGTGGAGGGCGCGCGGAGCATTGATTTCATCACCTATACCGAACTGCGGGAGCTGTCCTATATGGGCGCAACCGTCCTGCACGAGGATGCGATCTTCCCCGTTCGGGAAGTGGGCATCCCCATCAACATCCGCAACACCAACCGTCCCTCCGATCGGGGTACCATGATCGTATTGGAAGCAGAGGAGCAGTATAAAGGCGCACACAGCATCACCGGTATTGCAGGCAAGAAGGGATTTTCGGTCATTGACGTCCACAAGGATATGATGAACGCAGAGATCGGCTTCGGCAGACGGGTGCTGGAGGTACTGGAGCGGTTCGGCGTTCCCTTCGAGCATCTGCCTTCGGGCATTGACTCCATGGGAGTAGTGGTGGCAACTGCCGCCATTGCCAATTGCAGAGAAGAACTCAAGCGGGAGATCTGCAAGGCGGTCAGCCCCGACAGCGTTTGCATTACCGACGGTCTGGCACTGATTGCCGTAGTCGGCAGACAGATGATCAACAACGTGGGTACTGCCGCCAGAGTGTTCCTGTCCATTGCCAATGCTCGGATCAATATCCGTCTGATCGACCAGGGACTGTCTGAGAACAACATCATTCTGGGTGTTGCCGAAGCAGACTTTGAAGTGGCGATCCGCCGCATCTATAACGAGTTTACCGTAAGATGAGCGGCGATCTGTGGACCTATCTGCAATCGGCGGGATTGCCCATCGTCCTCTACGGCATGGGAAACGGTGCCGACAAACTGATCGCACAGCTCTCCCTGCGCGGGCTGGAACCGGCAGACTTTTTCGCCTCCGACGGCTTCGTGCGCGGACACAGTTTTCACGGCAAAACCGTACTCACTTTTGATGAAATCCTCGCCAAATACGAGGATTTCATCATTTTACTCAGTTTTGGCTCCAGCCTTCCCGAACTGCTGGAGCGGTTTGAGAACCTCTCCCGCCGCTGTCGCTTTTTCGTCCCCGAACTGCCCATCGCAGGAAAAACGCTCTTCACCGCGGAGTATTACGAAAGCGTGAGGGACAAATTGGACGAAGTGCGTGCATATCTTGCCGATGAGCGCTCCAAAGAGGTGTTTGACGGCATTATTGAGTACCGTCTGACAGGAAAGATCGCCCCGCTTACCGCCACCTGCGACGGCAGGGAAGAGGTGTTCCGCATCCTGCACCCGGCGCGCTATCGGTATTATCTCGATCTGGGCGCGTACAACGGTGACACCGTCCGCGAACTGCTGACCTATCAGCCCGACCTGCAAAAGATTTGGGCGCTGGAACCCGATCGCCGCTCCTTCCGAAAACTGATGGAGTCGGCAGAGCGGGAGGGCTTTTCTCCCCTTCTGACCGCCGAGCAGGCGGGCGCGTGGGAGCGGGACGGCACGCTCTATGTCAGCGATGAGGGAAGCCGTAATTCGCATCTGATGCAGTCCCCCGAAGGGAAGTGCAAACCGGTCGCCGTACGCTCTCCCGACTCCTTCCTCGGTGGCGCACAGGTTGATTTTATCAAATACGACGTCGAGGGCGCCGAATGGGAAGCACTCCGCGGATCTGCCGATGCCATCGAAAGATGGAAGCCCGATCTGGCGGTATCGCTCTATCATCGGGCAGAGGATCTGTGGCGATTGCCTCTGCTGGTACACGGGATGGTGCCGACGCACAAGCTGTATCTGCGCAGACCGCCCTACATCCCGCCATGGGATCTCTGCCTCTACGCAGTCTGCGACCGATAAACCAGCCATAACCGACCTTCGGGTCGGTTCAAAGTGTTGACAAAGCCGCTTCCGTAGCCGAGAGGAGGGGAAAACCATCGGGGACGCCGAAGTTTCCGTAGCTGTCGCGTAGCGACTGCTACATTCCTCATCGGGCTCTCCACCCCTTTCCTTGGCTTGGCGGAAATCTTTGGAGACGCTTGGTGAGCTATCTGAACCGACCTCCGGGTCGGTTGTTTGCTTGTTTTCGGAAAAACAGCAATAAATGCGACTATTTTGCCCAAAAAGGCAATTGCAAGTCGTACCGAGATATGGTATAATAAAGCAGAACAAATCGGGAAAGGAACCCTTGATATGGAATATTATCTTGCCATAGACATTGGTGCTTCCTCAGGGCGCCACATCTTGGGCTGGCTGGAGGACGGACGGCTCTGCACCAAAGAGATCTACCGTTTTCCCAACGGTGCCGAGTACAGCGAGAGCGGTGAGCTTTGCTGGGACGTAGATGCGCTGTGGAAGCACATCAAAGCCGGCATCCGCAAAGCGGTGAACCAGGGCAGGGCACCCTCCTTCGTGGGAATCGACACCTGGGGCGTGGATTTCGTTCTGCTGGACGGCGAGGGAAACCGCGTGAGCGAGGCAGTCTCCTACCGCAGTCACCGCACCGACGGGATGGATCAGGTGCTGGAGCAGTCGCTGACCGCCCATCAGCTTTACGCCCGCACCGGCATTCAGAAACAGCAGTTCAACACCATCTATCAGTTGCTGGCGGTGCAGCAGCAAAATCCCGAACAACTGCGGGATGCCGCGGCGATGCTCTTCATCCCCGATTATTTTCACTATCTGCTCACCGGCGTGATGGCAAGCGAATACACCATCGCAACCACCTCAGGGCTGGTCACCCCCGCAACCGGCGGTTGGGATTTTCAGCTTATCACGCACCTCGGGTTTCCTCCGAAACTCTTTCAGCCCATCCTGCCTGCCGGCAGTATCTTAGGTCCTGTTTGTGCCGAGGTCGCCGACGAGATCGGCTGCCAACCCTTAGTCGTGCTTCCCGCCACCCACGATACAGGTTCTGCAGTGCTGGCACTTCCCGCAAAAGGGGAGGGCGCGCTCTTCCTTTCCTCCGGCACATGGTCGCTGATGGGCGTGGAACGGGCAGAGGCGGATCTGTCCCAAATTGCGGAGCATTACAACTTCACCAGCGAGGGCGGCTACGGCGGCAGATACCGTTTCTTGCGCAACATTATGGGGCTTTGGATGATCCAATCCCTGCGCAAGGAGTGCGGCTGTTCCTTTGATCAGATCATGGAAGCCGCTACCGCACATCTTTCCACAGACCTTCGGGTAGATGTCAACGCCGCCGTGTTTTTGTCCCCCGATTCAATGACAGAAGCGCTGAAGCGGGAGCTGAATCGCCCCGATCTGTCGCCGGGCGAACTGTTTGCGGTGGTCTATCTGTCTCTGGCAGACTGCTACGCCGCCACCGTACGGCAGATCGAAGAGATCACGGGTGAGCCCGTCTCTGCCATCCACATCATCGGCGGCGGAAGCAAAGACAGCCTGCTGAATCAGCTGACCGCCAATGCTTCGGGCAAGCCGGTGATCGCGGGTCCTGCTGAGGCAACTGCCATCGGCAATCTGCTTGGTCAGATGCTGGGAGCGGGACGGCTTTCCGACGTTGCCACCGCACGAGCTCTGCTACGAAATTCCATTGAAACCGTAACCACTCTGCCGAAATCGGCAGGATAAGGAGATGCTATGAAATCTTATTACGAATACGCCAAAGAAGCCTACGCTGCAAACGGTGTAGACTGTGAAAAGGCAATCGAGACGCTCTCGAATCTCACCCTTTCTATCCATTGCTGGCAGGGGGACGACGTGGGTGGCTTTGATACCAAGGACGCACTGTCCGGCGGCATCCAAGCCACCGGCAATTACCCCGGCAAAGCCCGCACTCCCGCCGAACTGATGGCGGACTTCGACAAAGTCCTCTCCCTCACCGGCGGTAAGAAGAAGCTGAATCTCCACGCTTCCTACGCAATCTTCGAGGATGGCGAATTTGCAGACCGTGATGCGCTAGAACCCCGCCACTTCCGAAAGTGGGTGGAATACGCCAAAGCCCGGGGACTGGGGCTGGACTTCAACCCTACCTACTTTTCCCATCCCAAGGCGGCAGGGCTGACCCTTTCCTCGCCCGACGAGGAGATCCGCCGGTTCTGGGTGCGCCACACCGTTGCTTGCCTGCGGATCGCGGAATATTTTGCAGATGAAACGGGAATGCCCTGTGTGATGAACATCTGGATTCCCGACGGCTACAAGGACATCCCCGCCGACCGCACCTCTCCCCGCGCCCGCTTTACCAAGTCACTGGACGAGGCACTTGCCTGCGGCTACGACAAGTCCAAAGTCTATGTTACGCTGGAATCCAAGGTCTTCGGCATCGGGCTGGAAAGCTACACCGTAGGCTCCGCAGAGTTCTGTCAGAATTACGCCGCCACCCGCCACATTGTGCCGCTGATGGACAACGGTCACTATCATCCCACCGAGATGGTGTCGGATAAGATATCGTCTCTGCTCCTGTTCCATCCCAAACTGGCTCTGCACATTACCCGTCCCGTTCGCTGGGACAGCGACCACGTGGTGCGCTTTGACGATGAGACCCGCGAGATCGCCAAGGAGATCGTGGCGTCCGGCAGACTGGATGACATCGTGATCGCCCTCGACTATTTTGACGCGTCCATCAACCGCGTTGCCGCGTGGATCATGGGAATCCGCAGTACCCAGAAGGCATTGTTGGAAGCCCTTCTGACCCCTCACGCAGAGCTTTCCGCGCTCCAGCAGAAAGGAGATTTCACCCGTCTCTTTATGCGGCAGGAGGCACAGAAAATGCTTCCGCTGGGTGCCGTATGGGAGGAATTCTGCCGTCGCGCCGGTCTGCCCGCAGGGGAGAGCTGGTACGATAAAGTAATGGCGTATGAAGCCGAAGTTTTGAATGAAAGAAGATAAACCAATATGGAACTTACCGAATTTTCCTTTGTGAAAGAATTTGTTGCCTTCGCCGAAGCAGGCTGGCAGAAGGGCTGGCACGAGCGCAACGGCGGCAATCTCAGCTACCGCGTACCGGATGCCGACATTGATGCGTGCCGTGATCTGCTGGATTTCACCCGCCCCTTTGTGTCCATCGGCACCTGTGTTCCCGCGCTGGGCGGACAGTTTTTCCTGGTCACCGGATCGGGCAAATACATGAGCAACGTGCAGAAAGATCCTGCCGACACCTGCGCGCTGATCGAACTGGACGGAGCAGGGGAGAACTACCGCATCGTTTGGGGTCTGATTCACGGCGGCAGACCCACCAGCGAACTGCCCACCCATCTGATGAACCACGAGGTGAAGATGCTGGCAACGGGTGGCGCGCACCGCGTGATCTACCATTGCCATCCCGCCAATCTCATCGCCCTCACCTTTATCCTGCCGCTGGAGGATGAATACTTCTCCCGCGAACTGTGGGAGATGATGACCGAGTGTCCCATTATTTTCCCTGCGGGCATCGGTGTGATTCCCTGGATGGTACCCGGCGGGCGGGAGATCGCCGTGGTGACCGCCGAGAAGATGAAAACCTATGATGCGGCGGTCTGGGCGCACCACGGACTCTTCTGCTCGGGAGCCGATTTCGACGCAACTTTCGGACTGGCGCACACCATCGAAAAGTCCGCCGAGATCTATATCAAGGTGCATTCGGTAGTGGAAAAGAAACGCCAAACCATCACGAGAGCCGACTTCATCCAACTTGCAAAAGATTTCGGCGTTACGCTGACCGAAGAGTTTTTGAAATAATTTATCGTATTGGGGCTTCGCCCCAAACCCCACCAAGAACCTTTTTGAAAAAAGGTTCTTGGAACTCCAAAAACTTCTATA
>JBJDZI010000077.1:0-11386 GCA_051867925.1 Eubacteriales bacterium
GATAGCGGATGAAAGGTATTACCATGAAGTGGAAATTGATCGTTGCGAGTCTGTTGCTTTGTGCCGTGCTGAGTGCTTGTGCGCCCGAGAAGGACCCGTTCAATACCGATGAAGGCGATATTACTACCGCTCTGACTACAACGAGGGATCCGTCGAATACCTATTCTCCCGTAGATCCGCCCGATTTTCCTGCCGTGGTGCAAAGCGGTATCGGAGAGACTACCGAAACCCTCAGTTATACAGAGGGAGAGCATACCATACTGAACGTCACGATGACCTTGCCCGTGGCAAATGTTGAGGGCAACGATACTCTGCAAGCCACCTTGTCAGCGCGGCTTGATGCTCTGCACAAACAGCTGAGACAAGAGATCGATCGGCTCTATCAGCAGTGTCTTGCCGATTACAAAGCAGGCAGGGAAGGGCTTACCACCCCCTCGGTGCAGGTGCGCTTTGAATTGCACTATTTCACCTCCGAAGCGGCGTCCATGACTTATATCCTTACCGAGACCACAGGGGACGGTATTGTATATACCTATTCCTACCATTCCAACCTTGACTTACGGGTGGGATCGGAGATCCGTCTGACCGCCCTGCTGACCGACGGAAAAGTCGACGGACTGCTTACGCTCCTGCAATCGAAGTTGACCGCATCGCCCCCCGAAGGGTTGTACGACAATACACTGCAAAATCTGGAGACAGTGCTGGACGGTTCATGGTATATCGCCGACGGAAAACTGGCGATCCAATTGGCGGCGGGTACGATTGCGCCCCTCAGCAGCGGCAATATTTTGCTGACCTTTACGGAAGCGGAACTGGACGGACTGCTCAGCGCCTACGGACAAGCGCTCTTGTGATCCGTACTGCTAATGCCAATTATTCGATAACATACGAAAGGGTTCCATTATGAACGCGATACAAAAGGCTAAACAAAAACTCGATAACAGCAAACTGCTTCTGCGTCTCTCTTGTTGGATCACGGCGCACAGCGTGATGATCTGCAGTTTTTTGATCCCGCTCCTGATCTATTGGCTGATGTTCATCCTGCGGGGGGTCTATCCCTTCGGCAACGGTTCTGTGCTGGTGCTGGATCTGAACGGTCAGTATGTATATTTCTTTGAGGCTCTGCAAAAAGCCATGCACGGCGACGCCGATCTGCTCTATTCCTGGGCGCGGTCGCTGGGCGGTGAATTTACGGGTATCTACGCATATTATCTGGCAAGCCCGCTGTCTTGGCTGGTGGGTCTCTTCTCCGAGAACCACATCACGGAGGCTCTGCTTCTGATCCATCTGCTCAAGTGCGGCATCGCGGGTTGCACCATGTCCTTCTATCTGAAGAAGACGCAGCCTCAGATCAAGGATATGTGGATCATTCTCTACTCCACGCTCTATGCGCTGTCGGGCTATGTGATCGCCTTCGGTCACAACACCATGTGGATGGATGCGCTGATGCTCTTGCCTCTGGTCATCTACGGCGTGGAGCAGATTATCAATCGGCAGAAGGCTTTGCTGTTTGTGGTTACCATGACCCTGACGCTGATTTCTACTTTCTATATCGGCTACATGGTCTGCCTGTTCGTGCTGATCTACTTCTTCTACTACTATGTTTCTCACAGCGGAGGCTATCGCAACAACTATTACGGCGAGCGATTCCATTTTCTGAAATCGCTGGGACGGATGGGACTGGCGGCGGCACTTTCCATCGGTATGGCGATGGTCATCCTGCTTCCCACCTACTATTCGCTGACCTTCGGTAAGACCTCCTTTTCGGGTGCGGATATCGACTATACCTCTCTTACCAGCATTCTGAACTACTTCAAGGAAATGGAGATCACCACGCAGTTTGACACCATTGATCTGATGGCAAAACTGCTTCCCGGCGGCTACGATACCGTCCGCCCCGACGGAATGCCCTTCCTGTATTGCGGTCTGCTGACCCTGCTGACACTCCCGCTGTTCTTCCTGTCCAAGACGGTGCGGATTCGAGAGAAGGTCGGCGCGGGCCTCATACTGTCGGTGATGTTCCTGACCATGCAGAACAATATTACCGATATCATCTGGCATTGCTTCCAGCGTCCCAACTGGCTCAATTACCGTTACAGTTTCATGATCATCTTCCTGCTGATCATTTTCGCCTGCCGAGGTGCAAGTGAACTGGAGAAGGTCAAGTCGGGACACATCGCCGCCATCGGTGGCGGATTGCTGGGGCTGATCGTCCTTTTGCAGAGTCAGAATCTGGATATCAAGATCGGCGAGATCGGTTACGATTTCTTCTGCATTTGGTTATCCGTCATTCTGGTGATCGTTTATCTGGGCATTCTGGGTGCTTATCTGAAGCCCCGCGCCCGCAGGACGGCATCGGTGGTTCTGTGTGCGGTGGTCTGCGGTGAAGCGTTGGTGTCGGGCACCATCTATCTGATCGGGCTGGACGTTGACGTGGTCATCTCAACCCGCGAAAGCTACGTGACCTTTATGGATCGCGTAAAACCCATCGTATACGATGTGCAGAAATCGGACCCTTCCTTCTATCGAATGGAAAAGACGCTGTCCCGCAATGTATGCGACAATATGGCACTGAATATCAGAGGTGTTTCCAATTCCACCTCTACGCTGAACGCCACCACCATCAATTTCCTCAATCAGATGGGCTATTCCGCCGTTTCCCACTGGACGACCTACAAGGGCGGCAATCCCGTATCCGATTCGCTGATGGGAATGAAATATATTATCTATGACGATCAAAGCAAAGTCCCCGGTACTTACGATCTTTATCTGGAAGATGCGCAGAATACACTTTGGGCGTATCAGAATCCTTATGCGCTGTCGCTGGCTTTCGCGGCAAACAGTTCTATTTATGATATTGAGATCACCGATTATCTCACTCCCTTCGAAGCCATGAACGCCATGATCACCGCCATGCTGGGCAGCGAGGAAGAGATTCAGGTCTTTAAGCCTATCCCCCACAATCTGACGGTCAACACCAACAATACCAGCAAGACCTCCTCTCGCCCTACCAATCAGAGCCACGACCGCAACTACAAATACGATTTCTATCAGAATATCGGAGACAGCGATTCTTCCAACCTGCGGTATGTGCTGGATCTTCCCGGAGATATGCCGCTGGGCGCTGACATTTATTTCTTCTTTGAATCTGACTATCCCCGCGTGGTCAATTGGGAGTTCAATACTCCTTCGGCAGACGATCTTTCCGGTCAGTTCTTTGAAAACGAAAACGATTGCATCCAATATCTCGGTTCGCTGGATACGAAAGAGTTCAATTACAGTCTGGAGGTAGATATTGCATCCGACACCGGTATGCTCTATCTGATTTCGGAACAGACGGTGTTCTGGTATCTGGACGAGGTAGCATTTGCAGATGCAATGACTCGTCTGGCACAAGGCAATATGGTCATTGACGCCGATTACGCGGAGAGCCATCTGACCGGTACCATTCAAGTTCCCGCAGGCTGTTCCGCTGTTTTCACCACCATCCCTTACGATGAGGGCTGGAACGTCTACGTGGACGGCAAGCAGGTCGAGATCGAAAAGACGCTGGATGCGCTGGTGGCGTTTGACATTACGGAAGGCGAGCATACCATCGAACTTCGCTATTTCAGCGACTACCACAAGTATGGTATCATCATTTCGCTGAGTACCTTGGCACTTGCCGTGCTGGTGTTCTTCCTTGACTTCAAGTTCCTGCGTCCGAGACTGCCCGAAAAGCGTCGGAAACTGGAAGAAAAGTTGGCACTGGAGGCTCGCCGTGAAGAAGAGCGGCTTGCCATCGAAGCGGCGGCAGAGGCGACTCGCTTTGCAGAGTCTTCATCGGAAACTGCCGCACCTGCGCAAGCATCGGAGACTGCAACCAACAAGGCATCCAATACCACTGCATCCGCCAAGACCGACTCGACTGCAAGGGCGAACGAAGCAGGAAAGAGCGCATCCGCGGACGGTTCCGCAGAACAAAACGACCGATAACCCTATCCGCTTCAAATCTTTTCGGAATTTGCTTGACAAATTCCGAAAAGTTCGGTATAATGAAAACAAAGTTTTCGGTACCGTTTTAGTGAAAGGATTCTGTAACATGAAAAAGATCTCGTTATCGTTGGCAGCCCTTCTTCTGACGGGAGCGATGCTCCCTGCGCTGACTTCTTGTAATCAGCAGAAGGAAGAGGAACCCGGACAGGTATACGTGTCTGTTCCTTTTGAAGACAAAGGCTTTACTGCGGCAAAGATCGAAGCCGCACAAGCGGAGAGTCTGGACTCCAAGTTCTTGGATTTCCCCTCTGCCGATCAAAAAGTCCTGCCGAAATCGGGCTTTTCCGCAAAAGGTCTGATCGGAAACTTCAACACCGTTTACCCCACGCTGGCGGAAATGTGGAATCACGGCAAACTCAACGATGTGGTCTACACCGTCAATACCACCAGCGACGGTGCCGCAGACACCCGCGGTACGGGTACGGCAAACAAATTGCTGATCACGATGTATTATAAATTCCTGAAAAGCTCGGGGACCGGCGGACTGGACTGCATCACCCATGAGTTGACTCACGTCACGCAAGAAAACTACAACACCGGCTACGGCGGAGTCGACAACGACGATAACGGCAGCTGGATTGTGGAAGGTATGACCGATTACAGCCGTTATGTTTTCGGAATGTATCCCGGTGACTTCGCGCTCCCCGCATACAGTAAGAGCCAGTCTTATACCGATTCCTACCGCGTGACCGCCCGCTTCTTCGTTTGGATCGAGGAAAACATCTGCCCTACCTTTGCGGAGCAAATGAACGAGGCACTCCGTACCGAACGGTACAGCAGTCAGTTCTTTGATCGGATCACCGGTTACGGATTGAAGGAACTGTGGGCGATGTACGATGCCGACGGCGGTCAGATCACTGATTACAAAACCGGCAGAAAGACCTCCGGCTCGGTAGTTCGCTCGGCGGCGTACCGGTTCAGAACCGAACTTGCAGACAATTGATGATCAGAAGATTTATTGAACAGAAAGGAATATTCCCATGTCTCTTGCAGAAACATATCTCCTTGGTTTCGAGAACAAAGAACTTCTCGATCCCGGTCTGGTCGAGCTGATTCTCGACGCATTTGAGAAGAATTACAAAGAAATTTCCGATTTCTTCAATAACGGCGAGATTCGTCCCGTCACTTATGTAGTGGATCCCGAATACGAGGGTGTGGCGGCAACTTACACCCACATCCCGAAGGTTGTGATGAATCCCCGCTACTACGAAAAGCACATCTACGACGCGGACAGCATCACCCACGAACTGGTTCATGTCGCTCAGAATTACTGGATGAAGCCCGACGGTGGCGAAAAGCCTCGCAAGAAGTGGTCGGAAATGACCGACGAGGAAAAGGAAGAGGCACGCCGGATCCACGAGGAGCGGATGCCCGGTTGGCTGACCGAGGGTCTGGCAGATTACGGCAGAGCCCGTTTCGGCGTTTACAACGACAAGGACGGCTGGAAACTCCCTGCTTATCATCCCAAGCAGAATTACACCGACGCATACCGCGTGACCGCCGCTTTTCTGATCTGGGCAGAGGAGAATGTGTCACCCAATCTGGCTTATCGGCTGAACGATCAGCTGAAACAGCATACATACCGTACCTCCGAAAGCTGGAAGGCTCTGACCGGATATACGGTAGAAGAATTATGGAATCAATACGCCGAGGCAAATTCCTGCGTCTGCCAAGGCTGATTTCGGACAGTTTATCTGTGACTAATCCCCCATTCGTTCTGACTGGGGGATTCCGAATGTTGAAGCGAAATGGATATATATTGGTATGAAAAAATCATCAACAATCAAAGCCGCATGCAGTAAGGCGGCAGGGGCGTGCAGTCGCTTTTTCGGGCGTATTAAAACCCATTTGCTAAGGCGCGACAATGCGGGAAACTACCTGCTGTTTGATTCGGTGGGCAAACTGATCTGTTGGTCGTTGCTTTTGGAGTTTATTCTGGAAGCACTGTCCCGTCATTCGCCTCTTCAGGCACTTCTGTTTTTGATCAAGTCTCCCTATGCCTTTGCTTTTTCGTCTCTGATAATCTTCTCCACGCTGGCGATTACTTTGATCACCCCGCTGAAGGCGTTTTTGCAGGCGCTGATTTCAGTGCTGTGGCTTGCGATGGGCGTGACTAATTGCATATTGCTCCTCAACCGCGTGACTCCCTTTACCGCGGTGGATATTACCTTGATTTCCAGCGTATTCCGAATCTTCTCGGTCTACTTGGCTCCGTGGGAGATCATCCTCATCGTTTTGCTGATCGTGGCGGCACTGACGGGACTGATTTTTCTGGCAATCAAAGCACCCCACAGTAAGATCAAGTGGAAAAGTGGTATTTCGGCGATTCTCGCATCTGCACTGCTCATTCCCGGAGGTTATCAGCTGGGCTTGTACACGGGCGAGCTGACAGACCGTTTTCCCAATATTGCAGAGGCGTATAAGAATTACGGACTGCCGTATTGCTTCTGGATCGGCATTTTCGGGCAGGGAATCAGCCAGCCTGACAATTACTCGGAAAACGAGATGAACGATATCGTCTCGGTGCTATCCCAACTGAACGCCGAGCAAGAGACTGCATCGGAAGACAGTCCCAATGTGATCTATCTCCAGCTGGAATCGTTTTTTGACGTCAATTATCTGACCAATGTGGAATTTTCCGAAAATCCCGTTCCGTATTTCACACAACTGAAATCCGAATACATCAGCGGATTTTTGTCGGTTCCCTCGGTGGGCGCAGGAACGGTCAATACCGAGTTCGAAATCCTTACCGGTCTGTCGCTGGACTTCTTCGGTCCGGGCGAATATCCCTACAAAACCGTTCTGATGGATTACACCTGCGAAACCGCGGCGTACAATCTGAAGGAACTGGGATACGCGACCCACGCCATCCACAATTACGAAGGCACTTTCTACGATCGCAATCTGGTCTACCGCAATCTGGGATTTGACACCTTCACCTCTATGGAGTATATGCAGGATGTGGAATATAACATCGGCGGCTCATGGCCCAAGGACGAGATTCTGGTGAGTGAGATCCTCAATACGCTGAATTCCACCGAGGAACGCGATTTCATTATGGCAGTCTCGGTACAGGGACACGGCAAATATCCCCCCGCGTCTCTGCCGGAGGATTATCAGTTTCCCATCGACGCGTACTTTATCGACGGCAAACTGGAAGGCGGTCTGTCCGATATTTCAGCGCTTTCCTACTATATCAGCCAGCTCAGAGAAATGGATGAATTTCTGCGTCAGTTGGTAGAAGCACTGAGCAATTATCCCGAGAATGTGATGCTGGTGATGTACGGTGATCATCTTCCCAGCCTGTCCATTTCTCCTGCGGATCTGTCCAACGGGGATATTTTCCAGACTGAGTACGTGATCTATACCAATTACCGGATCAGCAGTGAAACAGAGGAGCCGGGCGATCTGGAGGCATATCAACTGGGTGCGGTGGCAATGGATATTGCAGGACTTCACCGCGGCATACTGACCAGATACCACCAATCCATGCGGGATCATGAAGATTATTTGGAAAAACTGTGGGAACTTGCCTACGATATGCTGGGAGAGGGAGGCGACCGCTTCGTCTATGGTGGAAACAACGAATACTATCCTTCTGTGAATCTGCAGATGGGAATCCATCCTATTACCATTACCGATCTGCATTACGATCTGAACCAGGAGATTCTGACGGTCAGCGGCACGCATTTCACCAAATGGAGTTGTATCGAGGTGGACGGAGAACTGTACTCGGATACAAACTGGGTGGACAGCGGTACGCTAACCCTGCAGATCGACGGTCTGTTCGAATCGGTGCGGGTGGTCCAACAATCGCCCAACGGAGAAGCACTCAGTGCTACCGAACCGTATTTGTACGCTGTCCCTGCCGATTGACTTTAGAAAATACTAAAGAATTTTTAAGAAACAACCTATTGCGAAACGCTTTCGGATGTGCTATAATGACGGTGTAATCGAAATCAAAAACTTTTACGATGGAGATAGTCAGATGAAAATTTTGATCACCAGTGATTGCTATTTGCCCATGGTAAACGGCGTCGTCACGTCGATCCAGCAACTCAGCGATAATTTGCGCGCGATGGGACACGAGGTGAAAATCCTTTCGCTGTCTCAGAAAATGCACAGTTATGTGGAAGGCGATGTTACCTATCTGGCTTCCATGAATATGGAAGTGATCTATCCCGATGCTCGCTTCCGTTTCCCCAAATTCAACGACGAAGTCAAGGCGTTAATCGACTGGAAGCCCGATCTGATCCATTCCCAAAGTGAATTTGCAAGTTATCTCATCGCCAAGCGTCTGGCAAAACGGCTGGGCATTCCCGTAGTTCACACCTATCATACCGTTTACGAAGACTATACCCATTATTTCTCCCCCAGCAAAAGACTGGGCAAGAAGATCGCGGCAACCGGCACGCGCTGGGTTTGCAAAAGACCCCAAGCGGTGATTGCGCCCACCGAAAAGGTGCGGAGAATGTTGGAGCGATACGGGATCGGCCCCGACGGTCAACAGGTGTTCGTGGTTCCCACGGGAATTGACCCCGCGCCCTTTGCCGACCGCTCAAATCGGGATGCGCTTCGCCAAAAGTACGGCGTATCATCCGATACCGTTCTGATGGTGGCAGTCGGCAGATTGGGAAAAGAGAAGAACTACGAGGAAGTGCTGCACTATTTGAAACAATTCGGCGATCCGCGGGTGCGACTTCTGTTGGTGGGCGACGGTCCCGACCGTGGACATCTGGAAAAGCTGGCGGAAGAGCTTAGGCTGAACGATCGCGTGGTCTTTGCGGGAATGATCCCCCACAGCGAGATCGGTCCCTATTATTCCGTAGCCGATCTGTTCGTCTGTGCATCCTCATCCGAGACGCAGGGGCTGACCTACTTGGAGGCGGAAGCCGCAGGACTGCCCGTCCTCTGCCGTCGGGACGATTGCCTTTCCGGGGTGATCATCAACGGCGAAAACGGCTGGCAGTACGATACTTACGAAGAATTTGCCGACTATCTGACTCGGATGTTGGATCCCGATTTGCGGGCGCAAATGGGAAATACGGCAAGAGAACATATGGAAGCAAACTATTCCGCCGCCGCATTTGCTCAGAAAGTGCTGAAGATTTATGAAACAGTGATTGAACTGCACGATGCGGATGTGACCAAAACCACCGAATATTCCGAAACGAAATGAACAGATAAAGAAGCCTGCCGGATTACCCAACAGGCTTTTTTTGTGTGTGTTATTCTTTTGGATCGTGGAAATCGTTGAGGCTGTTCAGCGCCGTGTGTAGCGCATCCCGCGCAATATTCATAGAAGCTTTGACGACTGACTGAACCGATTCGCCCAAAGACTTGTCGACATTAACGGTCGCCTTATGTCCGTTTACCTCTACCGTGATAGTGCGGTGGTCGCGGGAGGCGGTACCTTTGCGGTCACTGCTCTGTTCCAGCCGCGCACGCTCGTCCAGCAGCTCTTGCTTCTTTTGTTCCAATTCTATCCGGCGTTTTTTCAGTTCAGCGCGTTGATCCCGGGCTATGGCTTGCGCCTCTTCCAACCGAATACGAATATCCCGCCGCTCGGTCTCTAAGTTCCGACGATTTATCTCTGCATCGAGCAGAGCATCCCGATCGCTCCCTTGACGCAGTTCTTCGATCTCCTCGTCGATCTCGTCGATCCGATCGTTGACGTCTTCCAGATCATCTTGAATTTTTTCAATATCGTCGTCCAGATCATCCAATTCATCGTCCAGATCATCCAATTCATCGTCCAGATTATCTAATTCGTCATTCAGACATTCCAGCGCATCGTCCAGCTGTTCGAATGCATCGTCAAAGTCGAAGGTCTCGCTGTCGATCTCTTCAATCTTTCGGTCAATGCTATCGGTTGGGTCAGCCGATTCCTCTGTTTTTTCGTCTGAGACAGGGATCGGCGAAGCAGAAAACTCGGAATCCTCTCCCATACGGTAGACCTTACCCACCTTGCAGTCGGGGGAGAGATTGATTTCGCCGTCGCAGTAGAGTTTTTCCACTGTGCAACCACCGGATAAAGTAACGTTTTGTACCCAAATCTCGCCGAAATCGCACAGGGAAGCAGTCAGATCGGTACATTCGATATGATCCACTTTCGAGTGGGAAATGCGGGGCGAAACGGATGATTCTGGGTGGATTGTCACTCTATCGCCGAATATCTCTTTGGCACAAACAACCCCTCCGATGTCAATGTGGTCGGCACTGACGGTATCGTTTGCAGTCAGCAAGCCCGAGCAGGTAATGGAATCACATTCCAGTTTGCTCTGGGTGGTGAGATTTCCGTTGATCTCTACCGCGCCGCCGTGAACGGGGGCGTGTGCGGTAAATATTCCCTTGACGCAGAATCGTTCAGCAGTCAAAGTGGACTTGGATGAGCATATGCCCAAAATCTTCACCGTCTCTGCAGTAATCTCGCCCTGAAAATTTGCAGTACCGGTGATATTGATCTCTTTGTAATTTCCGGAGGAGACATTCCCCACGCCTGTGATGGTGATACTTTCTAATTGTTTCATCTTACAAAATCCTTTCTGATGATCCATTCGTTGAGGTGTTGCGTTGGAGCGCAAGTGCAGAGGCAATCTCGGATAGCGATACGCTTTCCATCTTTTCCAGCCGAGGATCGGCGACCATACCGTTTTCGACGGAAAGCGTCAACAAAAAGTGGGGGCGTTCGGCACGCCAAAGGGTGAGCGTCATTCCCGTCGCAGTCTCGTGAGAGAGCGAGTCTGCCATCTTCAGCGCCGACCGCATCAGCGCACGCAGATCGGAGAGGGGAAGTGGGAACGACTCTGTCAGATGGGACAACGCGGTTGCCATCAGCGCCGCGGGGTAGGGCGCTCCGTTGGGATGGGCTTCCTGCAAGATCAGTTGGACGATGGGGGGGAGAGTCAATTGAATGTTTTCTGCCTTTTGCGGTGCAGACGGTGGATTGGAATCTTCCGCAAATTTCTGCGCCAATTCTTCCAGCGAATACTGTTCCTTCAGTTCCAAGATCGCACGGATGCGAGGGAGAATCTTGTCCCGAGGAAAGAAGGTTTCTTGTCCTGTGAACGCAGATCGACGCAAGAACCATTCTTCGGGAATCAGACCTTCTCGCTTCCATCGGTATAACTGTCCGTAGGAGATTCCCGTTTCTTTTAGTAAATCTCTTTTTGAGATTTCCAATTCTTTCACCTCCTTGTTGTTTTATTTCTCGTAACGTAACAATGTTATGTTACATACAGTATAACACGGTAAGATCCATTTGTCAATAGGGGATTGAAAATTTTTTCTGAAAAATTCTGTGTTGTAAATAGATATGAGCCAAAAAGATGAAAAAAGCAAAAAGATATGG
>JBJDZI010000078.1:0-47815 GCA_051867925.1 Eubacteriales bacterium
GCCGAAGTTTTTCCCCTTCCTCCAGACCTCCAACCCCATTCCTTGGCTGGCGGCTCTCTAAATTTATAGTTTATTGACAGACTGAGGCTGTTGCGCAATGCAACAGCCTTTCCTGATGCTTACTTGCAAAGTTCCATCAACAGTTTGGCGGAACGCTCTGCGGCGATAGTTTCAAACTCGTCAAACGAGAGCGCGGCGGAGCCGTCGGCAAGGTCGGAGATCGCCCGAAGAACGGCGTAGGGAACGCCGTTTTGCCAAGCGGTCTGAGCGATGGCGGCGCCCTCCATTTCCGCGGCAGATGCGCCGAATTGGCTTGCCAGCGATTGCTTCAGTCCGGCATCTGCGACGAAAACATCGCCCGAGGCGATGCGCCCGCGGATGGCATGATAACCGAGACGGTCTGCGGTTGCCATCAGCTGATCGGCAAGTGCTTCGTCGGCAGGGAAGCCGCTGGGACGATCCTTCTGTTTACCCCAGACGGGCATATAGCCTTTGGCGTACCCGAAGGAGGTCAGGTCAAAATCGTGCTGTACGGCGTCGGTAGCGATCACCAGATCGCCTTGGGAAAGTCCGGTGGCAACGCCGCCCGCAACGCCCGTGTTGATCAGCAATTCGGGATGAAACGCATCAATCATTGCCTGCGTGCAGATGGCGGCGGCAACCTTGCCGATTCCGCACATCACGATGACGGCATCTGCCGATCCCAGCTTGCCGCTGTAAAAGTGCGAGCCGGCAAGAACGGTCTCTTTTTTGTCGGTGAGCGCAGACAAGAGCGTCTTCACCTCGGTTTGCATGGCTCCAATGATTCCAATCATGGTAACGATCCTTTCTTACTTGGCAGGATAAATGAAGTCCCAATCGCGGGATACCAGAACTGCCAGATAAGCGGCGGCTTCCTTCTTGGCGGCATCCAGCGAGAGATTCTGATAGTTGCCGCATTCCACGCGGGACTGTCCGTACATCTGCGGCTCGGTTTCAATCTGTCGAAGCACAGATTTGATCACTTCCAGTGCCTTCTCACAGGACACGCTGTCGCGGATCAGCAGGTAGAAGCCGGTCTGACAGCCCATGGGACCGAAGTAGATCACCTGGTCAGCGATCTCGGAGTTGCGGATGAGCGTAGCAAACATATGCTCCAGACTGTGCATGGTCAGGTGATCCATATAATCGCCGCAGTTGGGACGGCGGGTGCGCAGATCGTAGGTCACGACGTCGCCGTCGATGCGGGAGAGATAGATTCCGGGGGTGATATAATCGTGATTGACGGTAAAAGATGCGATTTTCTTCATCATATCCTCCATAGTCAGAAATTTTGCAGGGATTTTTCGGTGAGATGCCGACCTGCCAGAATGGCGCGGATTGCAACGGCAACGCCTGCGTCCCGCACATCGGCGGTTTCGTGGGAGCAGAGGGCTTTCACCTCGGAGGCGCTGTTGCCCATGGCAACGCTGATGTCGGCGACCTCCAGCATCTCCAGATCGTTGAGCGAATCGCCGATGGCAACCGATTGGAAGCCATTTGGCAGAGCCGCCATCACCGCCAGCAACCCGCGTCCCTTGTCGCAACCGAGGATAGATGCTTCCGCATAGGCAGGATGCTGGAGCAGAAAGTAGCGTTTGCGGAGATAGTCTGCCGCCATTTCGGACACTTGCCCGGGAAGATTGATCTTTTGCACCTTTGCATCGGCGTATTTGCCGATGAGTTCGTCAGCAGAGGTGAGGGGAAGCCAGTAATCGTGTCGGCACTCCGACCCCCAAACCAGCACTAAGTTTTCACCCTCCAGAATAAAGGGCTGTCCCAGCGACATCAGATAAGCCGCATCAGCCGCTATCACTTCAGGCGGGACGGTATGCTCGTGGATCAGCCGATCGCAAAGCGTTGCGTATGCACCCGATCCGCACACCACTCCGTCAAAACGGAAGTTGTCCCAAACGCGGTCGGGGATAAAGCGGTAGCCTCGCCCGGTGTTCAGCAGTACGAGATGTCCCGCGGCGCGGGCTTCTTCGATAGCATAGCGGTTTTCGGCAGGGACGAAGGTATAATCGATGAGCGTGCCGTCGATATCCAGAAAAAATGCGTAAGGCATGACTTTTTCGCAGGAACCTTCTTGTAAGAAGGTTCCTGCACCTCCAAGAACTTTTGTGAAGGCGGCAAACGCTTGCCGCCCAATCTGTATTCTTGGAACCTTCCCCCAAGAAGATTCCAAACCTCCAAACACTTCTGTAAAGGGCGGCAAGTATTTGCCGCCCTTTGAATCGGTTTTCGGGGGTCAAGCCTCCTTTTTCAAAAAGGAGGCTTGCGAGGTGTGGGGCAACGCCCCACATTAGATAAAATTACTTCTGCATTGCGCTGAGGATGGTGGGAGCGGCAGAGAGTGCTTCGTCTACCTTGGAGACGTCCTTGCCGCCTGCGGTGGCATTGTCGGGACGTCCGCCGCCGCCGCCGTTACAGATAGCGGCGACCTGCTTTACCAGATTGCCGGCATGAGCGCCTGCTTTCATTGCATCCTTACCGCAACCGGCAACGAAGTTCAGTCTGCCGTCACCGATGACTGCCATCAGAACGACGGCGGATGCGTCGGAAGCCTTTAGATTGTCGCAGACGTTGCGCGCCGCGTCGACCGATACGCCCTCTGCTTTTGCGGTGTAGAGGCGGAACGCACCTACCTCGGTGCAGTTGTCTGCGATGGCAGACAGCTTGGCGGAAGCCATCTTAGCCTCCAGAGACTCGATCTCGGCTTTTGCGGACTTCAGTTCGTTCTGCAGAGCAGAAACCTTCTTGGGCAGGTCGGCGGCAGAGGGAGCCTTTAGCTCACGGGCGGTCTCGGTCAGGAGCGCATCCTTTTCTGCCAGCAGAGCCAGCACGCCGGTGCCGGTGGTGCCTTCAATACGGCGCACGCCTGCGGCTACGGAGGATTCGGAAATGATTTTGAACAGACCCAACTTGCCGGTATTGTCCATATGCGTACCGCCGCAAAGTTCGGTGGAGAAATTGCCCATCTTCACCATACGGACGCAAGCACCGTACTTTTCGCCGAAGAGTGCCATTGCGCCTGCTTTCTTTGCAGAGTCAATGTCGGTTTCAACGGTTTCAATGGATTCGGTCAGCAGGATGTGATGGTTGACCAGCGTTTCAACTGCCATCAGTTCCTTATCGGTCAGAGCGGCGAAGTGAGAGAAGTCGAAGCGCACGCGGGTCTCGTCCACATAAGAGCCTGCCTGCTCTACGTGATTGCCCAACACCTCGCGGAGTGCCGCCTGCAGCAGGTGACAAGCGGAGTGATTGCGGCGAATGGACTGTCTGCGGGAGACGTTGATCTCCAGACGGACGACGTCGCCCACCTTTACGTCGCCGCTGGCTAGCGAGCAGACGTGGATATATACGCCGTCCACCTTCTTGGTGTCAACGACGGTGATCATGGTGTCATGATCGAAGATGATACCGGTGTCGCCCACCTGACCGCCGCCCTCGCCGTAGAATACGGTCTTGTCGGTGATCAGCGTAAATTCGCCCTCGGTAACCTCATCCACGCTCATATCGTCGGCAATGATGCCAATGACCTTTGCATCGCAGATATCGTTGTCGTAACCGACGAATTCGGTCTTGGCAAATTCGTGGATCAGAGACTTGGAAGCGTCGCTCCAGCCGGAGATGTTGGCTCTGGCGGCGCGGGCGCGCTCCTTCTGGGTCTTCATCAGAGCACGGAAAGAATCCTCGTCGATCTTCATGTTCTGCTCGCCTGCGATCTCACGGGTCAGATCGGTAGGGAAGCCGTAGGTGTCGTACAGACGGAAGACGTCCTCGCCGGAGAGAATCTTCTCACCGTCCTGAGCGGCTTTGCGCATGATGTTGGAGAGAATAGCAAGACCCGCGTCAATAGTAGCGGCAAAGCGTTCCTCTTCCATGGAGATGACCTTTTGGATGTAAGCCAGCTTTTCGGTCAGTTCGGGATATTCGGAGTAGTTTTCGCGGGCGACCACAGCGGCGATGTCCGCAAGGAAGATGCCGGAGATGCCCAGCATTTTGCCGTGACGGGAGGCGCGGCGAAGCAGTCTGCGGAGGACGTAGCCGCGTCCTTCGTTGGAGGGGATCACGCCGTCGCAGATCATAAAGCTGGAGGAGCGGATGTGGTCGGTGATGACGCGCAAGGAGATATCAGTCTTGGGATCGTCGCCGTAATGGATGCCCGCTTTTTCGCTGATGGCTGCCATGATGTTGCGGACGGTGTCCACCTCGAATAGGTTATTTACGCCCTGCAGAATGCAGGCAAGACGTTCCAGACCCATACCGGTGTCGATGTTAGGCTTGGCGAGGCGAGTGTAATTGCCCTTGCCGTCATTGTCAAACTGTGTGAAGACCAGGTTCCAGAACTCCATATAACGGTCACAATCACAGCCGGGCTTACAGTCGGGCTTGCCGCAACCGTATTCGGGACCGCGGTCGAAGTGGATCTCTGAGCAGGGACCGCAGGGGCCGGAGCCATGCTCCCAGAAATTGTCTTCTTTGCCGAGACGGACGATTTTGGCGGGATCTACGCCGATCTTGTTTGCCCACAGATCGTAGGCTTCATCGTCATCCATGTAAATGGTGACCCACAGCTTGTCCACAGGCATTTCCAGCACCTGGGTGATGTATTCCCAAGCCCAGGTGATGGCTTCTTCCTTGAAGTAATCGCCGAAGGAGAAGTTGCCCAGCATTTCAAAATAAGTGCCATGGCGGGCGGTCAGACCGACTCTATCAATGTCGGGGGTGCGGATGCACTTCTGACAGGTGGTCATACGGTGACGGGGAGGCTCCTCCTCACCGGTAAAATATTTTTTCAGAGGGGTCATGCCTGCGTTGATCAGGAGAATCGACTTGTCCCCGATGGGAACGAGCGGATAACTCTTGTGGCGCAAATGTCCCTTGGACTCAAAGAAGCGCAGATAGGATTCTCTGATGTCGTTGACCGAAGTCCATTTCATATCTATATCCTCCTTAGTTGGAAACAATAAATCAACCTATATTATAGCGAAAAAAGTGCCGTCTGTCAATCAGTTTCAGCAAAAAAACGAAATTTTGTTGAAAGAGTAAATTCTCAAAGTAACTTCCACAGTAGAAATTACGGTGGAAGTTGGTGTGAGAATTTACGGTTTTCTAAAAAAGAACTGTCGCGTTTGCGACAGTTCCCGGACTTATTCGGATTTGATTACCCATTGGGCGCAGGTGAGCAATGTTTCCTTGCCACGCGCCCAGATCTGCTCAAATTCCCGCAGAGGAGCGGGCGCGCTGTTGATGGCAAACTCGATGGTCAGAGAAGGGATATCGAGTGCCTCCATGGCGTAATCTTTGAACCCGGCGGTGCTGGTAGAGGCTTGCTCTCCCATAGCGTAACCGTTTTTCTGCGATAGTAATAGGGCGATCTCGCGGCTTTTTCGGTTGACCTCAGGTAACTTCTCGTAATTGTAGGACCAGTAGATCAGCGATCCGCTGTGTGATAGCTGAGTGTCAGATCAAAATCGTTTGCGCGCAGATGCTCTGCCAGCGCTTTGGATTCGGCTGCACATTCGGGTGCCGTTCCTTTGTAGCCTGCAAAAGCGGGAGAAGTGGATTGGTACATACTCTCGTATTTGTCCCACATCGCGTCAAAATTGGCATTCAGATCGATGCCCTTGGCGTTTGCTTTCCACAACTCAGCCTTGCTCTGATCGTATTGATCGGCAAAAGGAGGGGGGAGGGTTCCTGTTTGGGAGATGGTCACTCCGTCAGGGTTGCTCATGGGGACGATGTGGATCGCCACCGCATCCAACAGCGCGGCGATAGTCATTCCGTTTTCCAGAACGGTGTCCTGATGGTGGAGGATGTAGTCGATCTCACCCATTGCAATCTGGGTGACGATATGCTCACGCCCGTGGATGGATGCTTGCAGGAAGATTTTATGCTCTGCATTGGGATTACCCAGAATCGCCAGCGTCAGATCGCGCCCTTCTTCGCTCTTGCCGATGGAAGAAAGAGTGAGGAGATCGGGAAACTTTTGTGCCAGCGTCTGCAGATCGGTCTGCATCTGTTGGTAGCTATAGTTCTGTACCGGTTGTACCACCGACAGATCCGCATCGGTTCCCAGACCCTCAGGGCGAGTCAAATAGGATGCGTTGACGAACCCGATCTTGCCGTTATATTTGATCTTGGCGAAAGAGCCGATAAAATAAACCAGTTCCACCGATTTTCCCTTAGGGATGCGAGCGATGCTGGAAGAAGCGGTAGACGGCTCTTTGCGGAGATTGATGTATTCGTTGCAGGTAACGACCCAATGAACCGCGGGAGCGGGTGGCTCCGAGGGCGCGTCAGTCACCGGTTTTGCTGTGGTCGTGACCGGCTTGGCGGTCGTAGTGACTATGGGCGGCGTATCGGTGACCGCGGGAGTGGTTGCCGATGCGGGTGCTTCGGTGGTGGTCACGGGCGGAATGGTGGTCGGCTCGTCGGTTGCAGGAGCAGGCAGAGAAGAGTGATCGGGAAGATCGGAATCATCCGGCGCAGAGGTCTCGGTTTGTGAGACGGTAGGGAGCAGCGAGGTAGTATGTTCCGGGGTTGGGAGAACGGTGGTGCCGATAGATGAGACGTGGGTGGGGGACGACGTACGGACGGTGTCGGAACTGCTTGCCGGATCGCTCTCGCGGCAGGCGGCGAAAATGAGTGCCAACAGCAAAAGCGTGAATAAGCAGAAAAACAAAGTTGATTTCATAATTGCTCCAAAGCGTATAAGGGTAATTCAGTATATTCCGAAAGTCTTGCGCGGTGCAGGGGATGGCGCACAGACGAGGGCGGCAGAATATGTAGGATCATGTAGATTATATCGCATAGATTTGAAAAAACTATGACCAAATCAAGAACTTTTTGCTTGGAATACGTCGGGAGATCTTTTGAGTGGAACCGATTTGACCAATGCGCACCGATGCTGAAAAAAGCCGACGGTCTTACCGAGCGATGCGGTCAATCGGTACAGCCAAAAGCAGATCAGAATACTTCGAAAAAATGAAAAAACAAGGACGGTAAACCGTCCTTGTTCCACGCGCGAAAATCAAACCCGCTCGACCTTACCGGAACGCAGGCAACGAGAGCAAACGCTGATGGTCTTATGAGCACCGTTTACATTTGCCTTAACTTTTCTGATGTTGGGCTTCCACTGTCTGTTGGTCTTGCGATTGGAATGGGAAACATTCTGACCGAACATTACGCTTTTGCCGCAGAGTTCACACTTAGCCATTTTCTGCACCTCCATTAACTACTAAGAGATTACTGTAAATCACAACAGCGTTATTATACCATAACATTTTCAAAAATGCAATAGGTAAATTGAAATTTTTCAATTTTTTTGACAAGTTCCAAAAATTGCACCAAAGAACGCTTAATTTTCGTCGTCTTTGTCCTCATCGTCGATGGTGTGCAAACTTTTGGGGGTGTCGGACGCCTTAGAAGAAGCCTCTGCCGCTTCTTTTTTCTTCTTGGATATGTAGAATTTTCGCTCGGTACCCTCCAGCAGCCGTTTGATGTTGGAGTGATGACGGGCGATCAGAAGCAGGGACATTGCGATGGCACTGACGGCCATCAGCGCAGTGGGGAGCGCGCCGGTGAACAGCTTGGTAATACTGCGCTGCACTAAAGGATAGAACAGAGCGCCCATAATGGAACCCAGCGAAACGTAATGCATTCCGATGGCGACGATCAGGAAGATTCCCAAGATAATGATGCCCGAGACGGGATTCATCGCAAAGATGACGGCGGCGGCAGTTGCCACACCCTTACCGCCTTTGAAACGGTAGAAGATGGGGAAGCAATGTCCCAGCATACAGCAAAGGCCGCAGAGATGCGCTGCGCTGTCTCCAAGCAGGAGACGGGCGATGAGTACGGAAACGATGCCTTTGGCAGCGTCACCCATCAAGGTCAGTGCACCGATCTTTCTTCCGTAGACCCGTCCCATATTGGTGGTGCCTGCGTTCTGACTGCCATATTTGCGAATGTCGTCCTTGAACGCCAGTTTGGAGATCAAAAGTGAAAAATTGATGCTACCCAGCAGGTAAGAGACAATCATCCATGCCAGAACGATCAGTAGCATCCAGATCATAGAGGTCACGGAAATCACTCCGTCGTCATTTTGAAACCACTTGTAGACAAGCCCTTGGGGCGTAGTGTTGCCGAATACCAGCACGGCGAGAAATTCCAATACTTTCATTAGACTGCGCCTCCCTCGTCCCCACGCTGACGCAGGATCAGCTTAATGGGCGTACCCATGTAGCCGAAGACCTCGCGGAGCTGATTTTCGATATATCGCTGATAGGAATAATGGAACAGTCGAATATCGTTGCAGAAGATCACAAAAGTGGGTGGCTGAACCCCGATCTGAGTCATATAGTAGATTTTGAGCCGTCTGCCCTTGTCGGACGGAGGCTGTACGCAGGTGGTGGCATCGGTGAGCATATCGTTGAGCATACCCGTGGTGATGCGGGTGCAAGCCTGATTGTGAACATATACGATCTGCTCGTAGAGTTTTCCAACGCGCTGACCAGTCTTCGCCGAAACGAAGAGCAGAGGAGCGTAGGGCATATAGGACAGCGCTGTACGGATCTTGTTGGTAAATTCGTTGGTGGTGGAGTTGTCCTTCTCGATCAGATCCCATTTGTTTACCACGATAATGGATGCTTTGCCCGCCTCGTGAGCGATCCCCGCGATCTTCTCGTCCTGTTCGGTAATGCCCACTGAAGCGTCAATGAGGATCAGGCAGACATCGGCGCGCTCCACCGCCATTTTGGCGCGGAGAACGCTGTATTTCTCGATGCGGTCTTCCACTTTACTCTGACGGCGGATGCCTGCCGTGTCGATGAACATGAAGCGTCCCTCGGGCGTTTCCACATAGGTGTCGATGGCGTCACGGGTGGTGCCCGCAACGTCGGAAACGATTAGACGGTCCTCGCCGAGAATGTGGTTGATGATCGAAGACTTTCCGGCATTGGGTTTGCCGATGACGGCGACCTTGATCAGCGATTCGTCCTCTTCCTCCTCCGACTCGTCAGGGAAGAAGGAGTAGACAGTTTCCAGCAGATCGCCGGTTCCGCTACCGTGAATGGAGGAGAGCGGGATAGGATCCACATTGAAGCCCAGTTCGTAGAATTCGTAAAATTCGGGAGGCAGAGCACCGATAGAATCGCACTTGTTGATGGCAGGTACGATGGGCTTGCCCGAACGCAGAAGCATCGCGGCGATGTCGCGGTCGTCGGCGGTAAGCCCCGTCCGCACGTCGCAGAGGAAGATAATCACGTCTGCGGTGTCTATGGCGATCTCCGCCTGCATTCGCATATGCTTCAGAATCACATCGTCGTTGTGCGGTTCGATACCGCCGGTGTCAATGAGCATACAGGGACGGTTCTGCCATTCGATCTCGTAATAGATGCGGTCACGGGTCACACCGGGGGTGTCTTCCACGATGGCGATCCGCTGACCGGACAGTTTATTGAAAAGGGTAGATTTGCCTACGTTAGGGCGCCCTACGATGGCAACGATGGGTTTTGCCATAGCTTTTCACCAATCCTTTCACAGTTTTCAGTCACAAAGGAGCGCTTTGATAAATGCGTTTCCGTCAGGTTCCACCGGAATGATGGGGACACCCAATTTCTCGGACAGTTCCGTCAAGGATATATCGTCCAAAAACAGGTCTCCGCCGTCTCGCAGCATGGTGGAGGAGATATAGAGCCGCTCACCCAAAGGTTTATCCTTCAGTTGATCGTACAGATCACAGCCGCAGAGCAGACCTGCCACCGTGATCTCGGGACCGAAGAAGCGGTTCTCGATCTGATAGACTTGTCCGGACAGGCCGGGACAAGCGTCACAGAGTGTTTTCGTAATCTCAGAGATAAAATCGTAAGCCGCACGGCCTGTGGCAATGGTGAAATTGCGTTTAACCGAGGTATCGTAATCTTCGGTCAGATACTCCATGGCGGAGGAGAACTCCTCGTTCATGCAGGTGATCATCCCTACGCCGTTGTCCAGTTGCGGATAGCCCTCGTAGTAATCGGGTGAGGGAAGGGAAAGTCCTGCCTGTAGGTAGAACTCGTCGGCGGCAAAGAAAAGCCGCTCGCCGCGCTTTTGCAGCGATAGCTCGCCGTGGCGATTGATGACCTCGATGACCTCTGCCGCTTCCGACCGGGTGAAGGGAGCCAGCGGGTAGAGTCCGTCCCGATATTTGGTCAGTCCCGCGGGAACGACAGCCACGCTTTGGATCGACTCCCCGAGGGATGCCAGATCGGTCAGCGATCGCTCCAGATGGGCACCGTCGTTGACACCTTTGCAAAGGACAATCTGTGCATTGATTGCAATTCCTGCCTCGGCAAGTGTGCGCAGATGCCGCAGAGAATCGCCTGCAAAGCGATTGTGGAGCATCTTGCAACGCAGCTTAGGATCTGTGGTATGCACCGAAATATTGATTGGACTCATGTGCATCTTGATGATCCGCTGAATGTCCCCATCGGTCATATTGGTCAGGGTAATATAATTGCCCATGAGGAAGGACAAACGGGAATCGTCGTCCTTGAAATAAAGGGTATCCCGCATTCCGCGGGGGAGCTGGTCGATGAAGCAGAAAATGCACTTGTTGCGGCAGGTCTGTTTCTTGTCCATCAAATAGGTCTCGAATTCCAGTCCGATGTCATCGTATTCCCCTTTGCGGATCTCGACCGTCAGAAGATCGGGACCGCGGTGCAAAAGCAGAGAGAGGGTACGGTCGATGAGATAAAACCGATAGTCCAGCACGTCGGCAACGTTGTGACCGTTTACCGAGATCAGAATATCGCCTGCACGGGCGCCCGCCTGCTCGGCGAGGGAGCCGCGCTCTACCGACTGAATAGTAACCATATCTCTCTCCTTTCAAAATTGTTTGCTCGTAAGAAAATAAGGGCGTGTTTCACACGCCCCTATTGCGGTCGAAGTCAAGCCTCGGTTTTTACGATTTCCTTGCCGTGATATGTGCCGCAATTCTTACAAACTCTGTGAGTCAGTACAAATTCGCCGCACTTAGGGCACTTCTGAATGCTGGGCGCAGTCAGCTTCCATACGTTCGAGCGTCTTTTGTCACGTCTTGCCTTCGAAACTTTTCTCTTCGGAACTGCCATCTTTACACCTCCAGTTGGTTACACTTTCAACATACTTATACAGTATAGCACAAATTTTCTCATTTGTCAAGTAGTTTTTGCAAAATAGCGAGCCTTGGATCAATTTCTTTTTTCGGGCAATCGCAATCGCCCTCATTGAGATCCTTACCGCACTTGGTACAAAGCCCCTTGCAGTCCTCTTTGCAAACGAAAGTATAGGGAAACTCCAGCATAATCGCCTCGAGGAGTGGAGAATCGAGGTCGATTTTTTGATCTTCGATCATCAGGTAGTCGTCGTTCTCTTCGGTTTGATTTTGGAGAGACTGTTTGGTTGCCAGAACCTTGTGGATGTTCAGCGTAAAGAGGCGGGAAATATCCTTCCAACAGCGGGAGCAGTGGGTATCAAAGGGAACTTCTGCCACGGCGTCCAGCACCTGATAACCGTCATGGTTGACGATCGCACCGCTTATGCGGATGTCACCCGTAAAATGAATATCGTTGAAATCCTCGGGAGCGGGCGTGAGATAATCCAGCACGATCTCGCGGACTTCACCCTTCAGCATAGGGCGGACATCAATCAGCATAGGAATTTCCTTTCTTCTTAACTATACAAGGCTTCGCTCTATTATACAAAAAATAAAACCGTTTGTCAAGTGCGTTTTTTGAAAAAAAGCGGATTTTTTATCGCGGATCAAAAAAGAACCGCGGTGAAGCGGCAAAAAGCATATGGGTAAAAAATCTCTTCCGAAAGACCGCCTTCTTTCAAGAAGGGGGTCTCAGCGTGTCGAAAAAGTCTTTTAGAAAATCGAGAGGAGGGCGAAACCATATAGGACGCCGAAGTTTTCGTAGCTGTCGCATAGCGACTGCTACACTCCTCATCGAGCTCTCCTCCCACTTCCTTGGCTGACGGCTTTCTAAATTTAAGTTTAACGACAGTCTGAGACCACCTTCTTTCAAGAAAGGGGTCTGAAGAAAAATCACAGTGCCTCTCGGAGCAGGTTCAGAATTTTCTTTTCCTCCCGTGATACTTTCACTTGGGAAAGTCCAAGGGCATTGCCTACCTGCTGTTGGGACAGCCGATGGTAGTAGCGCAGGCGAATGATCTGCTGTTGGTCGGGGGTAAGCCGCGAGATGGCTTGCTCCAGCGCGATATGATCGGTCAGCCGATCCAGAGGAGCATCGGGATCGGCAATGAAATTTTCCAAAGGCGCGCCGTCCTCGCCGCCAACCGTTTCGCTGAGGGAGCGAACGGGACCTGCCGCATCCAGCGCAGTGACGATTTCCTCGGTGGTGTAGCCCGTCAGTTCCGAAAGTTCTCCGATGGTCGGCTCCCGCCCTTCCCGGCGGGAAAATTGCTCCCGTTCCCGCATCAGGTGCATCGCACGGGTACGGATGGTGCGGGATACCTTGATCATTCCGTCATCCCTAAGGTGTCGGCGGATCTCTCCGATGATCAGCGGGACGGCGTAGGTGGAAAACATACATCCGAAGGAAAAATCAAAGGATCTTGCCGCGCGGAGCAATCCGATAGAGCCGATCTGCACCAGATCCTCGTACTCCGTGCCCCGATCCCGAAAGCGGAGCGCCACCGATTTCACCAGTCCCATATTGTTTTCCACCAGCTCCGCCAGTGCGCACTCGTCTCCTTCGGCTACCTGCCGAAGCAGGGTATCGTTATCTGCCATATCTGCTCATCCTTTCTGTCCGAGCAATTGATGAATTGCTCGGTTATGTAGAAGAGCTTCCGAACTGCATTTCAAAAGCAACGGTGGTACCCTTTCCCGGCTTGGATTTCACCGAGAACTTTTTCGAGAGCGACTTCATAATGGGCAGTCCCATGCCGCCGCGCTCACCTTCGGGGTCGGTGGTGTAGAGCGGTTGCATACAGCGCTCCACATCCGCCATCCCACACCCGGAGTCCTTGATCCGCACCTTCAGCGCGCCCCTCGGTGTGACGCGGACGATGATCTTGATGTTGCCGATCCCGGCGGCGCCCTTGTAAGCGTGGACGACGCAGTTGGTCACCGCCTCTGAGACCACCACCCGCAGATCCGACAGTTCCTCCAGGGTGGGATCCAGCCGTGCGGCAAAAGCGCAGACGATCTGGCGGGCGAACGCTTCGTTCTCAGACAGCGCAGGGAACTCTAACTGAAATCCGTTTTGTGTTTTTCTTTCCTTCATGATTTTGCAACCTCCTGTTGAGACTTTTCTGCTTTGAGTACGGGAATCAGCTTGTCCACTCCCGCAAGGGCGAGGATTTTCACCGTTTGGGGCGTAGGATTGGAGAGCTTTAATACCCCGCCGATCTCCCGCATTCGGGTGTATCGCCCGAGGATTAGTCCCAACCCCGAAGAATCCATAAAATCCACCCGGGAAAGCTCCAATACCATCACGTGGGGGCGGGCGAGGAAAATCTCGCGGTCGATGGTTTCTCGGATGTATTTGGCACTGTGGTGATCAATGTCACCGTCGATGACCACCCAAAGGGTGTCGTCCTTTCTTTGACAGGTTACGCCTGCAATTTCCATAATTCTGCCTTTCTGTTGTTTTATTTTTTCTTGGGAAACTTTTGAAAAAGTTTCCCAAACTCTTCATAATTTTTTGAAATCGACAATGTTTGTCGATTTGTTTCCCACAGTCATTTTTCCAAAAGTTTTTGGAGATCCAAAAAACTTTTTTCAAAAAGGTTCTTGGCGGGGTTGGGATAGTGCAAAGCCCTGCTCCGGGGCAGAGCCCTTACACCGTATCCCCAAAAAAGCCGTGGTGTCCTGCGAATACAGGATACCACGGCTCTTCTGCAAAATTTGTCAGAATAGGGGTCAGGATTTAATTTTTTTCAGCGCGTCCTCGGTCTTTGCCAGAGTGTCGGCATACTTCTTCATTTTTTCCTTCTCACCGTTGACTACGGCTTCAGGGGCTTTGGCAACGAAACCGGGATTGGACAGTTTCTTTTCGATGCGGGCAATCTCACCCTTCAGTTTTTCGATCTCGGTAGCAAGCCGTGCGGCTTCCTTGTCCAGATCGATGATCTCGGCAAGCGGGATGAAGAAGGTGGCGCTGTCGGTGACGATCTGTACGGCGGTGTCATCGGAGTGCGCGCGGCAAACGGTGACCGATGCGGCGGATGCCAGCTTTTCGAAGAACTTCGCTGTCTTGGGAGCGAAGAGGTCAGTGTTCTCGGTGACGATAAAGAGGGCAGCCTTCTTGGAAGGCGGAACGTTCATTTCGGCGCGGCGATTGCGGATGGCGCGAATGGCGGTGATCAGCGCCTCCATCTGCTTTTCCTCAGCAGGGAATGAGAGCGCGTCGCAGGCTTTCGGCCAATTGGTTACCATGATCGACTCGCCGCTGTGAGGCAGGGTCTGCCAAATCTCCTCGGTGATGAAGGGGAGGTAGGGATGGAGCAGTTCCATCGTGCGGGAGAGAACGTAGCAGAGTACATTCTGCGCAACCTTGTTGGATGCGGAGCCCTTGTCGTTCAAACGGGGCTTCACCAACTCGATATACCAGTCGCAGAAGACATCCCACAGGAAATCGTAGAGTTTGGACAGAGCGATGCCCAGTTCGAAATGATCCAGATTGGAGGTCACTTCGCCGATCAGCGTGTTCAGCTTGGAAAGGATCCAGCGATCCTCCACTTCCAGCTCCTCGGTGGCGGGCAGAGATGCCTCTTCGATGTCCAGATTCATCAGGACGAAGCGTGCGGCGTTCCAGATCTTGTTGTTGAAGTTGCGGGCTGCCTCAATCTTCTCGTCGGAGAAGCGCATATCACTGCCGGGTGCGTTGCCGGTGGTCAGAGCGAAACGAAGTGCGTCTGCGCCGTATTGGTCGATGATCTCCAACGGGTCGATGCCGTTGCCCAAAGACTTGGACATCTTCCGTCCCTGTGCATCACGCACCAGACCGTGGATGAATACGGTAGAGAAGGGTGCTTTACCGGTGTGGGTCAGACCGGAGAAAATCATTCTCGATACCCAGAAGGAGATGATGTCATAGCCGGTGACCAGCACATTGGTGGGATAGTATTTTTCAAATTCAGCGGTCTTCTCGGGCCAGCCCAAAGTGGTAAAGGGCCAGAGTGCGGAGGAGAACCAAGTGTCCAGCACATCCTCGTCAGCCCGCATCGGTGCGCCGCAATGAGGGCAGACAGTCAGTTCTTCCTCGGAAACCTCCATCTTGCCGCAGGCATCACAGTAGTAGGCGGGAATGCGATGTCCCCACCAAAGCTGACGGGAAATGCACCAGTCGTGGACGTTTTCCATCCATCTGTTATAATTATTGGTAAACCGTTCGGGAACGAAACGGATGTCACCGTCTGCAACAACATCCAGCGCAGGACCTGCCAGAGGCTCCATCTTCACGAACCATTGATTGGAGGTGAGAGGTTCAACGGTGGTGCCGCAACGGTAGCAGGTACCCACATTGTGGGCGTGGGGAACGACCTTGACCAGGAAGCCTGCGGCATCCAGATCGGCGACCATTGCCTTGCGGGCTTCGTAGCGATCCATGCCGTGATAGGGTGTGTCGGGAGAGCTGATCTTGGCGTCACCGTCCATGATCACGATCTGAGGCAGATCATGCCGCTGACCTACCAAGAAGTCGTTGGGGTCGTGAGCAGGAGTGATCTTTACGCAACCGGTACCAAAGTCTTTCTCCACGTAATCGTCGGCGATCACGGGAATCTTGCGTCCCACCAGAGGCAGATACAGGAACTTGCCGACCAGATGCGCATAGCGCTCGTCTTCGGGATTGACTGCCACGGCGGTGTCGCCCAGCATAGTCTCGGGACGGGTGGTGGCGACCTCCACGAAGCCGTTGGGGTCGCTCATATCAAAGCTTCCGTCTTCCTTCAGAATGGGATAGCGGATGTGCCAGAAATTTCCCTGTTGCTCAGTGTACTCTACCTCCGCGTCCGAGAGGGCGGTGCGGCAATGCGGACACCAGTTGATGATGCGGTTGCCGCGGTAGATGATGCCGTCGTTGTATAGATTTACGAAAACCTTCTTCACCGCGCGGGAACAGCCGGGATCCATCGTGAAGCGTTCGCGGGTCCAGTCGCAGGAGGAACCCAGCTTCTTCAGCTGGCTGATGATGCGGTTGCCGTACTGATTTTTCCAATCCCAGACGCGCTCGAGGAATTTCTCGCGCCCCAGATCGTAGCGAGTGATTCCTTCGTTTTTGCGGAGCTGTTCCTCTACCTTGATCTGAGTAGCGATGCCCGCGTGGTCGGTGCCGGGGAGCCAAAGAGCAGAGTAGCCCTGCATTCTCTTGTAACGGATGAGGACATCCTGCAGAGTTTCGTCCAAGGCGTGACCCATGTGAAGCTGTCCCGTGACATTGGGGGGGGGGATGACGATGGTGAAAGCGGGTTTGCCGTCGTTGACGTCGGGGGTAAAATAGCCCTTGTCATTCCAGAATTTGTAGAGCCGATCTTCCAGTTCGGCAGGGGAATACTGTTTTGCCAGTTCTTTTTTCATATGCGTTCTCCTTATCTTCATTACCATTTTACACGATTCGGATTCAGGACGATTGCGGCTTACCGAAGGCAAAGGGCGTTACCAACGAAAAAACACCTACGTCCTCGTTACAGGACGCAGATGCGCGGTACCACCTGTATTCGCCGATCAAAGCGGCGCTCCTTTGTAAGACCTATCAGTCTCATTTGCTGTAACGGGCAACCCCGTCGTTCCTTACTGTGGGTTCGGGAACGCCGCTCCCGGACTACTTCACGACCGCTGCCTGCGACGGTTCCAGCCGATGCCGTCACTCTCTGTAAGGCGGGGGAGATCGCTACTCCTTCCGTTCATTGCGTTTTTGCAATTATAACACAATTTTTCAAGTTTGTCAACACCTCCGTCTAATTTTGGTAAGGATTTTTTCACAATTTAGTGTTAAAATAATAACAAAACCCCTCGCACGGTACAATTCTGCCGTCAGGGCTTGACAAAATGCGACGGTTTGTGTATAATAACTTCGTATGCAGTAATTTGACTTTATACAGATCGGAAGATCGAACCTTACGAGGAGACTGTTATGTTTGTTGAATTTTCTATTGAAAGGAAAAAAGAATATTGGCTGCTGAGCCTGCTGGCATCGGTATTATGCACGCTTTTGGGTGTGGCGATGGATGTGGGTCTTGCGGATTCCATTTGGATCGGCATCCTGCTTTTGCTGGCTTTGAACGTGCGGATCCACTTCAAGGATGAGACTCCCTCATTCGTTGGACCGCTGATTGCGGCACTTTTCTCATTTATTATATTCTATGAGGTGCAACTTGCGGTCGGTGCGTCCATTGATAAACTGAGCCTGCTGCTGGTCTTTCTGAACTTTTTGATCGTATTCGGACTCGTGCTGTTTATAGCGTCTGCCTGCGGCAATTTGTCCGTTGCGCTGATCAGCGTCAACGTGGTGCTGGTGATCCTTGGCATCGCCAACAATTTTGTGGTGCAATCCCGCGGCGTGGAAATGCAGTTTTCCGATCTGTTTTCCATCGGAACGGCGGCAACCGTTGTGGGCGGTTACTCGTTTACGCTGAAGCCGTTCAGCGTGATGGCTGTTATGCTGACCGTGGTGCAGATCCTGTTCTTCAGCCTCAACCGATTGCCGAAGTTCAAAAAACTCCCCCTGCGGATCACCAGTCTGTCCACGGGAACGGTGTCCTTGCTGTTGGTGATCGCGCTGATTTCCACCTCCACAGGTTCCGCGGCTATCGGATTTCAGCTGAAATCGTGGAAGCTGCAGCCTTCTACCTATAACGGATTTTTGCTGAATTTGCTCCATTCGGTATCCGCTACCTCCGTGGATGCCCCCGACGGGTATTCCCGCGAGGAACTGGATTCGCTGATCGGACAGTTCGGAGATACGACTGCTCCTCCCGATACGAGCGATCCGGAGGTTCCTCCTATCACCAATGATCCCGATACCCCACCTCAGACCGGGGACAAGGAGGAGAAAAAGAAGCCGAATATCATCGTCATTATGAACGAAACCTTCTCCGATCTGACCGGACTTGCCGAAGCGGTCAAGCCGGGAGAGAATATCATGATGGTGGACGTTCCGGTGCTTCCGTTTTACAGTTCGCTGTCAGGCGATGCCTCCAACGTTGCCAAAGGCTGGGCGATGGCGTCTGTTTTCGGCGGAAATACCGCAAACTCTGAATTTGAGTTTCTGACCTCCAATTCCATGGCGTTCCTGCCTCAGAATACCGTTGCGTACAGCCTTTATCTGGATCAGACCAACAGTTTCTCCATCGTGGACATTATGAGAGCCGCCGGTTATCGCACCATCGGTATGCACCCCGAGATCGGCTCGAACTGGAAGCGAAATCAGATCTATTCCTATTTCGGTTTTGACGAGACCTATTTTCTGGAGACCAACGCCAACGGGGTGTCCACCTTCGTCAACGGTAACGCATTGACCGACAGTGAACTGTATCGCGGACACGTCAGCGACAGCACCGTTTATCAGCGGATTATCGAGATGTACGAAAACAAGGAAGAGGGCGACTCGCTCTTCACTTTCGCCGTTACGATGCAGAATCACGGTGGATATACTACCTCCGGCTTTGACTATACCGTTCATCTGAATTCAGAGGGCGGCGGCAAAGCGGTGGACGAATATCTTTCTTCCATGAAAAATGCCGATGCGGCGTTGCAGGAGCTGATCACTTATTTCGAGGCACAGGAAGAAGAAACGCTGATCGTTTTGTTCGGCGATCATCAACCCAGCCTTCCCGCATCCTTCTACAGCACTTGTTTGGGTGTTACTGAAGAAGGGGAAACTATATCGACCACCGAAGCCCTGCAGGTCAAATATGTGATCCCCTATCTCTACTGGGGCAATTTCGATTTTGAAACCGAGTTTTGCGATCTGACCAGTATCAACTATCTGTCCTCCCATATGCTGGAGATTGCAGGCGTTGACAAGACCCGCTATATGGAACTGCTGGATATGATCGAAGCAGAGATTCCCGCCATCAACTCTTTCGGCTGGTGGGACAAAAATCTGAAATTCCACAGTTTTATGGAAGAAGACAGCGATATGGTTCAGGAACTTCGCCTATACAAATATTTGCAGTACAACCGTCTGTTCGACTTGCCGGAAGATAAACTGACCGATCTGTTCTTGCCCGCCGCAGGTGTAGGAGATTCCGAGCAAAGCGGTATACTTCCCAGTTATGTGAGCCGCAAGAAGAGAATTGATAATTCCTAAGAAAAAGCCCCATACCATACCGAGGGAAGGAGAAAACCATCGGAGGTGCCGAAATTTTTCCCGTAGCAACCGCTCCGCGGTTGCTACAACGCTCGCGCTCCCAACCCCTTTCCTTGGCTGGCGGTACTCTAAATTTGTAGTTTATCGACAGACTGAAAAAGAACCCCCCTCGGGGTTCTTTTTTCGGTTATTGGGGCGTTTGGTCGGGATAAACCACGCCCTTTTTCAAAATGATATTGGCGTATTGCGCCCGCTCGCCCGTAGCGACTACGGCAAACGCTTTTTGGGCACGCCGGTAGTAAGCCTGTCGCTCCAGCGAAGACAGAAGAGCCGCAGGCTCGTGGCGACCGAGGATCGCCCGAAACTCCTCCCAAATCGTAGGCACGCAGGGATCGCCGGGGACGACCTCCATCAGAATGAAATTCTCATGGTCGTACTGATCCAGCGGAAACAGAGGAAGAATCGCCGACAGCAGATCGGTCATGGGAATGCCGTCTGCACGGATGAGACGGCTCCCCTCTGCCACCGAGGAGGAGGGAAAATTGGCATCCGCCAGAACAATCTCGTCGCCGTGTCCCATCTCGGACAGGACGGCAAGCAGAGAGGGGGAGAGTAAAGGGGAAATTCCTTTCAGCATAGCAAAGCCTCACTTTCAATCATTGGGCAGTAGGGTGCATTGTTGAACCCGCACGCCCGATCCGCCGAAGACGGAGTAAAGACGCGCTTCCAGATCCTCAGGGGTGATACCTTTTTTCAGAATCACCTGCAAATATCCGCCGCCGCCTGCGCCGCAGATCATTTTGCCATCGATGAGATCGTCTACCGTCAGCAGGATCTGGTCAATGCAGGTGTTGGTGGAGCCTGCGTCCAATTGCTTGGATGCCTCCCAATGACGGGAGAGCAGTTCGGCGAAGCGATCAATGTTGCCTCGCTCCAGCGCATCCTGCATCAGAACGGCGAGTTTACGAATAGCGTTCAGTGCTTCCAGTGCCTCGGGAACCCCCGCAATGTAGCGCCCGATCACGTCTCGGAGCAGATTACGGGCAAGTCTTCGCTGACCGGTGTAGATGAGACAGAAACGGCGGTTCAGTTCGGACAGAGCGGCAAGGGGAATCTGTACGGGAGTTACCCGAATCTCCTGCCGATGACCGGGGGCGGTTTCGATCAGCTTGATGCCGGGGGCGATACCGCCCACTTGATCCTGCCAGCCGCCGCCGGTGGACATGATCTGTTCGATCACCAGCACCCGTTGATAGATGCCGTCTGTGCCATCGCCTTCGATGGCAAGCCCGAAGAAGTCGGCGATCGCCTTGGTGCAGGCACCCGCCAAAATGGAACTGGTGCCAAGCCCTGATCCGCGGGGGATGTCGATCACACGAGTAGAGAGTTCAAAACCGCCGCCCAAACGGCGAAGCAGAGCGGGCAGATCGACTGCCTCATCCTGCATTGCACGGTGATAGGGAAGCACGCCGCACCCCAGCAGAGCCGCCTTTTGCAGTAAGAAGGGATCTGCAGGAGAGTGGACGTTGCACAGCGACCGAAGATCGGTGAAATCCGCGCTGCTGCCGTTGTCGGCAGAGGTAAGCCGCACGATCGGCTCGTCCAGACGGCGGAGGACTGCCTCCACGGGGCGCTTGCCGTCCAGCGTGACCTGCGCGTTCAGCACGCATCCTCCTTGCTCCATGCAAATGGGGGGCGTGTCGGTCCAGCCGCCGCCGAAATTTACCCGCACAGGCAGAGTCACGACAACCTCGTCCCGAACGATCCGACAGCTCCGATCAAACAGCGCATCTGTGAGACTGCCGTCCAGCACCGCTTGATGGATGGCGTCCAGATAGAGCGCGGCGTAGCGTTCGCTCTCGTCTTCATCAAAAAGGCGGGAGAGGGCATCGTAGAGACGGATTTTCAATGAAAAATCAGCGGATATTGCTTTGCTTTCCAATAATTTCGCCAGTTTGGGCGTAAAATCGGTGCGCAGATCAGCAATCAAGTCGTCGGTGGGGCGGTGTTGCCTGATGCCCTCCATCAGCCGTGCGCAACTGATCTCGCCCCGAAGATCATCCTGATAGGGAAGGAGAGCCCTCATGTCCGCCTCAGCAAAACTCTCGCACAGGCTGATGCAGGAGTCATCGATCACACCCGCCAGCGCGGCGTCTGCGGCATCCTGCATCGTATCCCTCACGGGAAAGAGGGGTGCCGTCCACAGCGGCTCACCGATGGGCTGACCGAAACGGACGGGCAGTTTGGGATTGTCGCTAACTCCGTAGAATCGGGCGGTGAATTTTCCGTTTTGCAGTTTCAGTCCGTGCAGAACGCATCCTGCGGGGATGTTGCCCCGCTCCAGTTTCAGCCCGGATACCACAGCCCCCGCACCTACGGTCACCTCTGCGCCGAGGTAGGAATCCTCCACGTACGCACGACTGCCGATTTCCGCTCCCGCGGCGATGTAACTGCCGCTGACGGCGTACCCGATGGGGCAGATATTGGAGTTGACTGCTCCCGACCAATCCAGATAACCGTAATTGTCGATCTCGTCGGTCATCAGCCGCAATAGTTCGGCAGTAGTGCCGAAGTGGATAAATGCGGCGGGTGAAAAACGGATGAGGCGCATGGGATAGCGATGGAGCAGAGGAAACAGGATCCGACGGCAGGCAAGTAGCTGATCGGTCATCTCCCCTTCCGGGGCTTCGGTCAGATAATCTTCCAAGGTAGCCGACGCCGCCATCGGATAGACGAAATCGCCGTAGAAGGAGAGCCGTGCCTCGGTACAAACGAAAGCATCGTAGCCCTCGTCACTTTCCACCAGCCTATACAGATCGGACAGGACCTCCGAGGACAGAAGGATTGCGCCCGTGTCGATGTCCACATTGCCTGCACGGTCCACCGCTCCGGCTTTGGCAAGGGTTTCGGGGGATTGTTTGTGTAGGAATTTCTCCACCAGTCCCTTCTGATTTCCCAGAAATACGCCGTGATTTTTGCCGGTGTCCACATCCTTTTGGAAAGAGAGAGCGGCACCGCCCGAGGTGTAAAACTCCATTTGCAGAGGATTGAAGAGCAGAAGCACGTCCCCGGAAAGTACCAGCATACCGTCCCGAATGCGGGCGGGGATGCCTGTCATACCGATGAGAAATTCATCGAAGAGCGTCGACCGTCTTCCGTCCGGCAGACGGCGGGGGACCGGAGAAAAGAGTTTGCCGCAGGCGCTGTATTGCGGGATGCGCTTGCTGTCGCCGCCCGAGTGGATCACCAGCAGTTTCAGCCCGGTAAAGTCGCCGCTCCCCCGCAGAGCCGCCACTTCCCGCAGTACCGACAGCGTGGCTCCGCCCGAACCGACTCTGTGACCGTCGCGGTCGGGGACCACCAAAAAACGGGTTTGTTCGGGGAGCTTACCGGCGGCGCGGCGATACTCGATCTGCGCCCGATAAGACTGCGCCTGCAATGGAGTAGCGGCGGTGAGGATGATATAATCCCACACGGGATAGTCCCGCCCGCCAATGGAACGGTTGTATTCGCCGTATGCATCCGCGTAGGATTGGCGTAAAAAGAGGGTCTGATAAGGGTTCATACTGCCTCCGAATTTGAATTATCATTTCATTATAACACGATTTTTTCAAAATTGCAATAGGAGCGGTGCTTCTCACTGTACTATTCGGTTTGGTGATACAAAAAAACATGATTGATTCTTGACTTTTGCCCGTGAGCAGAGTATAATGGAAGCATAACATTCCGCTCCCCGTTTTTCGAAGGGGACGAGCTGAAAGGAAATCTTATCTGATGAAAACCACCACCGTATTGTTTGATCTGGACGGAACGCTCCTGCCGATGGATCAGGATCTGTTCACCAAAACTTATTTCAAAGGGCTTTGCGCAAAAATGGCACCCTACGGCTACGCGCCCGACAAGTTAGTGGAGGCGGTTTGGGCAGGCACCAAAGCGATGGTGAAGAGTGACGGCACGCGCACCTGCGAGGCGGTTTTCTGGGACAAATTCGCCGCTATTCTCGGCGAAAAGGTGCGGGAGTACGAGCCTGTTTTGGCGGATTTCTACGCAAACGAGTTTCAATCGGTGAAGTCGGTCTGCGGTTATAACCCCGAAGCGGCAGAGACTGTGCGGGCGCTCTTGGCGGCAGGATACCGCGTAGTGCTTGCCACCAATCCCATCTTTCCTGCTGTCGCCACCGAAAGTCGCGTCCGCTGGACGGGACTGGAACCCAATGCGTTTGAACTGGTGACGACCTATGAAAATTCCCGCTTCTGCAAGCCGAATCCTGTTTATTATCGGGAGATTTTGGAGAAGATCTGCGTAGCTCCCGAAGAATGCATCATGGTGGGCAACGACGTGAAGGAGGATATGGTTCCCACGTCAAAGCTGGGGATGCGCAACTTTCTGCTGACCGATTGCCTGCTGAATACCGACGGGCTGGACACCACTATTTATCCGCAGGGCGGATTTGCCGATCTGCGGGCGCACCTTGAAATCTGACTGATAGTTTGACCGAAAGCGGGTGAATCACATGAACAACGCCAAACTGCGCATTGGTTTTCTCGGTTGCGGACAGAGAGGACAGATGCTTGTATCCGACTCGCTGGCTTTTCCCGAGGTGGAAGTTGTCGCACTTTGCGATCTTTACGAAGACCGTACCGAATCGCTTGCAAATGAAGTGGAACGGCGGCAGGGAAGCCGTCCGTTGACCGCCACCGATCCGCAGACGGTGATCGACTGCTGTCCCGACGCTATCCTCATCGCCACACCGTGGGAGAGCCATGTCAAACTCGCCATCCGCACCTTGCGGGCGGGCATTCCCACGGGTATGGAAGTGGGCGGTGCCGCAACGGAAGCGGAATGCCGCGAGCTGATTCGCGCATGGGAAGAGACGCATACTCCCTTCATGTTACTGGAAAACTGTTGCTACGGAAAGCGGGAAACCATGCTTTTTCGTATGGCAGAGGAGGGCTTTTTCGGCGAGATCGTCCATTGCGACGGTGCATACGCCCACGATCTGCGTTACGAGGTCTCCTATGGCAAGGAATTGCGCCACTATCGTCTGAATCATTATTTGAACGAAAATTGCGAGAACTATCCTACCCACGAACTTGGTCCCATCGCGTGGCTTCTAAAGATCAACCGCGGCAATCGGATGATCCGTCTGACCTCCATGTCTTCCAAAGCCGCAGGACTGCACGAGTATATCAGCCGATACAAATCCGACGATGTGCAACTGATCAATGCTCAGTTTGCGCAGGGAGATGTGGTAACCACCAACATCCTCTGCGCAGGCGGGCAGACCATCACGCTTCGGCTGGATACCACTCTGCCGCGCACCTACTCCCGCGGTCTGACCGTTCACGGTACCCGCGCGCTCTATCAAGAGGAAGGGGATTTCGTGTTCGAAGACGACGGCGGTATGGGATTCCACGTTGCAAGACCGCTTTGGGGAAATGCGTCCGCCTACGAGGAACGCTATCTTCCCTCCATTTGGAAGGAGGAGGTCAAGGGCGGTCACGGCGGCATGGATTATCAGATGCTCCGCGATTTCTACACCCGCCTGCAAAACGGGCAGGATTTTCCCATCGATGTATACGATGCGGCGGCTTGGATGAGCGTTACTTATCTTTCAAGAGCCTCCATTGAAGGGGGAAGCATCCCGATGGAGATGCCCGATTTCACCGACGGCAGATGGAAGCAAGACTGTAAAGGGAAGAATGAAGAATGAATCTGAAAGAACGGGCGAAGAAACTGAAGACCGATGTTCCTGCCGTCTTTTTGGCACTGAAAAAGCGGGAGACACCCTGGTATGCCAAAGTGTTGGCGGTGCTGACGGTGGCATACGCATTGTCCCCCATTGATCTGATTCCTGATTTTATTCCCGTGCTGGGCTATCTGGACGACGTATTGATCCTTCCCGGGATGATCGTGCTGACGGTGAAGCTGATCCCCCGCGAGATCTATCGAGCCTGTCAGGCAGAAGCCGAAGGAATGTGGGCGGACGGTCGCCCCAAACATTGGTACTTTGCGATCCCCATCCTGCTGTTCTGGGCGATCTTTATCGGTCTGATCCTGTGGGCGATCGTTTGATGAAATTTTTATTTGAATTGGGGCTTCGCCCTGGAGCAGGGCGTAACCCTGCATTGGAGCCCTGCTCCACCCCACCAAGAACCTTTTTGAAAAAAGGTCTTGGAACTCCAAAAACTTTTGAAAAGAGCTGCAAATACTTGCCGCTCTCAGACTGTCGAAAAAGTGTCTCCAAGAATTGCCGCCGAGCCAAGAAAGGTGTGGAGAGTCCGGGCATTGTAGCAACCGCGTTGCGGTTGCTACGAAAACTTCGGCGCTCCGATGGCTTTCTCCTTCCCTCGGTATGGTATGGGGCTTTTTCGACACTCTGAAAATCCCTCTCCCGCTTATGGGAGAGGGATTTGGCATTAGGCGTAGATATCTTTTTTCGTATAATGGATACTGCCGATGACAGTAGCGGCGATGCCGTAAAGCAGTCCAAGCAGGATCCATCCGAGGTTCAAGGTCAGATCGTTGATGATCATGGATGCATTGGTATAGGCAAACGGCGTGATGTAGTTCAAAAATTCTGCCTCATCAATGATATTGGCGATCAGACTCAGAAAATACAGTCCCATGGAAAGCCCCATCCCGATGGCGATCCCGCTACCTCTGAGGAATCCCGACAGACCGAAGCAAAGCAGGGCGATCTCGATCTGCATCAGGAGATAGGCAAGATGGATCAGCAGAAACTCCCGCAGGGGAATAGGCTCGCCAATCAGCAAAAAGGAAAGTACCGCCAGCAGAAGGATGAACAGATTCAGCGCGACAATCCGAACCAGCACCGCAGTCAGCTTTTGGAGAATGATACGGGAGCGGCGGATCGGATGCGTCAGCAGAAATTCTGCCGTCCGTCCCGCTTCCTCGCCCGAGAGAGCGCGGATGCCGAAAAACGCCGCAAACAGCGCGCCACCGATGCCCAGTACGTTTCCGCACTCCACGCCATAGTAACCGATCAGCGAACCGAAGTTTAACTGATCCATGCCGAAGGCTTCTGAAAATGCGCCCATATCGGCAAACATTTCGCTGATTCCGTCCATCTGCCCCTTCATCTGAGGGTAAAGCAATACGCAGACTGCCAGCATAAAGGCAATGATCCCTCCGAAGACGGCGGTGCCTTTCAGGCTTCTGCGGAGTTCGTTTTGGAATATGCTCATTGGGGTTTTCCTCCTTCGTAGTAATGCAGAAATACTTCCGACAGTTCGGGATCGGTGACCGACAGATCCTCCACGGGAAGAGTGTTCAGCACGGCAATCAACTCCCGTACGTTACCGTGATAGAGGAAGGTGAGTTTACTGCCGTCGGTTTCCATCGACGAGACGGGAAGTCCGTCGGGCAGAGAAGCAATGCCCTGCAAAGTCACCCGCTTGACGCCTGTCCCGGACAGTTCCGATACGTTTTCCACCGCCGCCAAGCGACCTTCGCGGATGATGGCAGCACGGGTGCAGTGCTGTTGCACTTCCGAGAGAATGTGTGAGGAGAAGAAGATCGTCCCGCCGGATTTTTGCCGCTCCCGGAGCAGATCAAAGAAGACCTTCTGCATCAGAGGATCGAGTCCCCCGGTGGGTTCATCCAGGACGCAGAGCTGTGGCTTATGCTGGAGCGCACAGACGATGGAGACTTTTTTGCGGTTGCCCAGCGACAGTTCGCTGATCTTCTTGCGGGGATCCAGTTCCAGCGCATCTATCAGTCGTTTCGCCTCGGCGGAGCAATCCTTGCGGCGGAGTTTGGCGGAATATGCGATGACTTCACCGGCGCGCATGGAATCGTAGAAGATCGCCTCGCCGGACATATAGCCCACTTCGGCGAGATATTCGGAAGAGCGGGAGAGGGGAAGGCCCAGCACTTTTCCGTCGCCGGAGGAGGGAGAGAGAAGTCCCAACAGAATTCGGATGGTGGTGGACTTGCCCGCACCGTTGGGTCCGATAAAGCCGAAGCATTCGCCCGCCTTCACCGAGAAGGTCAGGTCTTCGATCCCGCGTGAATTTTGATAAAATTTGGTCAGATTTTTAGTTTCGATGACTACCATGAGATTACTCCTTTCGATCTGAATGTTTCTTAAAGTAGAGGAAGGAATAGACCGTAGGGATCAGCATCATCAGAAAAACATCCCCGATGAAAACGCAGACCGCCACGATCGGTATAGAGGTCAGCGGTGCGCTGACCAGCAGGAGGAGCCCGCCTGCTACCCACAGCCATCCGCCCAGACGGTGGGTGGCATTCCAGTTTGCCTCATCGGCAAGCGTCCAGGGGAGCTTGATGCCCATCGTATAGGACTGACGGCATTTGGGCAGATAATTTCCAAGAATAATGAACAGCAGACCGCAAAGAAGGAAAATGAGAATGGCAACGTTGATTTCCCATCCCATCACGTAAGCGTAGCAAACGCTGACCAAAACCAAAGAGATGACGGGACAGATCCACAGCACAATGCTGAAGAGTTTTCGATTGATGTTCTGCTTCTTGGGATCAAAAGAAGTACCGATGACGCAGAGCCAATGGAAGGCAAGGATGATCAGCGGCAATCCAAACACTGCGAAGAGGCGGGAACTCCACCCGTCTGCCTTGCCGTCTGCGCCGAAATGGATGGGAATTCGGTCGGGAAGTTTGTCCCATAGGATCAGACCCGCAAGGGTGGGGAGCAGCATGAGCAGGGAGGTGAGAATCAGTTTCCATTTGTTTTCCTTGAGGATGAGTTTCATTGGTTGTCTCCTTTCAGATCGGTGAGAAAGAGCATAATCTCTTCCAGCACCGACGTGTTCAGTTCGTAATAGATGAATCTCCCTTCCCGTCGATCGCGGATCAGATCGGCGTCCTTCAGAACCGACAGATGGCAGGAGATTGCGGCGCCCGTGATGTCAAAATGCTCGGAAATTTCGCCTGCGGACAGGGTTCCGCTTTGCAACAGTTTCAAAATCGCGCGTCTGGTGGGATCTGCCAGCGCCCGCAGGGTATCCTGCATTGCCACTATTCCATTGCCTCCTCATTTAACATTTAACTTAATTATTAAATATATTACAGCACGCCGCTGACCGATTGTCAAGAGGGAAGTGCGCGATTTTTGAAATATTTCACGAAAATCTTTCCTTATCAAAATAGATTTTTATAAAAAATCTAAAATCTATTGACAATTTGCAATAAATGGGATACAATAAACGTATGGCTGAAACGGATGTGCAGAAGGTCAGGAATGCTGAGAGGAGAAGAACCGGATGGGTGCGTTTTTTCATTCGACTTGGAATCAGATCGGGTTTCTCTTTATGCTGATCGGCATCGGCTGGCTGTTGACCAAGCTGAACGTTCTGCCCAAAGGTGCTTCTGCTGTGCTGGCAAAACTGGAGACGACGGTCTTCGTCCCCGCGTTGATCCTGTCCACTTTTTCGCAGTATTTTACCCCGCAAAAGCTATCGTCTGCCTCCCGAACTCTGCTGATTTCCGTAGTGACGTTGGCGGGATCGGTGATCCTTGCGCTGATCTTCGCGCGGCTTTGCGGCAGGGATGACTACTCACGCCGGCTCTATACCTACGGACTGACCTTTCCAAGCTACGGTTTTCTGGGCTACGCCGTGGTCAGTGCCGTCTTCCCGAGTGTCTTTGGGGACTATCTTCTCTTTACCGTTCCGTTCTGGATGCTGACCTATCTGTGGGGCGTGCCCGCTCTGTTAATTCCCGGTAGTCACAAATCTTTCGGTGATCGTCTGCGCGCTCTGCTGAACCCCATGTCCGTGGCAATGCTGATCGGCATCCTGCTGGGGCTTGCAGGTTGGCATCTGCCCGGTTTCCTCACCTCTGCCGTTTCCATGGCGGGGAACTGTATGTCTCCCATCGCCATGCTTCTCGCAGGCGTAGCCGTAGCGGGTATCGGATTCAAAGAAGCGTTCGGCAAACCCAGCGTTTGGGTAGTCTCGTTGATCCGCTTGCTGTTGCTTCCGATCACGGCAATCCTGGTATTGTTGCTTTTGCCGCTGGATGCTACCTTGGAGGTCTGCATCGTCGCTCTGCTGGCAATGCCGTTGGGGCTGAACACCGTTGTAATCCCCACGGCTTACGGAAAAAGTTCCGCCGTCGGCACTTCGATGACTTTGCTTTCTCATTTATTGTCCTGCTTTACCATTCCTCTGGTCTTTTGGCTGATGGAACGGGTATGATCATCTGAATTCATATATAGATAAAAATCAAAGGAGTACTTAGAATGAGTGTAAAAATTCTATCCGACAGCACTTGCGATCTTTCCGCCGAATTGATCGCGAAATATGACATTGGAATCATCCCCCTGCACGTAGTGCTGGGCGACAAAGAGTATCTGGATGGGCTGACCATCACCCCGGATGAGATCTACACCTGGTCTGACGCCAATAAGGTTACCCCCAAGACCTCTGCCATTGGCATTGACGAGGCATGCAATGCGTTCAAACCTATTTTGGACGCTGGGGACGAGATCGTGATCTTCACCATATCCGGTGAAATGTCGGTGACCTGCAACGCGATGCGGTTGGCGGCTGAAGATCTGGGTGCATCCGATCGGGTTTTCGTGATCGATTCCCGCAACCTTTCCACAGGTGTAGGTCTGCAGGTACTGGAAGCCGCTGAACTGGCGGCGGCAGGATTGTCGGGCGCAGAGATCGCCGCGCGCATTGCTGAGATCACGCCCCGCGTCCGATCCAGCTTCGTGGTGGACACCCTAACCTACCTCCATCGCGGCGGCAGATGCGGCGGTCTGACCGCTCTTGCAGGTGCGGTTTTGAAATTGCACCCTAAAATCTCGGTCATCGACGGCAAAATGGGTCCCGGAAAGAAGTATCGCGGCGTTCCGAAGAAGTTTATTATGGATTACGCCACCGATCTGGAAGAGGAACTCAAGAATGCAGAGTCGAAGCGAGTCTTTATCACCCACTCCGGTTGCGACGAAGCGATCATCGCAGAGGTCAAAGCATATTTGGAAGGACTCCACTATTTTGACGAGATTCTGATCACCCGCGCGGGCAGTGTGGTGTCCAGCCATTGCGGCCCCGGCACTTTGGGCGTGCTGTTTATTGCAAAATAAATTCTGAAAACGGCGCAGATCTCACGATCCGTGCCGTTTTTTCAACGGATGGAGAGTTTATGAAAAACATTCTTTTTATCGGCAACAGTTATACTTTCTACAATGATATGCCCGGGAAAATTTTCGCGCCTCTGGCAAAGCAGGCGGGCTATCCTGCCCATGTCACCTCCGTGACCCACGGCGGATACCACCTGTATCAGTTTGTCGATCCCGCCAATGAAGAGGGACAACGTTTGCGGGCGACTGCTTTGGGAAATCACTACGATGTGGTGGTATTGCAGGATCACAGCACAGGTCCGATCTTTCACAGAGCAGAATTTGAGCGGGCGGTGGGCGATCTGCTATCGCTTTTGGGCGGTCAAGCCGATCGGTTTGTTCTGTACGCTACTTGGGGGCGTCATCCCGACAGCTCCGATCTGGAGAAGTTCGGGCTGACGAGTTCCGAAATGACCGTCATACTGTCCCGGGCATACAACGAGGTGGGCGCACGCTACGGCATCCGCGTTGCAGAGGTAGGCAAGGCTTTTGCCGCCCATCGCGCCGCGCATCCCGAAGATATGTTGTATAGTCCCGATCTGACCCACCCCTCTGCGCTGGGCAGCACCATTGCCGCCGAGACAATCCTGCGGGAGATCCTCCGCAGTTGACAAGATGCACCCAATCGAGGCACCCCGTGCGCAGGGAATCCACTCTGCTATGTATCGATGAATTTTTCGGGGCGACCAATGTGGGTTGCCCCGATTAACTTTGCGGACACATAATCTATAAAATTGACACATCTCGCTTGAATTTCAGCCTATCCATCTGGGTGAATTTCCTGTACAATAGAGTAAAGGTGGTGAATCATATGCTCCGAATGGAGATTGCGTTATTTTTGGTGATGGCGTTCGTTGCCTGTATGTATTTCACGGCGGAAAAACAGCATAATCTGCTGCATCGGATTTTCTCCGTGTCGCTTGTAGTGATGCTGATGCACCTCGTCTTTGATGCGGCAACTCTGTACGCAGTTTGCAATTTAGGAAAAGTTCCCATGTGGCTGACCGATATCCTGCATCGGCTGTTCATCGGAACAATGGTACTGATGACCTATCTGTACTATCAGTATATAGCAGTCCTCATCGAGATGAAAACAGGCAAGAAAAGACGGCTGGACGTTCCGGCGCTGGTTTTTCTTGCCTTGACCGAACTGGGAACACTGCTGCTGCCCCTGAATTATACGGTAACGCAGGAGGGCAACTATTCATCCGGTCCTTGCGCCTATATGTGCTATGCCGGTGCGGCATTTTATCTGTCGCTGTGTACATGGTTACTGCTCTCGAACTGGAAAAGAATCGACCGAAAAGAAAAATTCGCCATCGGCATCGCCCTGTTTGTAGAACTTGCGGTCAGTATTTTGCAGGCGTTCAATCCTACATGGCTGATCAGCGGCATGGGACTGACGCTGATGACCCTGTCCTTCTATTTTACGCTGGAAAATCCCGATATTCTCCGTGCGGAACTGACTGAGCAGAAAATGTCCATGCTGTACCTCAAAAGTCAGGTGAATCCCCATTTTTTGTATAATACCTTAGACACCATCCGAATTCAGGCACAACTGAACGGTGACAAAAAGGTTGCCGATCTGCTGATACGGCTGGTAGACTTCTTCCGACTCAGCGTAAAGGTGGACAGACCGATGGTGACGCTGGACGATGAGATGGAACTTCTGGAAGCCTATATGGAACTGATGTGCTACCGCTATCCCGAACTGCAATGCGAGTACGACGTCGATCCCGATCTGGGCGGCGTACAGGTTCCCAATTTCATTTTGCAACCCATCGTGGAAAACAGTCTTTTGCACGGGCTGAAAAACAAGGGATATCGGGGATATGTGCGCATTTCGGCGCAGAGAACGGCGGAGAATTGCTTGGAAATCCTCGTTTGCGACAACGGAAGCGGTTTTGCTGAAGGGAAAAAAGTAGCGATAGACCAAATGCTTCTGACCTACGAGAGACATCCGGCAAAACTGGAGGGCAACAGCATCGGTATTTTGAACGTGCAGAAACGGATCAAACTGCTCTGCGGTCGGGAATACGGGCTTTCATACGCCGAAAATCCCAAAGGCGGCGTGACCGCCCGCCTAAAACTGCCGATGAATGAGGAGAGTATCAAATGAAAGAACTGCGAGTGCTTTTGGTAGACGATGAGATTATGATCCGAGAGGGATTCAAGCGGCTATTCGACTGGGAAGCCCATGACTGCGAGGTGGTGGGCGAAGCGGCAGACGGAATGGAAGCCATGGCGCAGATCGATCATCTGCACCCGGATATCGTCATTATGGACATCAACATCCCGATCATGAACGGACTGAAGGTCATCCAACTCAGCCGCATCAAGCATCCTGAGATCGCCTTCGTGATCGTGTCGGGCTACGATGATTTTTCCTACTGCCGTGAGGCTCTGCGCCTGCAGATCACGGATTATATCTTAAAGCCCGTCAATTATGAGGAATTCGGCAGTTCTATTGACAACTTGAAAATTTCGTTGTTTGAACGTCGGATCTCCGCTTCGGACGAACCTGAAAAGCAGGAGGAGCGAACCATCACGGGAATCACCCGATATCTGCAGGAGCATTTGGCGGAGGAAATGAGCCTGTCGGTTTTGGCAGAAGAATTTTATCTGAATCCTCAGTATATCAGCCAACTGTTCAAGAACGAGATCGGGGTGAATTTTCTCACCTATCTCACCACCATCCGCATGGAAAAGGCGAAGAAACTTCTGCTGTCCACCTCGCTTTCCATTGCAGAGGTGGCAGAGCAGTCGGGCTACGGAGACTATCGGGTTTTTACAAAAGTGTTTAAAAAGACTGAGGGTGTGACCCCGTCCCAGTACAGACGGGATTTCTTGGAGAAAGCAGAGTGAGGTGGCGCGCGATGAATCAGACGGATTGTCCCTGCAAACGGAAAAACTGCCCTCGACACGGAAACTGCGAGACGTGCAGGACACACCATCAGGCGTCCAAGCGCAAACGTCCCTGCGAAAGGGAGCAGGATAGAATTGCGGTGACCGCTGGTTCCCGCCGTAGAAAGAAGGTGTAGAAACATGGCGTATTATTTTATGGTAGATACTTATATTCCGCAAAACGGAAATAGGGATGAATATGATTTTTATATCGAAAAGGTCAGACCTATTGTCGAGAGTTACGGAGGCGAATATCTGGTACGAACGGAAGAAATCAAGAGCCTGTCGGAGCAAAGAACCCCACAGCGGGTGATTTTGATCCGATTCCCATCCAAGGAAAGGCTGGAAGCCTGCTTTGCATCCGATGAATATCGGGCAATTATGATGAAGAGAGTAAGCAGCGTAGATGCCCGAGCGATTATCGTGGAAGGCGAGTCTTGATTGCATAGAAAGGAAACAGGAAAAAATGGAGACGAAAATTCACCAACTGAAAATCAATTTTCAAGTAACTCCCATTATTCAGCGATATGTTTATGTCTATCTGATTGAGGGGCAGTCCTGCTGGCTGATTGATTCGGGCGTAGACGGAGCCGAGCAAATTATCGGGGACTATCTCCACTCCATCGGGCGGAAACTAACGGAGATCCGAGGCATCTTTCTGACTCACGCTCATCCCGATCACATCGGTTCTGCCGCAAGGATTCGGGAACTGACGGGGTGCAAGGTCTATGCTTCTGCCGGGGAATGCCCGTGGATCCAAGACATCGAACTGCAATTTGCAGAGCGGCCGATTCCCAATTTTCATACTTTGGTCAACCGCTCCGTGCCCGTGGACGAGGTGCTGAAGGACGGAGACACCGTTGAATTGGAAGAGGGGATGACCCTCCGTGCGATAGGGACACCGGGGCATTCCATCGATGAATTGTCCTATCTGCTCCCCGAAAAGCACTGTATCTTTACCGGCGATGCCATCCCTGTGGTGGGAGATATTCCGATCTGGGTTCGGGCGGAAGACAGCAGGAACAGTCTGGAAATGCTGAAAAACTTAAAAGAAGCCGACACCTTCTATCCGGCGTGGGACGTGACCTATGACCGTAGACAGGCACTTGCAAAAATTGAGGATGCCATCGGGTTGATGAACGATCTCCGACAATGTGTGGATCGGTGCAAAGAAAAAGCACACTCATCGGATGAACTGGTGATTTTGGTGTGCGAAATGATGCAGACGCCGCAGTTTCTGCAAAATCCACTATTTCGAAAGACGGTGGAGAGTTATAGGTAGAATCGGGAATTGTCGACTGCCGACGCTCCCAATCAGCCCTGCAATCATCAAAACCGCAACGGAGGAACATAGCTATGCACCTGAGCAAAATCAAAATCGACGGCATTCCCGCAATTCTTTGGGGCAATCCCGCCGATCGGATGATCATCGCCACCCACGGAAGCCACTCTTCCAAAATTGACGACTGCATATGGATCTTCGCGGAAGAAGCGACCGCCAAAGGCTATCAGGTTCTCAGCTTTGACCTGCCTCAACACGGCGAGCGGGTCTATGAGAGCGATCCGCTGATGCCCGACCAGTGCGTACGGGAGCTTCAAACCATGTACGCTTATGCTGCGGCACATTCCCAATCGGTTGCACTGTTCGGATGCAGTATGGGCGCGTATTTTGAACTGCTTTCCTTTGCAAACGCCCCCATCGAACGCGCGTGGTTTCTGTCTCCCGTGACGGATATGGAACGGATCATTCACAATCTGATGTACTATTGCCATGTCACGGAAGAAGAACTGAAGCAAAGAGGAAAAGTGGACAACGATATTGAGCCGCTGTATTATCCTTATTACGAATACGTAAAAAACAACCCCATTGTCAGTTGGATGCATCCCACCCACATCCTGCGGGGCGAACAGGACACCTTGTGCGAAGGGGCTGTAGTCAAAGGCTTTGCAGACCGCTTCGGGTGTGAACTGACCGAGTGCAGGGACAGCAAGCATTGGTTTCATACGGATGCGGAACTGGAATTTTTCAGACATTGGATCAAAGAGCGGCTCTGATCGGTCGGAATCAAAAACACAGGAGGAAACAAGATGAAGAAATCAATCTGCGGAGCAGACTGCGAACATTGCGGATACGGACAAAACAGCGGCTGTAAAGGCTGTGCAGAGTCCGGTGGCTGTCCCTTCGGCAAACAATGCTGGATTGCCAAATATATCAGCGTCGGTGGAAAAGACGCTTACCAATTGTTTGTAGAGAAACTGATCGAAGAATTTAACGCACTCGGCGTTCCGGGTATGCCGAGAGTGAAGGAATTGTTCCCGCTAAACGGCGCCTTCGTCAATTTAGCGTATCCTATGCCCGGCGGACAAACGGTCAAACTGCTGGATGATCGTGAGATTTATCTGGGCAATCAATTGGAATGCGAATTTGACGACGGGGAAGGGCGCAGATGTTACGGTGTCGTTGCAGGCATGGACTTTCTGCTGGTGAGCGAATACGGCGAAAACTGCACCGATCCGCAAATCATCGTGTTTAAGAAGCGATGATCGACCGAAAGCGGGAAGAAACTTACCGCTCGGCACAAAACCTTCAAAAATCGGATGGTGAATACAATATGAAAATTGAGGCGGTAAAAGCAGAAGACGCAGAAGAACTTCTCTCGATCTACGCTCCCTATGTTCGGGATACGGCGATATCGTTTGAATACGAAGTCCCGACGGTGTCTGCATTTGAAGACAGAATCCGCAGAATTTCATCGGCTTTGCCCTACCTCAAAGCGGTGGAAGCGGGTAAGATCCTCGGTTATGCCTATGCCGATACTTTCAAAAACAGGAAAGCATACGATTGGTCGGTGGAAGTGACGGTCTATGTGAGAGGGGACTTCAGAAGAGCGGGCATTGGAAAACTGCTCTATCATGCCTTGGAAGATTCACTGAAACGGATGGGTGTTTTGAACATGAACGCCTGCATCGCACTTCCTAAAGCGGAGGACGATCATTTGACCATGGACAGCTACTGTTTTCATCAAAAAATGGGATTTCAGCCGGTGGGTACCTTTCATTACAGCGGATACAAATTTGATACTTGGTACGATATGATCTGGATGGAAAAAATCATCGGGGAACATTCCCAAACGCCCCAAACAGTCCGATTCGGTGAATGGACTGTTGAGCCATCGGGTGTGAAACTATAAAACAAACACATTTGTCTGCAAAACATGACTATCGGTCAGCCGATAAACGTAGTATACTATGGGTACAGATTGGAATAAGCTTTTGATAAACCGGGCAAAGGAGAAATGTTATGCCCATCAAACTCAAAACGGCTTTGATCAGAATTATTATCATATTGGCGGCAACCGTCCTCTTGCTGTCGGCAGTCTTTTTGCTGGGGCGGTACGGCTGGAAACCGGGCGGCTTTCGCGCCTGTCAGAGTGCAGGCATTACCTCGGTGGAAGTCGACGGGCACTCCGTGCGGATTACGGGATTTGATCCCGGCTCCTTCCCGGAGGGCTTTTGCGGATATTATGCCGAAGAGCAGGACGGTAAACTGTATGTAGGCTTCCGCTTCAGCGCCGTGTTCGGCTTTTATGAAAAAGGAGATTTTGAAATCACCGTCCCGGTAAAGGGGGAGATCAACGAGGTTATCGTCAAGTCGGGCAAAAACGAGCATTCCGTATGGAGCGCGCAGGACGGCATTTCGTAAAAGGCGCGCAGACTGCGGCGACATCAAACGGCGCCGTCGGATTTCAGGCACCAATCAAACTGACACAGTCAACTTGAAATAACACTATCAACCAAAGAAAAATGCAGTATACAAAAACTATAGAACGAAAAGTATTCATTGAGGAGGATCTGCTATGCTGAACATTGCGCATTTGACCAAAATCTACGGAGACAAGAAGGCAGTTGACGACCTTTCTTTGCACATTTGTCCCGGGGAAATCTACGGTTTTATCGGACACAACGGTGCCGGGAAAACCACAACCTTGAAAGCCTGTTGCGGCATTTTGCAGTATGACAGCGGCGAGATTACGGTGGACGGCGTATCCATGAAACAAGACCCCCTCCTTTGCAAGGGAAAAATCGCCTATATTCCGGATAACCCCGACCTTTACGAATTTATGACAGGCATTCGGTTTCTGAACTTCGTGGCGGATATTTTCGGTGTCAGCGCGGCGGATCGCAAAGAGCGGATCTGCAGATATGCAGATGCCTTTGAACTGACTGCAGACCTGCCCAAACCCATATCTGCTTACTCCCATGGTATGAAGCAAAAACTTGCCATCATCTCTGCGCTGATCCACGAGCCGAGGCTCATCGTGATGGATGAGCCTTTCGTGGGACTGGACCCCAAAGCCACCCATCTGCTGAAAGAGATGATGCGTCAGATGTGCAGTCAGGGAAGTGCGATCTTTTTCTCCACCCATGTATTGGAGGTAGCGGAGAAGTTGTGCGATAAGGTTGCCATCATCAAAGGCGGCAAACTCATCCGCTCGGGTACGATGGAAGAAGTCAAGGGCGACACCTCGCTGGAAGACGTATTTTTGGAACTGGAGGGAGAATGATGACGGGGGCTCTCTTCCAAAAGCAGATGATGGAGGTATTTTCTTGGCTGTATAAGGATAAGAAGTCGGGAAAACTCCGTTCTGCACAGCAAATTGCGCTCTATTGCGTGCTATATCTGCTCCTCTTCGGTTTCTTAGGCAGTGTGTTTTATATGGTCGCCCTTGCCCTCTGTGAACCGCTGGTGGAGGCTAAAATGGGCTGGCTCTATTGGTGTCTGATGGGGCTGATCGCGCTATTCCTCGGCGTATTCGGCAGTGTGTTCAATACTTATTCCTCACTGTATCAGGCAAAGGATAACGATCTGCTTCTGTCCATGCCCATTCCCACCTCCCGCATTTTGCTGGTTCGTCTGTTCGGCGTGTACGCTATGGGACTGATGTATGAATTGATCGCCATCGTTCCCGCTATGCTGGTGTGGTTTATCACTGCGCCGTTTTCCATCGTCGGCTCGGTGTCCGTCATTCTGATCCCATTCGTGCTGTCGGTGCTGGTTCTCGTCCTTTCGGCGATCCTCGGCTGGGTCGTGGCGCTGATCTCCGGGCATCTGAAGCACAAAAATCTCATGATCGTCTTTGCGTCGTTGGCGTTTATCGTCGCGTATTACTACATTTACGTCAAGGCTTATTCCCTGTTGCAAACGATCCTGCAAAATGCCGAGTCAGTGGGGCGGCAGATCAAGTGGGTGCTCTATCCGCTGTATCAGATGGGTCTTGCGGCAGAGGGAAATATTCTGTCTCTGCTGATCTTCACCGCTATCATCGGTGCGCTGTTTTTGACGGTCTATGCGGTGCTGTCCCACAGCTTTCTGAAACTGGCAACCTCCAATCGCGGTAGCACGGGTACGGTGCGCAAAGCGCAGAAACTAAAGGTGCGGTCTGCAGACGGCGCACTACTGTACAAGGAACTTCGCCGTTTTTTAGGCAGTTCAAACTATATGCTCAACTGCGGACTTGGCATCCTCTTTATGCCGATCGCCGCCATCCTGCTGGTGTGGAAAGCAGGCGATATCAGGGAGATTTTGTCTCTTCCGTTTATCGAGAATTACGTTCCGTTGCTGGCGGTCGCTGCCGTCTGCTTGATCGCAACCATGAATGATATGACCGCTCCCTCGGTGTCGCTGGAGGGCAAGAATTTGTGGCTGGTGCAGTCGTTCCCCGTGTCGGGCAAGCAGGTATTGAAGGCAAAACTCCATCTGCACTTGCTCCTGACGCTGATTCCCGCGATTCCCTTAGTGGCGGTAGTGGAGTGGCTGATCAAGCCCTCCTCCGTGTTTGCGGTATTAGTTCCCGTAACCATTGGATTGTTCATCCTGCTGATGGCGACTTTGGGACTTGTCATCAATCTGAAAATGCCCAATCTCAACTGGACCAGCGAGATCGTGCCGATCAAGCAAAGCATGAGTGTGATGCTGGCTCTGTTCGGCGGATGGGCGATCATTGCGGCGCTGGCTGGGGTGTACGTTTGGTTGAAGAGCATCTTCAGCCCACTGGTATATCTGCTCCTGGTCTGCGGATTGTTCGTTGCCGCCGTCATCCTCCTGCTTCGCTGGCTGTTCACCGGAGGCGTCCGGATATTCAGCGCGCTGTAACGGATCTGTTTGAGTCAAAACACGGTAAAGGTTTCATGGTTCTATGAAACCTTTCCTTTTTGGCAGTAAGGGTGAGAAATCTATAAAACTGACACATTCGGCTGAAAAAAGTGACTATCGCAAACGCTCCAAACATTGTATAATAATGGTACAAACCGAAAAGGAGACTATTATAATGAAATCACTGCAAACCATTCAAAAAACATTTAAGGTATTTGAAATTCTCGCCAAGGTTGGTATGATCCTTTCTTTCGTTTGGGCAGGACTTGCCGCGCTGGGACTGCTGTGCGGCACCGTATGGTATTTCGGCGGCAATGTAGTCGGCGTGGATATGGAGCATCTGCTCAGTCTTACCGTAACCGACAGTTTGAGCCGAATGATCGGCGTGCTTTTAGCGGATTGCGTTATCGCGCTGATAGACGGCATTTTGCTGCTCTTCGTTCTGCGTTATTTCAAGGCAGAGCAGGCAGACGGCACCCCCTTTACTCTGCGAGGGGCAGATCAGATTTTGCATCTGGGCATTCTCACCATCGTTTTGCCGCTGGTAGCGGCGATCGTAGCGGCGATCGTATGCGAGGTCTGCAAGCTTCCGCAGGATGCTATCGGCGATTGGGGCAATCTGAACAGTCTGACCATGGGCATCGTACTGATTCTGGCTTCCCTCATTTTCCGCTACGGCGCGGAACTGGAAGAGAAGCAGAAGCATAACTGACTATGTGAATGTTACGGTGCAGAGATAATTGGAAAAAGGAGTTCTATCAATGAAACCGATTGCCATCGTATACACATCCAATACCGGCTACACCCGGCAATACGCGGTATTGCTGGGCGGGCAAACGGGACTGCCGGTGTATTCGCTCAAAGATGCGAAAAAAGAACTGTCAGCAGGAAGTGCGATCATTTATCTGGGCTGGCTGATGGCGGGACAGATCAAAGGCTATTCCAAAGCCGCCAAACGCTTTGAGATAGCGGTTGCCTGCGGCGTGGGGATGGGCGCCACAGGCTCACAACTGCAGGATCTGCGAAAAGCCAATGCGCTCCCCGCATCTCTGCCCCTGTTCACCCTGCAGGGCGGATTTGATCTGCAACGCCTGCACGGTGTATATAAACTGATGATGACGATCATGGCAAAGACTGCAGGAAAGGGGCTGGCTGATAAAAAAGACCGCACCCCCGACGAAGATGCGATGCTGGATTTGATGATGAACGGCGGCAGTCGCGTCAGCGAAGACAATCTGCAAGCGGTTCTAAACTGGTATCAAAACGAAACGGACGGCTCCGTATGATGAACGGAGCCGCTAATCCGTCCTGCATCGAACTGCGGATAATGAAAGGGGGCGTAGGATGAAACGAGAACGAATCTGCAAACACATACTGCATATCGCAGATATGATTACACTCTCCCGCATTGCGGGAACGCTGATCCTTGCGATTTTGCCGCCTCTTTCCGCTGTTTTCTTGTGTGTCTTTGCGTTGACGGGATTGACCGATGCCTTGGATGGCTGGGTTGCCCGCAAGGCTCACACCCAAAGCGATTTCGGTGCAAGGCTTGACAGTATTGCGGATCTGCTGTTCTATGCGGTGATGCTCCTTCGGCTTTTCCCAAGCCTTTGGCGCACGCTCCCCGTCGGCATTTGGTATGCCGTAGCCGCCATTATGCTGATACGGCTTTCGGCGTATCTGACCGCAGCGGTCAAATATCGACGGTTTGCCTCCTTGCATACCTATCTGAACAAACTGAGCGGACTAACGGTATTCTGTATTCCGTTTTTGCTCCGCACACCCTTGGCGGTGGTCTATTGCTATACAGTCTGCGCCGTGGCGGCAGTTGCGGCTTTGGAAGAGCTGGTCATGCACCTTCACAGCCCTGACTATGACGCTGACCGTAGATCCATCTTACAAAAACATCCGTCCCATCAGAAAAACGGAGCAAAAACGAAAGATGCGGGCTGATTCTCTTGCAATTTGACAGAATCTGTGCTATAATACCAATAAAATCGTCCGTGTAACGGTCTGTCACAGAGAAGAAAGAGGTAACCGACCATGCATATTCCTGCAAGTGAGACGCAAAAAGTGGACATCCTGACCTTTGAGGATGCCCGTACCCGCCGTGCCGAGAGCGCGGAATACGATCGGGAGCGCTGGCTCTACATCCCCGATTTTTATTCGGAATATCGTTACATATTGGGGACGGTGGGCAAAAAGCCGCTGATTTGTATCGGCATAAACCCCTCTACCGCCGCACCCGACGATCTGGACAACACGCTGAAATCGGTGGAGCGCATTGCAAAAGGCAACGGATTTGACTCCTTCATCATGTTTAACGTCTACGCTCAGCGCGCCACCAATCCCGACCATATGGATCGGGAGTTTAACGAGCGGCTCCATCGGGAGAATATGATAGCGTTTCGCTGGGTATTGGAGCGAAGCGGCGATACGCCCGCCGTCTGGGCGGCGTGGGGAACCATCGTGGAAAAGCGTGATTATCTCAAGCTTTGTCTGTCCGATATGGTCGAGGAAGGAAATCGCTTCGGTGCGCACTGGTATCACGCGGGCAAGCCGTCGGTGAAAGGACATCCCCACCATCCGCTGTATCTCAAAAAGGACTCGAGGCTTCAAAGTTTTGATATGGAAAACTATCTGAAATTGCTATAACCAAACCCTCCGTGAAAGTGTTGCTTTTGCGGAGGGTTTGGCATATGCGAATGGCTATAAAAACATCCCCGAGCGCCGTACTTTCGGGGATGTTTCGCATCTTTGTCGCTTTCGCATATACTGTACCACCGAACCACGGGAGGTACCCCATGAAACTCAGTACGCTTTTTGATCGCACGCTCTATACGATGTACACCCATGTGGAGAACTCGGCGGATTTTGCCCTTCGTCGCGTGGGTACGACGCTCTATATATACTTCGCCCATTCCGACGGTGCGGAAGACTGGAAGAACAACTTTAACTTTCCGGCACGGGCATACCGCCAAGCGGGAAGCCCCACCTGGTATGCCCATCGCGGTTTTCTGAAGGTGTGGAAGACCGTCAAGAGCTATGTCACCGCTGACATTATGGATCCCGACGTGCAGAAGATCGTCATCTCGGGCTACTCCCACGGCGCTGCACTGGCGGTGCTGTGTCACGAATATGTATGGCATAGTCGTCCTGACCTGCAACAGTCGCTGGAGGGCTACGGCTTCGGCTGTCCGCGGGTGGTGTTCGGGGTTCTTTCCAAAGAACTCCGTAGCCGTTGGGCGCACTTTACCGTTATTCGAAACCGCGATGATCTCGTGACCCATCTGCCGCCCGCCGCATTTGGCTTCACCCATGTGGGGAAGATGCTTGAGATCGGTCAGCGGGGACGGTACACCCGCATTGACGCGCACCGCCCGGAGAACTATCAAACCGAACTGGAGCGGCTGGAGATGAACGGAGAAGGCAATGGAGATGAATGAAGTGACACAGTATGCTTGGCATCCGAAAGCGCGTAAAAATCAGCAAAACACCATCAAAATCAGCGGATTCTACTCTCGGTAGAGTGTGTTTTGAAAATTCTACTGACTGCATCTGATCTCGTTACCTGGGTAGGCTAAGAATAGGTTTAGTTTTGGTGAAAAAAGTAGTATAATGAAAGCAAACCAAAGTGCGGTTTGCAATCGCATTATGCGATAATGCAGACCGCCCAACTATGCAATTCAAGGAGTATCCTTATGAACGAAATCAATGAAAAATTCCGGTTGTCTTGTGAGTCCACCGTTGACCTGCCGTATTCCTATGTCAGCGACAGAAATATTTCGGTGCTGTTTTATTCTTACATGATCGATGGGGTGGAATATCCCGACGATATGGGCAGAGACGAATCTGCCCGCGCTGATTTTTACGAAAAGATCAAGGAAGGAAAAAAGCCCACCACTTCCCAGATCAATACTTATCGCTATTTGGAGTATTTCCGTCCCCTGCTTGAAAAAGGCGATGTTTTGCACGTAGCCTTCGGCTCGGGAATGACGCCGTCGGTCAATAACGCCATTGAGGCTGCCAAAACCCTTCAGGAGGAGTTTCCCGACCGCCGACTGATCATCGTGGATTCCACCTGCAGTTCGTCGGGTTACGGAATGCTGGTGGACATTGCCGCCGACCTGCGGGATTGCGGTGAGGAAATGGAAGCCGTTGCAGAATGGCTGCTGAACATCCGCAAGAAGATCCATCACAATTTCTTCGTCACCGATCTGACCATGCTTCGCCGAGGCGGACGTGTTTCGGGACCTACCGCGGCAATCGCTACGGTTCTGGGCATCTGCCCCACGTTGCAACTCAATGAAACGGGACACATCGTCGCTTCCGGCAAGGTCAGAGGCAAGCAGAACGCCATCAAAGCCACGGTGCAGGCGATGGTCGATCATCTGGATGGCGATCTGAACTATTCGGGAAAGTGCTATGTCAGCCACGCCAATGCCATCAAGGATGCCGAGGTCACCAAAGCGGCTGTGGAAACTACCTTCCCCAATCTCAAAGGAAAAGTGCAGATCTTCGACATCGGTACCATCATTGCCTCTCATTGCGGACCCGGTACAGTTGCGCTCTTCTACATCGGAGACGAGCGGGTATAACGGCAAACTCCCCCATCACTCGAAATCGGGCGACGGGGGAGTTTTCATCTAAGCGCAGTAACAAAAAAATCCTCAACCGCTCGCCGCAGAGGGAAGGTTGAGGATTATTGTTTATTTGGTTCCGAACAGCCGATCTCCCGCATCGCCGAGTCCGGGAAGGATGTAGCCGTTCTCGTTAAGACCCCGATCCACGGTGGAGACATAGATGCTCACGTCGGGATGAGTCTCAGCAACGCGGGCAACACCCTCGGGCGCACCGATGATCGCCATAAATTTGATGGTTTTGCATCCCCGTTTTTTCAGCAGAGAGATGGCGTCGCAGGCACTGCCACCTGTGGCAAGCATGGGATCCACCACCAGCACCAGTTTGTCCTCGATACCGTCGGGGAGTTTGCAGTAATACTCGCAAGGCTCCAGCGTCTCCTCGTTGCGGTACATTCCGATGTGACCGACCCGTGCGGAGGGGAAGAGTACATGGACGCCGTTGACCATTCCCAGTCCCGCACGCAGGATGGGAACGATAGCGATGGCGTTGTCCTTCACCACCTGCTGGGTGCAGGTCTCCAAAGGCGTTTTGACCGTGATTTCGGTGGTAGGAACGCCGTCTTTCAGACATTCGTAGGTCATCAGAGTGGTGATTTCCTCCACCAGTTCGCGGAATTCCTTCATGCTGGTGTTTTCATTCCGCAGGATAGCAACCTTATGGCAGATCAGCGGGTGATCAAATACCACCACGTTTTCGTACTGTTTCATTTTCGTACCTCCCAAATTCAGCGGAGCCTTATGGCAAGGATCGTCACTTGTATTCTATCACAATCAACGGCATTTGTCAAAGGGTTTTTGCATAGTTGAGAAAATAGCCGTGGAAAAGTTGTATATAATTGCGCGATGTTGACGTTTCCCTTTACCGTGCGGCGATTTTGCGGGCAACGTGAACACCGCTGGCGGAAGCGTGAGACAGAGAATGGGTGATGCCGCTACCGTCGCCAATGACGTACAGACCGCTGTAACAGGTTTCCAGATTCTCGTTGATGTCCACTTCCATGTTGTAGAACTTCACTTCCACGCCGTACAGCAGGGTGTCGTCGTTGGCGGTGCCGGGCGCAACCTTATCCAGCGCATAGATCATCTCGATAATGCCGTCCAGAATCCGCTTGGGCAGTACCAGACTCAGATCACCGGGGGTAGCCTTCAGCGTGGGGGTGATGAAGGCTTCGTCAATGCGGCTCTGATTGGAGCGGCGACCGCGGATCAGATCGCCGAATCGCTGAACGATCACGCCGCCGCCCAGCATATTGCTGAGTTTGGCGATGGATTCGCCGTAGCCGTTGGAGTCCTTGAATGGCTCGGAGAAATGCTTGGCAACCAGCAGAGCAAAATTGGTGTTTTCGGTCTGCTTGGCAGGATCCTCGTAACTGTGTCCGTTGACCGTGATGATGCCGTTGGTATTTTCGTTGACTACCGCGCCGCGGGGATTCATACAGAAGGTGCGCACTCTGTCGCCGTAGCCTTTGGTGCAGTATACGATCTTGCTCTCGTACAGCTCGTCTGTCAGATGGGCGAAGACGTCAGCGGGAAGCTCTACGCGCACGCCGATGTCCACACGATTGGATTTGGTAGGGATCTTCAGTTCTTTGCAGACCCGTTCCATCCACTTACTACCGCTTCTGCCCACTGAGATGATGCACTTTTCGCAGGTGTAGGTGCGATCATTGCAACAAATCGCGTAGCCGCCGTCTATCATCGCCACAGAATCCACGGGAGTATCGAAGTAGAAATCCACCTTGTCTTTCAGATGGGCGTAGAGATTTTCCAGCACCACATAGTTGATATCAGTACCCAGATGGCGAACCGAAGCGTCCAGCAGGTGCAGATCGTGCCGGATGCACTCTTTTTTGAACTTGGTTCCTGCGGTGGTGTACAGTTTAGTTCCTTCGCCGCCGTAGCGCAGATTGATCTCGTCCACATAGCGCATCAAATCCAGTGCCTGCTTTTTGCCGATCAGCTCGTGCAAAGTGCCGCCGAAATCGTTGGTGATATTGTATTTGCCGTCGGAAAAAGCACCCGCACCGCCGAATCCGCTCATAATGGAGCAGGTCTTGCAGTTGATGCAGGACTTAACGGTCTCCCCGTTGATAGGACAATGCCGATTTTGCAGGGCGTGTCCCGTTTCAAACACGCCAACCTTCAGATCAGGGTTCAGAAGAGTCAGTTCGTAAGCCGAAAAAATGCCGCCGGGACCGGCACCGATAATGATCACGTCATAATTCATAGATAATCCTCCGAAAAAATAACAGTTGACGATGAACGAACAAAGTCAACTGTTTGCGGTAGTTGGTAGAAACGCTCAACCGTATTATGAGCTTATATGGATATGTGATTATTTTGACAGTTTAATTATACCACAAAAAGAAACCATTGTCAAGTGCAGGGCAGGGGGATGTGTAAATATTGCCGAAGGGATGCGAAAAACCGACAAGTTGCGGCTTGTCGGTTTCTTTGGAAGATAACACTGCGTTTCATACAACCGCCCCGTTTTTCCATGCAGGAAGTAGTTTGATCGGATATAAACGGAATAAAGCACAAAAGAAAAATGCAGCCTACAAATTCGCAGAGGCGGCTTACAACGGTGACGTGGAGTGGATGCAGGAGCTGGTGAACGAGCTAAAGACGGCTGATCCGAAAAGCAAGCTTGCCACACGTCTGCAGACAAAGCTGGACGCAGGAGAGATGCTTTCCGGCAAAGAGCTGATGAAGGCAGCAGAGCAGATCACAGCGGCAACCGAGAAGAAGAATCAGAGTGGGCATACCAATTCATCGACCGATACTCAAAACGCCGCAGAGAGCGATTCTGCGGCGTTTGAGAGGGATCGTTCGCTCCAGGAAGAACGCCGGCAGGAGTTTGAAGAAAATCTGTATCGGGAATGGGGCAGAAACGGGACAGACTTTGCCTCTGCCCGTGCCAAACTGGAAAAGGACGGCGGTGCCGGGATGGAGAGCGCAGAGGCGTTTCGCATCTACACCGAAGCCAAGAACGAGGCGGCGGCTGAAGCAAAAGCCGATCGGTTCAAGGTGACCGTGACCGAGAGCGGAGAAGACTCCTCTGCGGTTCGGGTGGCGTCTGTCTCCGGCGGCAACGTCACGGTGGAGCTTGCGGATGGCAGACGTGTGAATATTTCCGACATAACCTTTGAAAATCCAAATACGGCGGTGCTGTATAAAGCGGCTGCGAGAATGAATGCGGCGTCCGCCAATGCGATGATTGAAGGCTTCGAAACGGTTGCAAGGGGCGGGAGCGCGTCGGATGCGCTGAATTATGTACGTGGCTGGCAGGAGGCGTACAATTCCGCACGATACGGAATTGATCTGTCCGAGAGCCGTTTTGCCTATACGCTTACCGAGGAACAGCTGGAAGCGGCGAAGCGTGCCGGCATAAATGATCGCCGTCGGGAGAGGGCTACCGTGGGCGAAAAGCGCACCGAGAAGCGGAAAGGTACGCTCCATATGGAAACGGATGCATCAAACATTTCCGAGGCGCAGAAGACGGCTGTGGAGGAGTTGGAGCGCTTAGCGCAGGCGCTTGGCATTGACATTTACCTGTATTCAGAAGCAGACAGTACGCACAACGGATGGTACGACCGCACAGACGGTTCGATTCACCTGAATCTGGCGAAAGAACTGTCGGCAGAGGGAACCTTGC
>JBJDZI010000079.1:0-11241 GCA_051867925.1 Eubacteriales bacterium
CAACCCCATTCCTTGGCTGGCGGCTATCTAAATTTATAGTTTATCGACAGGCTGAAATCCGTCCTTTTCGGACGGATTTATTGATTTTGAGGTGATCGTATGCAACTGATCAGATGCTCCATTCATCCCACTCAGCCCGATCCGTATATTATCCGCTCGGGCGGCAAGTACTACATTTACGCCACCGGCGCAGACGGTATTCACGCTTATACCTCCGATTCCCTCACAGGCGAGTGGAAGTATTGCGGCAACATTTTTACCTACAAAAATTATCAGGAATATTGGGCACCTGCGGTAATCGAGCTAGAGGGCAAATTCTACCTCTACTGCTCCATCATCATTGACGACGCTACCCCCGATCCTGCCGATCATCATCACATTATGCACGTGGCGGTAGCAAATTCGCCGCTGGGACCCTTCTGTGATCCCAAACCCATTCTGCCGCCCTTCTCCATCGACCCCCACGTGGTGCAGACCGAGGCAGGGCTGTTCATCTACTACTCCACCAATCACTACGACGTGGAGCGGGTGGGTACCTGCATCGTGGTGGATCGTCTGCTGGATCCCTTCACGCCCGAGGGAAAACCCGTGACCGTGGTGGAGCCCACGCTGGATGAGGAAATCTATCAGCACGACCGTTTTCGGGAAGGTCAGCATTGGCACACCATTGAAGGCGCGTTCTACTTCCGAGAGGGCGATTGGCAGTATCTGATGTACTCTGGCAACTGCTACGAGAAACCCACTTATTATGTGGGCTACGCCCGCGCAAAATCGGACGAGCAGGATCTGACCAAAGTGAAGTTCGAGAAGTATCCCGATGCGAACACCTACCTCCCCGTGCTTTCTGCCAATGACTTCGAAGAGGGCACCGGACATCACTCTATGATCTGTGAGAACGGACAGTGGTATGCCGTCTACCACGGCAGAGATTACGGTGCAGAGGACTCTACCGGCGAGCGCAGAAACGCCCGCATCTGCAAGATCAACGTCTGCGACGGCGTGCTGACGGCTGAGCGGTACCCGGATCATCTCTGATAAACCCGATCAAAAGCAACGACCACACGAAGTTTTTACACTCGTGTGGTCGTTTGCGTATCCTGATTCATTCATTGATCGTCAGTACGTTTTTTTCCGGTTTGCTTTCCACGCTTTCAGCATCCGCTTGGTTTCGGCAAATGCCGCCGCTTCCCCTTCGTCCGCCAGCAGACGGAGCAGACGCTCCAGTTCAGCGGCGGTGGCAGGGTGCATGGTGTTCTTGGCGTTCCCCCGCAGAAAATAGAGGAGCGCCGCATCGTCCTTGTAGTCCTTGCCCTTGTAGATCTTGCAAGCGGCTACGCGGTCGCAGAACATTTCGATGAGATAGTTCACCGGCATCTCCACCGGCTCGTAGCGTTTGGTCTTGGGGTTCACGTCTACCCAATACTCAAAATGGTGGCGATTGCGCCCTTTGTGGTGCATCCACGCCAGCGAATAACCCTGCTCTTCCCGCTCCGCTTCGTTGGGACTACGCTGTCCCTGATAGTAGCGCGCGCCCCTCCAAAACTCGGTGGGGCTGTATTTGGAGAGATCGTGGAGCAGTCCCTGCCAGCCGATCCCCGCCTTCATACAGTGTGCAATTACCCGATGACGGTGGCGGGTAATTGTTCGAAAATGTTTGCAAATATTCATTCGTTTCTGTCTGAAGAATCAGATTGCGCCGATGTTTTCGCGTCAATTGCCGCGTTGCGCTCCCGAACTTCACAACGGTGCAGATAGATCTGGATCAGCGATTGCAGGAGTACGGTGATGCAGAAGATAAAGAGCAACCATTTGGTGTTTTCGTTATACAGAAACTTCATGGCCCGATTGTATCGGTCGGTGACGAACAGCGTGATCATCGTAATTGCGAGAACGATATTGATATGAGGCAGGATCTTCATCAGCTTTTGCAGACAAGCTTTGATATTGATTTTGATATTGATCATGATCCCTTCCCCCTCATTGCTTCTTAATTTCGCCGATACAAACGATATCGAACAGCGCTCGCTGATCATCGCGATCCTCTGCCACACGGTACATCTCGCCGTTAAAGTACGCCTGGCAACTGTCTCCGCCGTCAAAATTGTAAGCCTGCACGCATCCCAGTTCATGATAAATCTGTGCCATCTGTGCTACGCGAACACCGTCAGAATCGTCTGAGCGTCCGTCTACCACCACCAGTGCGTAATGTCCCGGTTCGTAATAGCCGATGGAAGAACGGGGATGGCGTTGATCAACAACATTATGGTCGTAGCTTTCGTTGCTGAACTCGGTGATCATCTCGCCGTTGTCGTCCAGCAGTCCGGGACCGAACTCCCAGATCTGATAGGGCGCTTTGGCGGCGATTGCGTTCCAATCGTATTCATCGGGCGAGATGGTCTCCATCGTACCGTCGTAATACAGAACGCAGATGTCGCTGGTGATCATGTCTGTTACCCGAAGCACCTTGCCGTTGCGGACGGCTACCTCGGTATGGTTGGCATTGCCCCAATAGTCTCCGTTGATGGCGGCAATCGGGAGTCCGTCTTTCAGCAGAGTGCCGGATTTATCTTCGGTCTTTTCCATCAGATTCTCGATAGGCTCACGTTCGCTCACCGAAACCGTATAGAGGTTTTCCATATTGCGCACATAGATATCGTAGATGAAATACTGCACATGATAGGTTTTGTCCGTCGGCTGGTAGTACATATCGCGGTTGACCTCGGTGAGAGTCACCCACATATCATGGCTCTTATACTCGGTAGCGGTGGAGATCACCTCTTCTCCTTCTTTCAGAAAGAGATTGCCGTATTTGGAACCGAACTGACCGGAATAATCATATCCGTCTCCGGGATCGTCGGGATCGTTTCCATTGTTGTTATTGTTTCCATTGTTGTTGTTTCCGTTTGAATTGCAACCGTTGCAGCAACAACAATTGCAACCGCTGTTACCAGAATTGTAGGGATTGGTAAACTGGAGATTGTCTCCAATGTCTGCGGTGCTGTCATTCGTTCCGAACCAAAGAGGTTTGATATGGTGAAACCAGGAAAATCCGCAAAGGACTGCGCCGATCAGCAGAATGTCAATGATGAGCAAAAGCCATGCCGGTAAAATACGTTCTTTTTTCATAACTTCTCCTAAAAAATGTCAACGATTTATGAAAGCAAATCGAAAGATTTCTTTATAGATCTTGACCGAGTCCTGTAAAGGGCGGAAATGGGAGGAAGAATTGTCGTTTTCGTAAACCGTTTCGATGGCAACCTCATCTATTTCGATCCCGTCTCTGGCGGCGGTCATCAACACGTTCATTTCGTATTCGTAGCGCGCGCCGGGGATCTCGATCAGCCAGTCCAGCAACGAGCGGTCAAAGCCTCGAAGCCCCGTCTGGGTGTCCTGCACCCGCACGCCGCTGACCAGATGATAGACGCCTCTGGTGACCGTATTGCCGAAGCGGGAACGAAGGGGAACGTCCCCCACGAAAGCACGGGAACCGATAACGAACCCACCGCGCTGATGCAGCCGATCCGCCACTTTGCGGATGTCCTCCGGGCGGTGCTGACCGTCTGCGTCAGCGGTGATCAGACGGCGAACGTCCGGAAAACATTTGCGGATGCAACGCATTCCTCTTTTGAGGGCACTGCCCTTTCCGCGATTGGGCGTATATCGGATCACACGGGCATAGCGCGCCGCTTCGATAAACACCTCGTCGTATGCCGCACCGCTGCCGTCATCCACCACCACGAGGGTATATTGCTCCTCGGACAGTTTTTGCAGAGTTTCGATGAGTTCTTGATCCGGACGGTAGGCGGGGATCAGTATTGCCGTATCTTTCATAGTTGACTTTCCTTTTTAGACTTCCTGAAATTGTGAAACAAGCGATCCGTTCGGCATTTTCCTGTGGGGGATCAACCGAAAATCAAAGCGTGCAGCATTTGCTTATTCTTTTCAAAATCCACACTCAGTACGCTCATACCACTGACTGTGGCGTAATTGTAGGTTCCTTTGGCGGGAACATGGCAGGTCTGGATCTTGTAAGACGAATAGGAGGTGCCCACCGATGCCAGCAGATTGGCACAGTCAGCCACCGTCAGATCGGTAGTGATCATGGGAAGTACAATGGGGATCAGATCCATCAGCTGACCGAAGCTCATACCCTGCGCCTTCTCGATGACCTTGGTCAGTACTCTTCTCTGACGCTCGGTACGGCCGAAATCGCCGTCGCCTTGGGAGTTATCGTTGGCATAACGGTCACGGCAGAGACGAAGGGCGTATTTGCCGTTGAGATGATAGGTGTTCCCCTCTATCAGGTGATCCTCGGGAACGAAGGTAACACCCGCGTCCAGCGCGGTGTGCTTAACCAGGTTGGAAACTTCTTTATCGGACAGTTCGATATCAATTCCGCCTATGGCGTCGATGACTTTCTCAAAGGATTCAAAGTTTACCTGTGCATAGTTGTCAAATTCCAGTCCGAAATAATCGTACAGCGTATCCCGAACCCCGCCTACTCCGCCGTAAACGTATGCGGCGTTGAGTTTATTATATCTGTCTGTTCCGCCCAATCTCATATACATATCCCGTAGGAAAGAGGTCATGGTGATGGTCTTCTTTTCGGTATTGATGGTGATCATCATGATAGTATCTGTTCTGCCGCGGGAGCCTGCGGTTCTCTCATCCGTACCCAGGCAAAGGATATTGATCAGTTTTTCCGCCTCTGCAGGAAGAGGTTCGGATTTCGGGGGATCCTTCCATATATCCAGCGTATTGTTGGGGTCGGAATCTGCCATGCCATTCTGGGAGCTCAGCCAGTCCATGTATTGCAGTTTCAGATCTTCAATGTCCTGAAGCGTAAACTTATAGTTGGGATCCTTCAGGATGGTATCCAGCGGAACGCCGTTTTGCATAGCGATGGACGCTTCCATGAAATCCTGATCCACGGTATCACCGCCGATCTCATGGTAGTTCATCTGATTATACCAGCTAAGCAGGATCGCACCTCCGCCCACCAGCGCGACCAGAATCAGTCCCAGTAGGCTGAGCAGCGAAATGACCACCGCCAGTTTCAGTTTTTTATTCTTTTTGCTTCTATTTTTTCTCTTTTTCTTCTGTGCCATGGTTTCCTCCCGTCGGATGACAAAACTCCGACATTGTGTATTGACAATTATACATTGTATTAATTATACTTCCCGAATTTGACGATTTTAATGCCGTATTGTGAATTGGATGTAAACATTGTCCGGTGCATAGGGATTGTAACGCGCGGCTATTTGCTGTTTCCATTCGCCGTGGTACCATGTTTTGATTATTCTACAAAACGGATATTGATTTGTCAATACATTTTACAAACATTTGACATTTCTTAACAAACATTTGACATTTCTCCCGAAAATACTCCTGTCGCTATGAGAGCGCAAAAAGGGCGGCGTTTGTTTGTCGCTCTTGGCTTTGTACACTTTTAGTCGTTCGTTTTCTGAGAGGAGAGGAAAGCCATCGGGGACGCCGAAGTTTTTCGTAGCTGTCGCGTAGCGACTGCTACATTTCTCATCGGACTTCCAACCCCATTCCTTGGCTGGCGGCTCTCTAAATTTATAGTTTATCGACAGTCTGAAGGGCGGCAAGTATTTGCCGCCCTTTTCAGAAGTTTTTGGAGTTCCAAGAACCTTTTTTCAAAAGGTTCTTGGTAAGGAGGAGCCGTTGCAGCACCCCAATCCAGATCAATTTATTTCTTCTTTTTGCGGAGGATTGCGATGGCGGCTACAGCGGCTGCCAGCAGGATTGCGGCACCGATCACGATGCCTGCAATCAGACCCACGGGGGTCTTATCGGAATCGTCCGCGGTGGAATCGGTGGTGCCGTTTTCGGGGTCGGTGGGATTCCGGAAGGGATCGTCGGTATCGTCCTCTCCGTCTTCATCGGGTTCGATCACGGGAGGCTGTTCTTTCAGCGAAAGCGATGCGAAAGCAGGTTCGATCAGACCGTACTTGGCACTCTTCAGTGTCGCTTTGGCGCTGTTGATCACATCCTGCCCGGACTCGGCGTTTGCAACGACGGCTTGGGCATTATCCAGCGCAGCCGTAAAGGCGGCGGCACTTTCGGCGGTGTAGACCGACAGATCAATGGCATGGTAGCGCTCGATCAGGGCTTCCAGAGCCACAGAGGACTTCCCTGCCACAGACAGCGCGACGCTGACTGGAGTGGGTGTTCCTGCGATCCGTCCCCGCAAAGTGCAGGTACCGGAGGCGGTCAGCACGCCTTCGGGAAGGGTTTGCCAAATCACGGGCACTGCAGTCAGAACACCGCCCACCTTGATCTCAATAGTGTCGGGAAGTCCTTCGCCTGCGGTGATCTTCATGGTCAGCGCATCCATGCCCGACAGTTTCTTCACCGATTTCACCTCGTCCAGTTTTTGAGTGGCAGTCCGGAGCGATGCCGCCAAAGCGTCTGCGTTGGCGCTCTGCTTGGCAACGGCATCCGCGCATTGCAGATAGATTGCCTCTGCCGCCAGATAATCTGCTTCGGGATAATCGTATTTCGACAACAGTTCAAAGGAGGAAAGTGCGGCGACCGACTGTTCCATGCCATCTGCACACTTCAGAAAGAACACCTGTGACAGACCGATGTGGCTGGAACTGCCGTAGTTCGATTTCAGATCCAGTTTGATCTTAGCGACTGTGATCGTGCCGATACTCAACAGATCGGTAGCGGTCTGATAGGGATCGTCGTCTGCTTTGTGCAGGGTGTATACCCCTGCGGACATCCACTCGCCGTCCGCAGTCTCGGCGTAAAAGACTTCCATCTCCTTGACACCGCGATCAGTCAGATCTTTCTGATTGTGGTTCCAGATCAGCAGATGCGAAAGGGTCACGGGGCTATTGAAGGTGAAGGTGAGGTTTGCCTTGGTCACACCGTCGGCGGAGTGCCACATGGAGGTGGCGTTGTATGCGTTATCGTGGGTGCTGTACAGGATATTGGAGGAGTCGATAACCATGCCGGTGTCCGAAATCACGTTCTTGACTGCTGCCCAATCGCTGCTGTCGCTCCAGATGGAGGATGCCGTCACGGACACGGGTGTGCGGAGGACGAAGCGACTGCTGTCGTGAACGGTTGCAGAAAGAGTTACGGTATAGTCGCTCCCCTCGGGGTGCGCCATCAGTTCAATGCTGCCCGTGCGGGTGGGATCGTAACTCGTCTCGTCCCAAACCAGAGGCAGGATCTTCAGACTGCCGTCTGCGGTCACAAACTGCGCGGTCTCGGGAAGGGTCAGATCCGCAAACGCGGTGCCTGCGTTGACCGTCAGGCTGCCCAAAGCAGACCGCAAGCCGACAATCCGATCGTCAGCGGTGCCTGCGGGATTCAGCACTACCTCGGATAGAGTCAGCGAACCGCTCTTTTTCAGAATGCCCACATAGCGACTGCTTTGCCCGCTGAGATCAACGGTCAGCACATCCTCGGTGATCTCCGCGTTTTTCAGCGGGACGCAGGTTATTCCTTCGGTGGAGATGAGACGGTCGTAATCCATCGTACCCAAAGGACTATCGGAGAAGAAGACATATGCGTTCTTCAGCTGGTTTGCACCGCCCGCACCCGCGTAGATCCTCAGTTTGCCGAAATCGGCAACATAGCCGATGTCCGCGCGCCACCAGCCCTTATCGGAGCCTGTGCGGGAGGAGGTCTCGTGACTGTATTCGGGATCGGTGAAACCGTCTACCGCTCTGCCCGCAGTGGCGTTGCCGTCGGTGGAGCCTTGGGTTGCGGTTTTGTGGAAGAGCAGATTTTGCCGATACTCGTAATCTGCTGCCCACTCTTCGGGAATACTCACGGAATCGGCGGGCTTTTCATAGCCTTCTCCGATCCGGGAAAGCAGGGTTTTATACTTTTCGATCAGCGCACCCTTTTGGTTGGGTGCTACGTTCAGGATGAAAACGGTGTCGCTTTCGGTGAAGGGGTTCACATTCTCGTTCAGCACCCAATCCACGCTCTTGAAAGTGTCGGTGGGGTAACTGTCGCACCAGAACCAATGCTTCGATACGGTGTTGCAGGAGATGTTGACTCCTCTGAACCAATCGGGGACATTCTGCCCTGCGGCACTTTCGAACATTGCCACTTCGCTGTGGACGGAATTTGCCTCGCAACTGATGTTGATGACCAGACAGTTCGGCTGGAGGGTATGTACCAGATTCACGATCTCGTCATAGGGGAGCAGATCATAATTGGGTCCGCCCCAGTAGGCGTTCCATGCGTCGAAAATGATGAAGGGAATCTCGCCGTAGTTGGTCAGAAGTTCGGTGATCTGCGCTTTGATGAATTCGATGTCGGTGGCGTCGCAGTCGGACGAAGTGATCTTGTGCTTGATGTCCAGCATAGAGAAGTAAAGTGCAGGCGCAATTCCCTCCTCACGGCAGGCATCGGTAAACGCCTTGACGACGTCGGTTTTGTTGGTGGCAGAGCCCACATCGTAATCGGTATAGGCGCTGTCCCACAGATCGAAGCCGTCGTGATGCTTGGTGGTCAGCACGGCAAAGCTCATGCCTGCGGATTTCGCCGCTCTCGCCCAATCGTTGCAATCCAGCTCCGAAGGATCCCAGAAACGGGGATCGAAGGTGGACTCTCTCTGTTCGCCCGCCCAGTCGCCGCCGATCTTGGCAAACTCGTAGGTGGAACTGTTGAAGTGCAGGAACATCCCAAAACGCAGGTCGTAAAAATCCTGCAACAGTTCGACGGTGTGATCGTAGTGATCATATACCGGATCTTCTTCGGTGACCGTTACGATACAGTCTGCGCTGTAATGCTCAGTCAGCACGGTGATCTTGGTGGTACCCACGCCCACGGCGGTGATCTCACCGTTTTGGGCAACGGTAGCGATGGAGGTATCCCAGCTGTGCCAGATCAGTTTCTCGGAACGGGGAACGTTGATCCGCCGGACGGTCACTGCCCCGCTGCCGCCCACCTTCAGGGCTATCGAACTGCGGGTGAGATAGATGCCTGTAAAATCGTAATCGGTTTTGGCGTTCTTAGAAGACACAGGAATCATCCCTCCAATCATAGGAAGCAGAAGTGCAACCAGCAAAAGCGCGGTCAAGCATTTGCGTTTCATCATTTCACCCTCCTTAGCGGCGAAGCCAGCCGTCGGGCAGGACGGTCAGCGGTTCGGGATACTTGACCCCTTCGCCGATCTTTGCAAACTCTGCCGCCAGATTATCGTCCATCTTGCCGGTGGGATCGGGGGAGATGTTCAGCATAAAGTTGATATTCATGGGGAAATAGCCATCCATCTTTTTCAGTGCCCATGCGGCGGGGGTTGGAGCGGTTTGACTGTCGCCGTCTCTCCAGAACCAAGTGCCGGTGAGTTTGTTGCAGGATACACCGGGACCTTCGAAAGAGCCTTTCACTTCCTGCCCTGCGGCGTTTTCGTAGAAGACTACGTCGGTGTTTAAGATACCGTCGGATGCGCCGATGTTCATCAGCAGACAGTTTGGCTGAATGGATTTGACAAAGGTGTCGATCTCTTCAAAAGGCAATGTTTCAAAAGAGGGACCGCCCCAAGGAGAACCCCAGCCGTCCACCATGATGAAGGGTATCTCGCCGTAACCGGTCAGCAGTTCGCGAAGCTGATTCTTGATAAACTCCTTCTGCTCAGCGGTGCAGGAGCGTTTGCCGATGCCATGGGTCAGGTCGAGGATGGAGAAATACAGTCCCGCCACAATGCCTTCTGCGCGGAAAGCGGCAAGGTACTGTGCCACCACGTCGGTCTTGACGGTTCCGTTCTTCACGCAGTGATCGGTATAGGCGGAAGGCCAGAGACCGAAGCCCTCGTGATGCTTGGTGGTCAGTGCCGCAAAACGGCAACCTGCGGCTTTGGCTGCCTTTGCCCAGCCCTTGCAATCCAGATTGGTGGGGTTCCAATCCGCTTCGTTGAAGGGATAGCGGCGGGGCTCGCCGAAGTTTTCATGTCCAAACTCCCAGTCCTCTATCTCACTGTTATGGAACTGGACGGTTGCGCTGTTGAAGTGGATAAAGGTACCAAGGCGCAGGTTGATAAAATCTTTTTGCAATTGTTCGAGATGGGTCATTGGAAATACCTCCGTAATTTCTTGTGTTCAGTATACCAAATCCCGCGGCGAAATGCAATAGTTTAGAAATAAATCAAAAGTTTTCGATATCATATCATAAAATAAAATAAGACTTGACAGTTTGGTGCGCCTCTGCTACAATGTGCTTGAGGTGATGGTATGGACGAGCGAATCGGGATCATTCCCGCTGCCGGGATTCTCGGCCCCGAGCGGTTCGTGATTTGGGATTGCTATTCCGACGCGGGTAGCACCTACAATCGCAAACTGCATTTTCACGATTTTTTTGAACTTTCATTGGTTTACGAGGGAGAATCCGACTTTCTTGTGAACGGTGAGACGGTTACGCTGTCCCCCGGGACGATCCATTTGGTCACGCCCTCCGACTACCATATGCAGATCACGCAGCCGGAGCAGTCCTTTCGATATTACAATTTTATCTTTACGTCAGACATTTTGGCGGATGCCATCGCCGGTGCGCTGGAGGATCACAGCGAGCCTATTTGCCTGCGTCCTTCCCCGGCTGTGACAAAAGAGATTTTCGGGCTTGCAAAGAAACTGCTTGCCGAGTATCAAACGCCCGCCAAGGACGATCCGCCGCTGTTCTTTGAAGAACTGATCGGGCGCGGGATCGAGATGCTCTGCATTCTGATCCTGCGGGCGATGCCCGAGGCAGGCGGAAAGGACAGCGATCAGCTACTTCCCATTCGCCGCGCTCTGGCACTGATTCGGCGCAGTTATCGGCAGAAGATGACTTTGCAAGAGGTTTCCGATCGGGTCTTTCTTTCCCCTGCCTATTTTTCCCAGTTGTTCCACAAGACGATGGGCGTTCCTTTTTCGGAATATCTCACCGACTACCGTTTACAGATTGCCGCGCGATATCTGCGTGCGGGCAATCTGCCGCTGAAGGAGATTGCCGCCCTGTCTGGATTCCCCAGTTTTCCCTACTTTTCTGCCGCTTTCAAAAAGCGGTTTGGTGTGTCTCCGTCTGTGTATCGCAAAACGGGAGAGCAATCTCCATCCGAATGACGGAAAACGCATTTGGGGCTTGGCTTCTCGCCACTTCCTTGGCTCCGCCGAGGTCTGAATAAACAAGTCGAGCGGCAAGTTCTTGCCGCTCTCAGTCTGTCGATAAACTATAAATTTAGAGAGCCGCCAGCCAAGGAAAGGGGTTGGAGGT
>JBJDZI010000080.1:0-2266 GCA_051867925.1 Eubacteriales bacterium
ATGGTTTTCCCCTTCCTCCAGTATTCTCGTTAACTTTTTCGACACTCTGAGGGGAGACCGTTCCGGTCTCCCCTGTTGCATAAAATAATCATCCTTCTATAAACCAATTGAAGTATATGCGCGTATTCCGCGACATGGGCTTGACAATCCCACGCAAAACCGTTATAATAAAGACATCGGGCAACCGATGTCTTTTGCTGTCTCTGCAGTCCCACGAAAACAACGCGCGCTTTTATCCGCAAGCGGATAAGGGCAAGCTGATCCATATGAGGTATCTATGAACAACGAATTTCTCCCCATCACCCGCGCCGAATGCGAGGTCCGCGGCTGGGACGTTCCCGATTTCGTCTACGTTTGCGGCGACGCTTACGTTGACCACCCCAGCTTCGGCATGGCGATCATCTCCCGTGTGCTGGAAAACGCAGGGTTCCGCGTGGCTATCCTCTCTCAGCCTGATTATAAATCCTGCGATGATTTCAAACGGTTCGGCAGACCGCGGTTGGGCTTTCTCGTCTCAAGCGGTAACATCGACTCCATGGTGGCGCACTATACCGTTTCCAAAAAGAAACGGAGTTACGATTATTACAGCCCAGGGGGAAAGATGGGCTTTCGTCCCGACCGTGCCGTGATCGTCTATTGCAACCGCATCCGTGAAGCATACGGCGATGTGCCGATCATTTTGGGCGGCTTGGAGGCATCTCTGCGCCGCTTTGCCCATTATGATTACTGGGATAACAAAGTCCGCCGCTCGGTGCTGGTGGACTCCCGCGCTGATCTGCTCACCTATGGTATGGGTGAGAACATCCTCCTCCGCATTGCCAAGCTGCTGGACAAGGGAATTCCCGTCAAGAAGATCCACGATGTGCGCGGTACCGTCTACCTTACCACGCCCGAAGATAAGATACACTACGAAGTGGAACAGGGATTCGACTACAACGATCTGAAGATCAACAAAGAGACCTACGCCAAAGCCTTTGCCATGCAATATCGAAATCAGGATGCCATCAGCGGAAAGGCGATCACTGAGATGTACGACGGCAAAATGCTGGTGCAGAACCCACCCATGCCGCCGCTGGAAAGGGAAGAACTGGACAAGGTCTATGCGCTTCCCTACACCCGCCGTCCGCACCCCATTTATGATAAAGACGGCGGCGTTCCCGGAATCGCCGAGGTGGAATTCTCGCTGACCCACAACCGCGGCTGTTTCGGTGCCTGCAACTTCTGCGCACTCGCCTTCCATCAGGGACGAAGCGTCCGCTCCCGCTCCATCGAGAGCGTTGTGAACGAAGCGAAACTCCTCACCACTCTCCCCGGCTTCAAGGGCTATATCCACGATGTAGGCGGGCCTACGGCGAATTTCCGCTATCCTGCCTGCGATAAACAGATCGAGCACGGTGTTTGTACGAGTCGTAAGTGCCTCGCTCCCACGCCCTGCAAACAGCTCAAGGTGGATCACAGCGAGTATGTGGAACTGCTGAAGCAGGTGGAGGCACTGCCGAAAGTGAAGAAGGTCTTTATCCGTTCAGGCATTCGATTCGACTATCTGGTCTACGATCCGGACGAAACCTTTTTCAAAAAGCTGGTACACGATCACGTCAGCGGTCAGCTGAAGGTCGCACCGGAGCATTGCTGCAACAGCGTTCTCAGCTATATGGGCAAGCCCTCCATCGAGGTCTACGACCGCTTTAAGGAACGCTATTTTCAGCTCACCAAGAGCTTCGGCAAGGAGCAGTATCTGGTTCCTTATCTCATGTCCAGCCACCCGGGAAGCAAACTGCAGGATGCCATTGAACTTGCTCTGTATCTGAAAAAGAGCGGCTACGCGCCTGAGCAGGTGCAGGATTTCTATCCCACCCCCGGCACGGCATCCACGGTCATGTTCTACACGGGGCTCGATCCGTTTACCATGAAAAAAGTCTATGTTGCCACCGATTATGAGGAAAAAAAGATGCAACGCGCGCTTTTGCAATGGAATCGGAAGGAGAACCACGAGATTATCCGCACTGCTTTGCGCAAAGCGGGACGGGACGATCTCATCGGCTATGGGGACGATTGCCTCGTGCCGCCCGAGCGGGCAGGAAGACCGATCTCGAAAACGGCAGGGAAGTCCATCCCTCGGAATAATCGCTTGGCTCCGAACAAGCAATTGCCGCAAAGCAAGCAATCGCTTCTCGGTCGGAAGGAGAAACGAAAATAAACCGAAAATTTTCAAAAATGTATGTGCTAAAATGATGTGAACCAAAAAGAAAAGGAAGTTATTCAAAGA
>JBJDZI010000081.1:0-10638 GCA_051867925.1 Eubacteriales bacterium
CGAAAACGCTGTTTTCGAAACCGAGGCGGTCTTCCGCCGCAAGCTGAAAAGCTACATCAAGCATTGCAACAAGCAGGGCGAGGATGAAAAATCCCGGCGTCTGCCCAACGCCGCAGGCTTCTGTCGCTTCTGCGAAATCTCACGGGAGGGCTTCGCCCGCCTGAAGGTCATCTATCCGCTGATGTACGACATCGCACAGTCCACCTTCCTCGACGAAGCGCTGAATACCAAGATGTCCAATTCGGCGGCGAATATGTCCTTCCTGGCAGAGTTTAACCGCTCCGTCGGCGAGGAGGACGACGAGGGGAGCGGCGATACCGTTCGTCTCATTACCTGCCACGACGATGGCGACGCGCTCTAAGAAAAAGTCCCGCGACGTCGTTGTGCATCTGGAGGGAAAGCCTTCCGAGAAGCAGGCACAGTTCTTCGCCTCCCGCACCCGTTACACCGCTTACGGCGGAGCCAGAGGGGGAGGAAAGTCCTGGGCACTTCGGCGAAAACTGATTCTGCTCTGCTTCCGCTATCCCGGCATCACCTGCATTCTGGTGCGCCGCTCCCTGCCCGAACTGAGAGAAAACCACCTCTATCCGCTCCTCTCTCAGTTGGGAGATGCGGTCACCTACAAAGAGTCCACCCACACTTTCACCTTCCCCGGCGGCAGTCGCATTGTGCTGGGCTACTGCGATAACGAGCGGGACGTGCTTCGCTATCAGGGGCAGGAGTACGATATCATCGCGCTGGACGAAGCCACACAACTGACCGAGTTTCAGTTTTCCACCTTCAAAGCCTGTCTGAGAGGCGCAAACAGCTTTCCAAAACGGATCTACCTCACCTGCAATCCCGGCGGGGTTGGTCATGCCTGGGTGAAGCGTTTATTCGTCGATCGGCTCTACCGCGAGGGAGAGGATCCCGCCGACTACGCCTTCATCCCTGCGGGGGTGTATGACAATCAAGTGCTTATGGAAAAGGATCCCGGTTATGTCAGCGGCTTGCAGTCTCTCCCCGATACGCTCCGCAGAGCGTGGCTCGAGGGGAGCTGGGATGTGTTCGAGGGACAGTTCTTCCCCGAATTTTCCAGAGCGCGTCACGTCTGTACGCCCTTTGAGATCCCGAAACATTGGCGGCGATTCGGCGGGCTGGACTATGGCTTTGATATGCTGGCGGCACTGTGGGCGGCGCAGGATCCCACCGATGGGACGGTTTACGTCTATCGGGAGTACGGCAGATCGGGGCTTACTCTGACCGCCGCCGCCAGGGCGGTGGCAGAGGCGGGGGCGGGTGCCGACGAGATCGACTATTTTGCCGCCTCTCCCGATTTGTGGAATCGCCGTCAGGACACGGGACTTGCGGGGGTGACGGTGATGAGCGGCGTGGCGGGTTTTCCCATGCTGATCAAAGCCGACGACCGACGGGTGATGGGTTGGCGCAATCTGCGGGAATATCTGGGCGGGGAGAATGGACCCGGACCGCGGCTGCAGATCTTTTCCTCCTGCACCGAACTGATCCGCACGTTGCCCGCGCTCCTGCACGACAAGCATCATCCCGAGGATGCGTCCTCCGAGCCTCACGCAGTTACACATTTTCCCGAAGCACTGCGCTACGCTCTGATGGCGGTCCCCGTAGGCAACAGCCGTGTGGGGTGTACCTGTAATCCCCTCGGTGAAATCTGGCGGTACTGATCCTCTCCGGTTTTCCTTGGCTGAGCCGTCTTCGGACGGAAACTGACGAGAGGAGGGTCACCGTGACCGAGATCATTCTTTCCCTTGCCGTCGGCGGGACGGCAGGGCTGGCTTGTGGAATTGCCGTTGGGCTGTGGCTTGGCAGACGTCTTGGAAAAAGACGCACAGTATCCACCGCCGACAGCTTTCTGAAGCTGCTCAAGCATTAAACGGGGACGGCGCGCCCTCCCCGAAACCAACTGAAATGAAAGGAATTTGGTATGAAAAATCGAAATTTGACTACTGCCTGGAAGCAGTATGAGGAGGGGCGGGCGTACAAACGAACCGTCGGGCTTTATCATCGCGTAGATGAAAACGAACGGTTCTACCGCGGCGATCAATGGAGAGGGGTGGACGCGGGCGGTCTGCCGACTCCCGTCTTCAATCTCATCAAGCGTATCGGCTCTTATCTGATCAGCGCGATCCTCAGCTACAATCTGACTGTCCGCTACGAAGATACGGGGATTCCCTACGCCGAACCCAGCGACGCTACCCGCAAAAGAGAAGCGACGCTGGAGGCACTAAACCGCGTTACCGCTTGCCGTTGGAAGCAGAGTGGGATGGACACCGTTCTGCGCCGCGCGCTCTACGATGCGATCCTTTCGGGAGACGGCATCTTCTACTGTTGTTTTGATCCCACCCTCCCCGGTGCGGGAGACTTTGCCGGAGACATCCGAACCACAACGCTGGACAGCGTGAATTTGTTTGCAGCGGATATGAACTCCGACGACCTCCAGCACCAGGAATGGCTGATCCTGTCCGGCCGTGCTTCGGTAGATATGCTTCGCCGCGAGGCAACCGCAAACGGTCTGCCCGCCGATCTGGCAGACAAGATCCGCCCCGACAGGGATTACGACGACGGTGCGGGAGACTACGCCTCCTACGAGACCGGCGACAAGGCGACCTATTTGATCCGCTTCTACCGAAGCGAGGACGGTTTCGTCTGCTGGGAAAAGTCCACCCGCGAGGCGGTGATCCGCAGGGTTCACACCGGAATGCGCCGCTATCCCATTGCCATGTTCCATTGGGATGTGGTGAAGAACAGCTTTCACGGCTCGTCGCCCATCACCGAACTGATTCAGAATCAGAAGTATGTGAACAAGGCATACGCCATGGCGATGAAGCACATGGTGGATACGGCATTTTCCAAAGTCATCTATGACAAACGGTTGATACCGGAATGGACCAATGAGGTGGGTGAGGCCATCGGTGTTCTCTCGGGCGGCGACGTGTCGAATGTTGCCACTACCCTTGGGGTAGGCGAGATGCAGGACGGTTACCGCGATCTGATCGAATCGGTCATCGAGAACACCAAAGAGCTGACCGGTGCTACCGAGATCGTGTTGGGTGAGGCAGATCCCAACAACACCTCTGCCATTATGGCGCTTCGAGAGATGTCAGAGGTGCCTCTGGATCAGGTGCGGGCGAATATTACCGCCTGCATGGAAGAACTTGCACTGATCTGGCTGGAGATGATGCGGGAGTATTTCCCCAACACTCGCAGATATGCGGACGGAGAGGGAACGGTCTGTCTGAATCTGTCCAGATTGCCTGCCGATGCGGTGAGCGTCTACGTGGACAGCGGTGCCAGCCGCCGCTTCTCCCAGTCCATGCTGCTCACCACGCTTCAGAGTCTGCTGGATGCGGGACATATCACCTTCGCCGAATATTTGGAGCGTCTGCCCGACGGTATCCTCACCGACAAGGACAAGATCCTCGCCCGCGTCAGAGAAGATCTTTCCGACCCCAAGGAAGGAGGGAAAACCGATGAATGAGCATTGTCCCGTCTTTTCCGTGGATGAAGAGGCGGCGTTTAGCGAAGCGTACCCGGAGGTTCCGTGGGAATCGGTTCCCGATGCGGTGAAGGAAAATGCCCGCATGAAAGAGATACCCGTCTCTGCTGCCTACTGCTGTTATCTGCAACGGCGGGAACAGATGAAAGAGATCGCCGTATCCGCCTGCCGACGGGCAGCATCCGAATCCCCCGGTGTCCCTGTAGGAGCCTCCGGAGAGAGACTCTATTCCATCGACGAGATGCAAAGAATGACTTCCAAAGAAGTCAGAAACCGCTATCAATCCCTGCTTGCCAGCCTCAAACATGGGTTTACCAAATGGTGAGCAGACCGACAAATTTATATTTAGAAAAGGAGATTATAACCTATGGCAACTAAAAACTTTATTCCTACCGTCTGGAGCGAAACTTTGCTCCAGTCCCTTGACAAAGAGTATGTGGGAGTTATGAACTGCAACCGCTCCTTTGAAGGTGAGATCCGCAATCTGGGTGATTCGGTGACCATCAATTCCATCGGAGCCATCAATGTGTTTGACTACACCCCCGATACCGATATGAGCGCGCCCGAAACGCTGGCAGACGGCGAAGCCGTCACACTGAATATCGATCGCGCCAAGGCGTTCTGCTTCCAGATCGACGATGTGGATCGCGTACAGGCAAAGCCCGATCTGATGAAGGCGGCAATGCGTGAGGCGGCGTGTGCGCTGGCAGAAGAGGCGGACAAGTACGTTTATTCGCTGGTCGACCAGTGTCTTCCCGAAAACATCATCAGCTTGGGTGGCGTGACCGCCGAAAACATCGTGGATCTTCTCATCCAGGCAAGAAGGAAGCTGATGCAGAACAACGTCAACAGCAACACCGAAGTGGTGCTGGAGGTACCTCCCATTATTGCCGCGCTGATTCTGAAGGCAAAGATCCTTACCGGCACAGACAATACCGAGGCGCTGACTAACGGCTATCTGGGTTCCTTCGTGGGCTTTGACGTATATGTTTCCAATAACATCAAATGTGAGGATACGCTGTGGTACTGCATGGCGCGCACCAAGCGAGCCATCGCTTTTGCGGAACAGCTCAAGAGTGTGGAGGCGTTCCGCCCCGAAAAGCGTTTCGCCGATGCCGTCAAGGGACTGCATCTCTACGGAGCCACCTTGGTCTACCCTAAGGAAATGGTAGCACTGCTCCTGGATGCCGATTAAAGGAATCGGTGATCTGATGAGAAATGCAGAAATCTTGCGGATGGCGGAAGCACTTCTGACTCCCCTCATCGTATCCAACGATTCTTCCTCCTCTTCCAACAGCAGCGACGGGAGTGGGAGTGGAAGCGGGATAGGCAGTGGCAGTGGAAGCGGAGAAAGCAGCATCAGCTTGGTATCTCTGGTAGATGTGAGTGACGTGTCAAAGACTGCGTCCACCACAATTATGACGGTGGACGTGGAAGATCCCCACATCAAGGAACGGCTCCGCATCCTGCTGGAGACCACCGTTCGTCTGCTTTACCCCAAGGGATTGCTTGCGGGAGAAGACTTACCCGCACCTGCTTATCCGTTGGTGGGGGAGGGAGAGTTTCCGCTTCCCGATTCATTGGCTGCCGCCGCGGCGTATCATACGGCGTGGTTGCTGACCGGTGAGACCAAATTGGCGAGCGCTTTTGAAGAGGCGATGGAAATCTACTACACCTCGTTGGAAGCGTGCGTTGCACCGATTGTCCGAAAGCATTGATAACAGAAAACCCGCCGTCATGGCGGGTTTTCTCGGCTTTGGAGGGGGAGTGCGAACAGAATGGGCGGCAAGTTTATGTCCCTCTTCTAAAAAGTTATAGGAGTTCCAAGAACCTTTTTTCAAAAAGAATCTCGGTAGGGCGAAGCCCCAATAGGATATAATTCAATCCCATTTGATCTGCCAGCGGGGGCTGACGGTGCCGTCGGGGGAGGATGCGGATGCGGCGGTGTTTGCTTTGGAAACGGCAATCCGCTGTGCCAGAAGTTCGTCAAAGCGCGCGGTGTCGGCATCCGACAAGGGAAGAGAAACCTTTCGTCCCTCCCAAGAAGAGAGATATGCGGCGTTGGCGAGCGTCAGCATGGCGATGCCCTCCCTGCCATCAGCTACCGGAGGCGTACCGCCGAGGATTGCCTTGGCAAAATCGGTGAGGACGCCTGCGTGCGCCCGCTCGGGAGCGGAGGCGGTGAACTCGGTAACCGTAGGTTTTCTGCTGCAGGAGGCGGTATCGGCAGTTTTAATATGCTCGTCTGCCGAGAAACCGTTGTCGTAATGACGGAGCGATCCGCCCTCCAGCACGATCTTGCCCCGATCTCCCACGATCTCCAGACGGTTGGTGCCGGGATATTCACCGGTGGTGGTGATGAACTGAGCGGTTGCACCGCTTGCGTATTCCATGGTCAGGATAGCTTCATCCTCCACCTCAACATCGTGATATTTACCCGCGGTGCAGGTGGCGGTAAGGGTGCAGGGCATTCCGAAGATCCATTGCAGCAGATCCAGATTGTGGGGGGCTTGATTGAGCAGTACGCCGCCGCCCTCACCGGAATAACTGCCCCGCCAATCGCCGCTTCGGTAGTAAGCGTCGGTGCGGTACCAGTTGGTGATGATCCAGGTCAGACGGCGAGGATTCCCCAGCGTGCCGTTTTGCACCATCTCGCGGGCTTTTTGGAACAGTTCGCCGGTGCGTTGATTGAACATAATGCCGAACACTTTTCCGGAGCGGTCGGCGGCATCGTTCATTCGCCGCACGTCCGACACCCGCACGCCCGCAGGCTTCTCGGTCAGAACATGGAGTCCCGCCTCAAAGGCGGCAATTGCCATGGGCGGGTGAAAATAGTGGGGCGTGGCAATCAGAATTGCCTCGCAAAGCCCTGATACGATCAGCTCGTTGAAATCGGAAAAACGAGCGACCGCAGGGGCTTTTTCTTCGGCGAAATTCAACCGATCGGGACGAATATCGCAGACGGCGGTCAGTTCCACATTGGGCACTTTGCCGGTCAGAATGTTCATCATATGGGCGGAGCCCATGTTGCCCAGCCCGACGATGGCAAGGCGGAGTTTACGGGAAATCATAGTCACACCTCGGAAAAGAGACGATTTTTGATGTTCTGATAACATATTTTTTCTGCCAAGGGAAGAGCTGCTTCCGGGGCGAACTCGCCTGCGTCCACCAGTTCGCCGATGAAGGTGCAGAGAATGCGACGGAAATAATCGTGGCGGGTGTAGGAGAGGAAACTGCGGGAGTCGGTGAGCATTCCGTAGAAGGAGGCGATCTGTCCCATCTCGGCGATGGACTGCATCACCCGACGGATACCGCCGGTGTGATCCATGAACCACCATGCGGCGCCGATCTGCACGCCGCGGAAGGAGCCTGCAACAGAGACCATTGCATCCAGCATGGAGGGGTTCAGCGTGTACAGAACGGTAGCGGGAAGTCCGCAGTTTGCCTCCATTTCCGCCAAAAGCTTCGACAGAGCGGCGGCGGGGATGGGATCGTCGATGCAGTCTCCGCCTGCGTCCACACCTACGGCGGCGAGGAGCCCGGGATTTACATTCCGCTGAACGGCAAGGTGAAGCTGAGACAGCAGACCGCGGTTGGCGTAAAGTTTGGACAGGTCGATGAGCGCGCGGGAAAGGAAAGCGTCATACTCGGCATCGGAAAGGGGCTTGCCCAACAGAACCTTGGCAAATGCCGCTTCGGCTTCGGCGGGAGTGCCGATCGAGAGCGGGAAGGCGGGGATGCCCAGATCGGTAACGCGGCATCCGTTGGTGACGAAAAAGTCGAGTCGAGCCTCGGCTGCCGCCAGCAGGGAAGCGTAATCGGTGATGGTAACGCCTGCGGCGACGGAGAGACGGGACAGGTAGTCCTTGTAATCGGTGGCGCGGCAGAGAAGCATTTTATCAGGGCGGTAGGAGGGGATCACCTTGCAGGAGAAGGTTTTATCTGCGGCGATCTTCTGATGCCATTCCAGCGAGTCGGCGGGATCGTCGGTGGTTGCCACCAGCGCTACGTTGCTCATCTGAATCAGTTTTCTGGGAGACAGCTCGCGCTGGCGGATGGCGACAGCGGCGCGGTCGTAGATCTCGTCGGAATTGGCGGGAGTCAGTTGTTCCTTGATGCCGAAATAGGAGGCAAGTTCCAGTTTCGTCCACAGATAGAGCGGGTTGCCTGCGGCGTATTGGATCGCTTCGGCGTAGGCGCGGAGTTTTTCCTTGGGAGAGGCGTCGCCGGTGATGTAATTCTCCTCGAGGCCGCTCTGGCGCATCAGTCTCCACTTATAGTGGTCACCCGAAAGCCAGAGAGAGGTCAGATCGGTGGCGGGTTTGTCCTCATAGATCTCTTTAGGGGAGAGGTGGCAGTGATAATCGTAAATGGGCAGATCTTTGACGGCAGCGTAAAGCGATTTGGCGCAGGTGCCGCGGAGTAACAGATCGTTCATAAAAACACGTCCTTTCAAGGTCGGCACGATGCCGACAATGCTGATCCTGATATATTTCTATTGTAGCACATTCCATGGAGAATGTCAATCAGTCGGAGAAATCTGCAATTGAAAATTCGTCTGTTTCCTACGGAATTAATTGTAAAAAAATCAGAACACTCCTGCGGTTTATGCTCTTTATGGATGAATTTCCGATAAGTGGAAGAAATCCGAGAAATTTGTAAACAATGTAGAAATTTTCAATAACCTATTGACAAACGAGAGTTTTGTGCTATAATATTGAATAAGATTATACTGCATCCCAGAGGTCTATTTATGAAATATTACGAGATGAGGGTGGCGGGACTTCCTCGGAAGCTTCCGATTTGCCCTGTCAATGACAAGCTTTCCATTGCCGGATTTGTGATCTTCGGCGATCAGGAATTGACCGTTGCCTGCGCCCGCGACCTGATTGCCAAAGCACCCGAGTACGATTACGTGATCACCGCTGAGGCAAAAGGCATTCCGTTGGCACATGAAATGGCTCGGCAAAGCGGCGCGGGGCGTTACTTCGTTGCCCGCAAAGCCACCAAACTTTACATGACCGACGTGGTTGGTGTGGAGGTGCGCTCCATCACTACCGATCACGTACAACACCTGTACATCGACGGAGAAGATGCGGCTCTGATGAAGGGAAAGAAGATCCTGGTGGTGGACGATGTGATCTCCACCGGCGAGAGCCTCGCTGCCGTGGAGCATTTGGTTGAATCGGTAGGCGGTATCGTCTGCGGCAGAATGGCAATTCTGGCAGAGGGCGAGGCGGCTGATCGAGACGATATTATTTATCTGGAAAAACTTCCGCTCTTTACGCCCGACGGCGTTCCGCTCTCCTGATCCCATCATGGGTACAGCCTGCATTGCAGGAAATAACATAATTGTATCTTATTTTTATTAGAAAGGAAAATACATAATGAAAAAGAAACTAACAGCGATGCTGCTTGTAGCAGCAATGTGCACCGGTTCTGCTTTGATGCTGGCGTCTTGTGCAGAGAATAATGCCGCTAAGACTACTCCTCAGGACGGCACGATTTTGCCCCCCGATGACAGCGAGATCAGTCTGGATCTGCTGCCTTCCGTTGATTTGGAGGGTAGAACCATTGCGTTCGTCGTTGCAGAGACCGACGGCGACGGCTTCCATGAACGGTCCATCGTTCCGCCCGATGAGGAAAGCGAAGACCTTGTGGATATCGCCGTATTCACCCGTAACGCAAAGATCCAGCAGAAGTTCAACTGCGAGATCGAACTGGTGAACTACTTCGACGGCAACTTGAACTCTAACATCGGCTCTCAGCTGATCGCGGGTACTTCCGATTACGATGTTCTGGGCGCACGTCAGTACGATGACGTTCAGCTTGCGCTGGACGGCGTAGTATACGACCTGAATATGCTGGAGGTTGACTTCCCCTATGCAGCAGGCTATCTGAATCTGGATGCTCCTTACTGGGCAAAGGGCTACAACGATGCTCTGCAGATCGGTACCGGCCGTTACTGGGTTACCGGTGACCTCTGCCTGCGTTACTCCGGCGGTTACTACTGCTACTTCGTGAACCACACGATGTACAACGAGTATCTGCAGGAAGCCTACGGCAACATCTATGACGTTGTCCGGAACGGCAACTGGACCCTTGACACTCTGACTGCTATGACCGAAGGCATCTGGGACGACATCGACGGTGACGATAAGACCAGTTCCGGCGATATGCTGGCGATTGCACAGCCCGTATGGGATAACGCCAACGGTCTGTCCATCTCCTCCGGCGTTCAGTACAGCTATCGCTACGAGGACGGCACCGTTCAGCTGACCATGGTTAAGGGTAACAAGCAGCTGGAGAACTTTATGACCAAGTTCTACAATCTGCTGAAGAAGCCCGGCGTACTCGATTACGGCGGAGATTATCGGAACGCGATGATGAAACTGGTTGCCAACGAGGCAGTCTTTGCTTCCGGCCGTCTGAATCAGGCAGAACTGTATCTGCAGGCAATGGAAGATAACTACGGCATCCTGCCCAACCCCAAGCTTTCTACTGATCAGACTAACTACATTTCCTCCATCCACGACGGCGTTCAGCTTTACGGTATCAACAACAGCTCCGAACAGATCCCCGAGGCAGCTCTGATTCTGGAAGCTATGGAACTTGAGTCCCGTAAGTCCGTTCGTCCCATTTACTTCGATGCTTCCGTGAAGATCAAGTACTCCCGTGGTAGTGACGACGCAGAAATGATCGACCTGATGGATGCAAGCATCTATTCCGACTTCGTTTACGTATGGCAGTTCTCCGCTGAGATGAACAAGATGGGCGACTGGCTGAGAAGCGCAGTCAAGTCCGCCAACGGTTACAACAGCCTGACCCGTGTGCAGGGCACTTGGGAGAAGGGTCTGGAATCGATCCTGGAAGAAATCGCAAAACTGGAAGCTGCTTCCGCTGTTTGATTTTCCAAAAATCGATCCTGAATCAACCGATTCGATAAACCGAGAGGCATTGCCTCTCGGTTTTTTCGAAAGTTTTTTCAAAAAAAATTCAAAAAAACTATTGACAAACGGGAATAGTTATGGTATCATAGTTAGGCATCAAACGCGGGTGTTGTTCAATGGTAGAATTCCAGCCTTCCAAGCTGGCTGCGTGGGTTCGATTCCCATCACCCGCTCCAA
>JBJDZI010000082.1:0-45857 GCA_051867925.1 Eubacteriales bacterium
TATAAGATGGGGCTATGCTCCGTGGATCCCCTGCATCTGGACGGCTACAGCGAAGGTCAATGGGCTGTCATCGACTACGGTTCGGTGATGGTACACATCTTCCACGAGGAAGCACGTCAATTCTATAAACTGGAAAAATTATGGGCAGACTCGGAGGAAGTTGACATTTCCGCGCTCTTTACCGAGAACTGAGATTACAATAAAGAAGGACGAACCAATGAAATACGATTTCAAATCGATTGAAAAGAAATGGCAGGACAAATGGGAAGCCGAGCAGGCTTTCGTTGCTACCGACGATTATTCCAAGCCCAAATTCTACGGTCTCGTAGAATTCCCCTACCCCTCCGGTGCAGGTATGCATGTGGGTCACATCAAGGCATACTCCGGTCTGGAGGTCATCTCCCGCAAGCGGCGTATGCAGGGCTACAATGTACTGTATCCCATTGGATTTGATGCATTCGGTCTGCCTACCGAAAACTACGCCATCAAGACCGGTATGCACCCCAGAGCGGTCACCGACAAGAATATCGCTCGCTTTACCGAACAGCTGAAAAAAGTGGGCTTCTCCTTCGACTGGACCAAGGTCGTGGATACCACCGACGAGAATTACTACAAGTGGACCCAGTGGATCTTCCTGAAGATGTTCGAAAACGGTCTGGTTTTCCGCGACAAAACACTGGTCAACTACTGCCCCAGCTGTAAGGTCGTTCTCTCCAACGAGGACTCTCAGGGCGGTCAGTGCGACATCTGTCACAGCGACATCGTGCAGAAGTCCAAGGATGTTTGGTATCTGCGTATCACCGAGTATGCCGACAAACTGCTGGACGGTCTGAAGGAAGTAGACTACCTGCCCAACATCAAAATGCAGCAGGAGAACTGGATCGGCAGATCCACCGGTGCTTTCGTGAACTTCCGGGTCAAAGGTGCTGACGAAAAACTCCGCATCTACACTACCCGTCCAGATACCCTCTTCGGCGTGACCTTCATGGTCATCGCGCCTGAGCATCCGCTGATCGAAAAGTACCGTGACCGTCTCACCAATATTGACGCGCTGGACGCTTACAAAGACGAGTGCGCCAAGAAGACCGAATTTGAACGTACTCAGCTGGTCAAGGAAAAGACCGGCGTGAAGCTGGAAGGGCTTACAGCCATCAATCCAGCCAGCGGTAAAGAGATTCCCATCTACATTTCCGACTATGTCATGATGGGTTACGGCACCGGTGCCATTATGGCAGTACCCGCCCACGACCAACGCGACTGGGATTTTGCCAAGAAATTCGGCATTGATATCATAGAAGTCATTAAGGGCGGCGACATCACCAAAGAAGCCTACACCGGCGACGGTGAGATGGTCAACTCCGACTTCCTGAACGGTTACACCAACAAGAAGGACTCCATCGCCCGCATGATCGAAGAACTGCAGGCGCGCGGCATCGGAGAGAAGGGCGTACAGTACAAGATGAAGGACTGGGCGTTCAACCGCCAGCGTTACTGGGGCGAGCCTATTCCGATCGTTCACTGCCCTACTTGCGGCATGGTAGCCGTTCCTTACGAAGAACTGCCTCTGCGCCTCCCCAATGTGGAGAACTTCGAGCCCGGCGAGGGCGGCGAGTCTCCTCTTGCCAAGATCGACAGTTTCGTGAACTGCAATTGCCCCAAATGTGGAGGCGCGGCGAAGCGCGAAACCGATACCATGCCCCAGTGGGCAGGTTCCTCTTGGTACTTCCTGCGTTATATTGATCCTCACAACGAGAACGAATTTGCTTCTCAGGAGAAGCTGAAGTATTGGATGCCCGTTGACTGGTACAACGGCGGAATGGAACACGTGACCCGTCACCTGATCTACTCCCGCTTCTGGTACAAGTTCCTCTACGATTTGGGCTTGGTTCCTTATTCCGAACCTTACGCCAAGCGTACTGCACAGGGCATGATCCTTGGCGCCAACGGCGTGAAGATGAGTAAGTCTCTGGGCAACGTGGTTGACCCGCTGGATGTTGTCAACGAATACGGCGCAGACACGCTCCGCACCTACGTTCTGTTCATGGGCGACTACGGCTCTGCCGCTCCTTGGTCTGAGAGCAGCGTGAAAGGTTGTAAGAGATTCTTGGAGCGTGTTGCCGATCTGCCCTCCATCGCTAAAGGGAACGGCGTCACCGAGAAGCTGGAGTCCGTATTCCACAAGACCGTCAGGAAGGTTTCTGAGGATATCGAGCAACTAAAGTTCAACACCGCCATCGCAGCAATGATGGGTCTGCTCAACGAAATCGATGAAGTCGGCTCCATCACCAAGGACGAGCTGATCACCTTCATCTCCCTGCTCTGCCCCTTCGCGCCTCATCTGTGCGAAGAGATTTACGAAGCAGAGGGCGGCAAAGGTCTCCTCTCTTTGGCGGCATGGCCTACTTGGGACGAAACAAAGACCATCGACAGCACCATTGAGATTGCCGTGCAGATCAGCGGTAAGCTGAAGGGCACCGTCGTAATCTCTGCAGATGCTTCCCGCGAAGATATGATCGCCGCCGCCAAGGCAAATCCCAAGATTGCCGCACAGCTCTGTGGCAAGACCATCCTCAAAGAGATCGCCGTTCCCGGCAAACTGGTGAATATTGTTGCGAAATAATGAAAAAATTTTGATTTAACTATTGACAAATCAAAATTTTTGTAGTATAATATTCAAGTAAAATTATTCTCCTGCAAGAGCGAGGGGAGGGAATCAAAAACATGGCAGAAATCAGAGTAAAGGAAAACGAATCTCTTGACAGCGCACTGCGCCGTTTCAAAAGACAGTGCCAGCGCTCCGGTGTTCTTTCTGAAGTAAAAAAGAGAGAGCAGTACGACAAGCCCAGCGTAAAGCGCAAGAAGAAGTCTGAGGCAGCAAGAAAGCGCAAGTATAAGTAATTCCGCTTCTACTTAGAATGCCAAATTACAAACAAAGGGATGTGCAATGCACATCCCTTTTTTCGTTCATTCATAATGCTCTCTCACATAATGCTCTCTCAGTTTTTCGAGGGCAGAAAAGACTGCGCCCTGCCAAACTGCCGACAGAGCCGACAGTTGACAGGATGATTTGAACGGATACCGGCAAAAATTTCGACGCAATGCTGTGAAACGATTGTACGCGGTAGCATCCACCGGCTATCTAATTATTCTTCGGCAAACAACGCGGTTGACAAATACCGCTCTCCCGTATCGGGCAAAAGCACCACGACTGTCTTCCCTGCGCTCTCAGGACGCTTGGCAAGCTCCACAGCCGCCGCCAGTGCCGCACCCGAGGAAATACCCGCCAGTACGCCTTCGCTCCGTGCAAGGGCACTTACCGCCTCGTACGCCGCCTCGTCGGTGATGGGCATCACTTCGTCAATGATCGCAGTGTCCAGAATCTCGGGAACAAATCCTGCGCCCAAGCCTTGGAGTCCGTGAACACCTGCTTTGCCGCCCGACAGCACCGCAGAGGTGGCAGGTTCGATTGCCACTACCTGCACGGCAGGATTCTGCTCCTTGAGATAACGCCCCGTGCCGGTGACCGTGCCGCCCGTGCCTGCGCCGGCAACGAATACATCCACCGTACCGTCGGTGTCGGCCCAAATTTCGGGTCCAGTGGTGGTATAATGGGCTCGGGGATTGGCGGGACTTACAAACTGACCCGCAACGATGGCACCGTCGATCTCCTTTGCCAATTCCTCCGCTTTGGCGATGGCTCCGTTCATGCCCAGTTTGCCATCGGTAAGGATCACCTCAGCGCCATATGCCTTCATCAGCCGCTGACGTTCCACCGACATGGTATCAGGCATGGTAATGATCACTCTGTACCCTTTCGCCGCCGCCAGTGCGGAGAGGCCTATGCCGGTATTCCCCGAGGTAGGCTCGATGATGGTGCCGCCCGGAGAGAGTCTTCCGCTCTCCTCAGCATCGGTGATCATAGACAGCGCGACGCGGTCTTTCACCGATCCAGCAGGGTTCATGCATTCCAGTTTCGCCAGAAGGGTGACCTGCAGTTCGTTTTCCTTTTCGATGTGTGAGAGTCTCAGTAGCGGGGTTTTCCCTACCAGCTCGCTGACAGAATGATAGTAGTTCATAGGATGCTCCTTTGATCATAATTCTAATTAGATGATAGCACATTTCGCCTGCTTTGTCAAGAAAAAGAAACCGCGCCGTAGCGCGGTTTCTCGATATCTTAATAATTCTCAGCTTTGATCTGGAAGTAGCTTTGGGGATGCGCGCAAACGGGACATACTTCGGGAGCCTGCTTGCCCACACAGATGTGACCACAGTTGGCACATTTCCAAATTACATCGCCGTCGCGAGAGAAGACCAGTCCGCCCTCGATATTGGCGATCAGTTTCCGATAGCGCTCCTCATGCTCTTTCTCAATGGCAGCAACGCCGTCGAACAGAGCGGCAATCTGGTCAAAGCCCTCTTCACGAGCGACCTTTGCGAACTCAGCGTACATATCGGTCCACTCAAAGTTCTCGCCGTTTGCGGCGTCTGCCAGATTCTCCAGCGTAGAAGGCACACCGCCGTGAAGTAGTTTGAACCAGATCTTTGCGTGTTCACGCTCGTTAGACGCGGTTTCGGTGAAGATGTCGGCAATCTGATTATAGCCGTCCTTCTTTGCCTTGGAGGCATAATAGGTATACTTGTTGGTTGCCTGAGATTCGCCTGCATAGGCAGCCATCAGGTTGGCTTCGGTTCTGGATCCTTTGAGTTCCATAATTGTATTCCTTTCATTCATAAAAATTACATATTGGTTGCCGTTATCCGGCATTACTCTGACAGTTGTGACAGATACACTGAATATTCAACTCGTATGAGAGTATACCCACATTGAGCGCATCTTCAATCATCGGTTTCAACGAACTTAGTTCCACGTCGGAAATTGAGCCGCATTTTACGCAAATGGCGTGGTCGTGCGGATGAATCGTTTTGTCATAATGATCGGGCTGTCCCGGAAAATGGAGTCGCACAATGCTCCCCTCCTCCGCCATCTGCCCGAGATTACGGTACACTGTCCCCATAGAGATGTTGGGCATCTCTTTCTTGGCTTCCCAGTACAGGTCTTCTGCGGTGGGGTGGGTCTCGGACTGCTCCAGCAGTCTGCGGATGATCTCTTGTTGTCTGGTCATTCGGCTCACCTCATTTAGGAATAATTCTCATTTCTGTTCTTATTATATCGTATGAAAATCATTCTGTCAAGAGGTTTTTGAAAATTATTTCATTTTCTCTTACATTCTCTTCTGTTCATCACATTACGAAGAAGAGGATACAGAAAAATTGCAGTATACTGCCGAGGACTACGAAAATGTGAAAAATTGAATGGAGATAACGTTTATGGATCTGATAGAAGACCACGCCTATGCAATAAATGATCCCGCCGCCCAAGAGGAAGGTACTTCCCCATAAGCCCAACTCACGGAAGGTAGGGACAATGCAGATCAGAATGCACCAGCCCATGGTCAAGTAGCAAATCATTTCCAGTTTGCTGAATTTATCCAGATCTATGGCGGTGAAGGTGATTCCCAACGCCGCGCTTCCCCATACGAAGCCGAAGATCGTCCATCCCAGCCAACCAGAGTAAGAGCGAACGGTAACCAGCGCGATCGGCGTATAGGTACCCGCAATCAGCAGATAGATGGAACAATGGTCGATGACCTGAAACACTTTTTTTGCCATCAGCCGCGGAGCAAGTCCGTGGTAGACACTGCTCATCGTGTAGAGAATGATCATAGTACCGCCGTAGATGGCACCGCTGACCACGCCCCATACGTTATGATGGAACGCCGCCATTAAGACGCACAGCACGGTAACTGCCGCACCCACGGCACCTCCCACGATGTGAGAGACCATATTGAAGACTTCTTCTCCCTTGGTATAATCGGGAAGTATTCGTTTGGCAAGAGGAGTTCTTCGCATAAAACATATCCTTTCAATTAGTTGGAAATGCAATCGTCCAGGTAATTCAGCAAAGAATTGGAAGTTGCAGCGGTTATATTGGTCATCAGGATCACGTCGTCAATTCCTTTTTCCCGAACGAACTCGGTAAAGGTCTGTCCGTTGTTATAACTTTGTGACCATTTGGGGAAAGAACGAAAATCTACCACATATACGGTCTCGTAATGATCCACAAGATAAGGAACAAAACAGTTACCGAAGGAGTTTTTGACCACTACGCAGGAAGAGCCGTCCGTAATATTCGGATTGTGGATCTCTGCAAGCGGTTGGTCTCCGCCGATAAAGGTACTGTATTTGGAACCGGTTCCCCAGCCGGATACATCGGAAATAACCTTCCAAGGCATTCGATTCCCCGCCGTGTCGTAATAGATCAGATTATTGGTTCCACGGGGTACGTAGGCGATTACCGTGTCAGGATTCTGCGCAAGTGTTGCCGGCTTGTTTGCAGTCGAATAAAGCGTTCCCAAAAATCCCGGGAACTCCACCGCTTTCAGATCGCTGAGTTTCTGTGGCGTGATTCCCTTCTGGTTGCAAAATACTTCATACGCATAGTAAGCACCCAGCGAGGTCCAGTGATGGTCGGTGCGGAAATAGAGATACTCATTCCGATGCAGTAAGAGATTTCTGTATGTATAGACCTTTTTCACATTTGGATTCATCTGACTATACATATAGATCAGTGCTTGATCTTCATCGGTCAGGTTCAGTTTATCCTGCATCTCATCGCTGAGGTAGATGCCGTAAGCAAGCGGTGCGATGATCGAATACACCGTGGCATCGGAGCCAAGTTCATTTGCCAAACCGTTTACCAGTTTCACGTAACGGTCGGCACCGGCTTGACTAAAGTAATACAGTTCGTAGGCAGTATCCCCGATCACATAAAGCGAATTGATTTTCTCTGCGGGCGCATTGGGATCAACGGGTGCCTCCGGAATCTGATTTCCATCGCCCAGATCGGGTTCTTGGGTATTGGGAGGATCATTCGGATCCTTCACCGAATCGGTCTGCGGCGGATCATCAATCGACGGAACCTCTCCGTCTGGGTCGTACAGCCAATCGAAATCCTCATCATCCGGATCAACGTCCGGGACTTCGTCTCCGCCGGATACGTCACCGACGATCTGCTCGTTTTGGTTTCCGAACAGCGACTCCACCCGATGATTCAAAGAGATCATTGTCTCCCGAAGCGGATAGGTGTCGGCATACCATGTCTCCAACCCGCTGAAAAAGCTGCCGTCCCAAAAGGAAGACCATGTGAGCTTTGGAAACTCCGTCAGTTTTCGCTTTTCGGATTCCGATTCGGTAGGACGGCAAGGAAACAGCAATCCGATCAAACAAAATACGATCAGCAGAATCGAAAACAGCAACTGCTGGATTTGAAACGCCTTTTTTCTGGAGCGCGGTGTTTTTCTTTCAGCAACACCTTCGTTTAGCGTCGGTTTCAGTTCATTGGTTTGCATCGTATTCTCCTCTCAATGTCAGAAACGGAAATACAGGAAGGGATTATAGCTATCGCCTACCAGTGCCAGCAAGGACAGTACGGTCATCAGCAAGGGGCAGATCACCAGCCAACAGTTGTGGACAGCCACTGCAACCGTTTCGCGACGTGTTGACAACCACTGCGAAATCTTTTTATACAATGGAACGCAAGCGATGATCGCAAAAATCAAGAAGTAGATGTTTCCATTCAGCGCCAAGGTAACAGATGGCAAATTGAACGCATTACCGTTCGCACAAACAAGTCCTTTCAATGCGATCCACAGATAGTGAAGATCGTCAAAGCGGAAGATAAGCCATCCAAACAGCAGGACAGGCAAAACGTACAGCCGACGCAAAATGCGTACCGCAAAGGAGGGCTGTTCTTTGCCGTTCCAGCCAAGCAAAAACTTTTCGATGATCAAGAAGACAAAGAAATACAGTCCCCAAAGCACGAAGTTCCAGCTGGCACCATGCCAGAATCCTGTCAATGCCCAAACGACAAACAGATTGAGGATATGCCGCTTTCGACTCACACGACTGCCGCCCAGCGGGATGTACACATAATCGCGGAAGAAACTGCTGAGGGAAATATGCCAGCGACGCCAGAAATCGGTAATAGATATGGCAGTATACGGATAGTTGAAGTTCTCTCTGTAATGGAAACCGCTCATGAGACCGAGACCGATCGCCATGTCTGAATAGGCAGAAAAATCAAGATAGATCTGCAACATATAGCAAATACTGCCGAGTAAAATACCCGTTGCGGGAACTCCTGCCAGTTCGGAACTTGCAGGCAACCACTGATCCGCAAGTTCGGCACAGGTATTGGCCAGCACCGCTTTCTTCGCAAGTCCTATGGTAAACCGCATGATACCGTCAGAGATTTCCGCACTGCGCATTTTTCTGTGCAACAGCTCGTACGCAATGTCGCTGTAACGCACGATAGGGCCTGCAATACATTGGTGGAACAAACCTGCATACAGAAGCAGCAGATGATACTTTTTCTGCGCAGGCACTTCTCTTCGATAAACGTCCACCACATAGGACAATAGCTGAAAGGTATAGAAGGAAATGCCGATGGGGAGCGCGATGGACGGAAGGACATCCGGCCATCCGGTTAACAGACTGATATTATGAAGAAGGAAGGTCAGGTATTTGAAGAAGCCCAAGGTCCCGAGCAAAAGCGTACAAGTGACAATCAATATCGTCTTCCGACCGCCGTTGCTTTCGGCGCGCTCAATGAGCAGCGCACCCACATAGGCGATCAGAACCATCCCGCAAAGGAGCGGTACATATTGCGGTCCGCCAAAAGCATAAAAGATCAATGAGAAGATCAGTAAAACGGTATTTTGCTGTCGAATCGTATGCGCAAAACGCAATGCGAACAGTTGCGCTGTCAAGAATACCAACACGAAAATCATACTGGAAAATGTCATCGTATGCCTCCCGAATGATTGCATGGAAAAAGTCATTATGAATTAGTATACTATCATTTGCAGGAAAAGTCAAGACCGCAAATGTTGATGAATGTTGAACAATCTTTGAACGCATGATTCCGGCAAAGAAGCACCGAACAGAGAGATACTCTCTGCTCAGTGCTTCTTTGCAAATCTGAGGGCACTCACCGGCATTGCCAAACGGTATACGGCTGAACTGTAACAGCATCTCGGAAACAGAATTCCCTAAAATAAAATAATCTCGATCATTTCAATACCGGGTGGAATCAAAACAACCGAGATTATTTCGTAGAGTATAACCGACAACATCCAAGCTCCATCATGGTATGAAGAACGTCGGTCTGGGACTGTCTACCCCGATGATTAGGTGACGGCAATGCCAACTGGTGGAGCATAGGGGACTTGAACCCCTGACCCCAACACTGCCAGTGTTGTGCGCTCCCAACTGCGCTAATGCCCCGTGAGGTCAGTATAGCACAGATTCCCCTGCTTGTCAAGAAGATTTCATCATTTTTTTATATTTTTTCGATCAGCCCGAGTGCGTGAAGACTGCCGCGGCGGCGATGATTACCCTGCGGATGAGAAAGATCACTGCGTTTTGCCGAAACTCTATTGCCATTTTCCCGAAACTGTGCTATACTGGATGCAAATAATCGAAACAGGAGAATCACTATGCAAGCAGAAGAACGAATCATGGCGGGACTTCTCTTTTCCCCTGCCGACCCCGAACTGAAAGCAATCAAATTGCGGGCGCACAAACTCAGTCTGGATTACAACAAGACCTACGAGGACGAGACCGCGGCGCGTGCCGAAATCCTCGCCGCCCTGCTGGGCGGAATGGGGGAAGGCACTTATTTCCAAGGTCCCATCACCTTCCATTACGGCACACACACGAAGGTTGGCAAGAACTGCTTTTTCAATTTCAACATCACGGTGCAGGACGATGCCAATGTCATCATCGGCGACCGTTGCAACTTCGGTCCAAATGTGACAATCGTGACGCCGCTCCATCCGATGATCGCCAAAGAACGGGAGTATCTCCTGGATGAGGATGGCAACCGCGTTCGTCTTTGTTGGGCAAAGCCCGTAGAGATCGGCAACGACTGTTGGTTTGGTGCCAATGTGGTGGTTTGTCCCGGCGTCACCATCGGCGACGGCTGTGTGATCGGTGCAGGCAGTGTGGTGACCCGTGATATTCCCCCAAAATCTTTTGCGGCAGGCAATCCGGCGCGAGTGATCCGTGAGATCGGCGAGGCGGACAGTATGAAGCACAAGCCTGAGATCCTCGGTACATATCGGGTAGAGCCGCCGCTTGCTCCGCACGTGCGAGCGAAAACACAAGAAAAGGGACTGGTGCAATAAGTACCCCGCACGAATACAACTGATATTCCGCTTACCAAGGTGCACCGATATCGTGTTAATTTGTTCAAATCCTTCGTTTCTGAGAGGAGGGCGAAACCATCTCAGACGCCGAAGTTTTCGTAGCAACCGCAACGCGGTTGCTACAACGCTCGGACTCCCAACCCCATTCCTTGGCTGGCGGCACTCTAAATATATAGTTTATCGGCAGACTGTGACCGTTGATGTCTTCATCAACGGTTTTATCTTATGCGCGGGGGAGGTCAACGGTAACTTTGAACAGATCTCCATCGGTGACGATGGCAAAACTACCCTTCTGCAGTTCCACCAGGCTTCGGGCAATGGACAGCCCCAATCCGCTTCCCTCCGTGTGGCGGGACGCGTCGCCGCGGGTGAAGCGCTCCATCAGTTCTTCGCCCGGAACATTCAGCGCATATTTGGACGTGTTTTTCACGGTCAGACGGATCTTGTCGCCTCTCACTTCCGAGGAGATATAGACTCGAGTTTGCTCTTGTGCGTATTTGCAAACATTACTGAACAGATTTTCGCAGACTCGCCAGAGCAGTCTGCCGTCTGCCGTGACTTTGCAATGACTATCCTCCGCAAAGCCCATGACAACGGTTAATTCTTTGGCATCCAGCTTATCCCGAAATTCCGCCACCGCTTGAGAGAGCAATAGATTCAGTTCCAGCGTCTCGGTGTTTACGGTCAGATTTCCTGTGGAGGCTTTGGAGGCTTCCAGCAGATCCTCGATGAGTTTTTTCAGCCGCGCGGACTGGCGATCCAGCACATCAACATACTCACGGACGGTATCCGATTCGATCTCCTCTTTTTTCAGCAGATCCACGTAATTGATGATGGAGGTCAGCGGCGTTTTGATGTCGTGGGAGACGTTGGTGATCAGTTCGGTCTTAAACCGTTCGCTCTTCATGCGCTCGTCCACCGCCTTTTGCATTCCCGCTCCGATGCCGTTCAGGGCTTCTGCATGGGATTTCAGTTCTGCGACCAGATGAGCGGTGTCCACTTGGCAGGCGGTGTCCCCTTCTGCAATCCGTTTGGCAGCTGTGTGAAGTCGCCGGAATTGGATAACGCAATAGATGGCGACAGGGATCAGAATCAGATTGCCGATAAGGAAACAGAAGGCAATAAATCCGATATCGTTACTGGAAAGCGCAATCAGTTCAAGAATCAGCAAAACTACGGTAATCACGCCTGTTTTCCAGTAAAGCGGAAGCGTTTCGAAGCAGAAACGGATGCCACGCCAGACTTTTTTGCATACTTTGCGAATCAACGCACCGATCCGCCACAAAACGGTATTGCGGAGCCAGGTGTGGCATTTGATGCGTGTAACAACCGTTAGTAGCAAAGAAAGCATCATTGCCGTCAGAACGAGCAGACAGATCACGCCCAGCACTGCGAACAGGACTGCCAGATCGGGCGTGCCGATATCCAGTGCCTCTTCTATTGCAAACATCCAGCCAACGATCAGAAGCGTGCCGAATCCTATAAGAATCACAAGATAGAGATCCAGCGGGATGCGATCGATGAGATTCAGCGTGGGTTCCTCGCGGTTCTTGCGGTAGCCCGATGCCCAGCACAGATAAGGCAGAAGAATCGCCAGCAGGAGGATCGCTCCTATCGCTACACAAGGAAACGCCCAGCGATAGGCTGTAAAAGCATCCAAAAAATGATACGCATAGAAAGTGAGATCCAAAACGGGGAGTGGATCTGCAAACGAACAGCTCATCGTATATTCGCGCTCCGTCACATCGACAGATAGTGTAAAAGTGTAGGTTTTGGCGACTGCCGATGGGGCGGATTCGTTGGTGAGAATGATATTGCCGTCCGTGTCTGTTACGGTAAAGCGCAGATTGGTGCGCGCAGGACTCAGGCGGTCGGAGAGATTAATTTGCTCATCGTCGCACAGTGCGTCGTAGATGTGCCACTCGACCTGATTTGCCTCTGCATATAGGATTTCGGTAAGAATCTCCTCCCGAAAACCGGCAGGATCTGAATATGCTCCCATCGCACCAAACAAAACGGTGACGATCAGTGAAAATGCCATTGTCACCAGCAACACGGTGGAGAGAAGGGCGGCGATGGCTTTCATCACAACATTTCTTCGGATTCGTTTCATTTTACAGTTTCCTCCATTTTATAGCCTTTGCCCCATACGACCTTCAGATAGCGCGGATTGCCGGGATTGATCTCGATCTTCTCGCGGAGATGACGGATGTGTACCGCCACCGTTCCCTCCGCCCCCAGAGGCTCGTCTTTCCAAACCCTCCGATAAATCTCCTTGGGAGAGAATACCTTCCCCGGCTCCCCAAGAAACAGCTTCAGCATATCAAATTCGGTAGGGGTCAGCGCAACCGCATCGCCGTCTACCGTCACGGTTTTGGTGTCGTCGCAGAGGCGGATCCCGCCTAATTGCAGCGTTATGGCTGGAGATTGCCCGCCGCCCAGTTGCATATAGCGGCGCAGTTGAGAGCGCACCCGCGCCAGCATTTCCACGGGATTGAAGGGCTTGGTGATGTAATCGTCCGCTCCTATGTTGAGTCCGAGTATTTTGTCGGTATCCTCACCCTTGGCAGTCAGAAAAATGACGGGGAGGTTCGTTCTCTCGCGGAGCTTGGTCATGGCGGTGATACCGTCCATCTCGGGCATCATAATATCCATCAGCACCAGATGAACCTCTTTTTCGGCAATGACCTGCAGTGCCTCGCGCCCCGTGTAGGCGGTCAGCACATGATAACCTTCGGCGGTCAGGTAAATCTTCAAAGCGGACACGATATCCCGCTCATCGTCACAAACTAATATGGTATACATTGCAGTCTCCTTTACTGACTGGGATGTCTATATTATAGCACGCTATTTGTTAATATACAAGGGCTGAAACCTTTAAGAAATCATTAAGCCGACCCGTAAATCAGGTCGGCTTGAGAGATAATCGGGTTATAGGTAATAAAACAGCGATACCGCCAGCGCAAATGCGGCGCCTGCCAGCACATCAGAGGGATAGTGAACTCCACTCAGTACCCGGATCACCGCCAGCAGAGTCGCGGGCAGGTAGAGCATCCAGCCCCATGGAAAGACGAATGCCAAGGTGGCAGAGATGACGATAGCGGAAAAGATGTGTCGGCTGGGGAAGGACTTCCCTTTCGTCTGTTTGACGACCAGCGGCTGAATTTGCAGTTTCTCGTAGGGACGAGGACGGTTCACAAGCAGTCGGAAAAGCGACAGGATCACAAACGAAATGGCGGGGATCAAAATCGCTCTGCCAATGAAATAGTCGCGAGTATAGAGCATCCACAGGATGCAGGCGGGATAGGCGATGAAGAAAAGGCACGAGCAAATGCGGTTGCTCCAGATCAAAAGTTGCATTGCCCATTTGCGTCGGCGGATGGGCAATGCAATGCGCTCGTACCGCTCTGCGGTGAGAGACAGGGGAAACCTTCGTTTCATAAAAGGCTCTCCGCATAGCGAACGGTTTCCATGGCGTCTCTGCCGTAGAAATCTGCGCCCATCTGATCGGCGTAATCTTTTGTCAGCACAGCGCCGCCTACCGCGATCTTGCAATCGGGTGCTTGCTTTCGAAGCAGACGGATGGTCTCCTCCATGGCAGGGATCGTGGTGGTCATCAGCGCAGAGAGCGCGACGATGCGCGCATTTTCGCGGATAGCGGCGTCCACCACGGTCTGTGGAGGAACGTCTCGTCCCAGATCAATCATCCGGTAGCCGTAGTTCTCCAGCAATGTGCGGACGATGTTCTTGCCGATATCATGGATGTCACCGTGAACGGTGGCGATGACGATGGTGTATTTTCTGCCGCTCTCGCCTGCGGGCATGGCGGCTTTCACCTCGTCGAAGGCGGCTTTAGCGGCTTCCGCGCTCATCAGCAGTTGCGGGAGGAAGAGCGTTTTGGCTTCAAACCGCTGTCCTACGCGATCCAGCGCGGGGATGATCTCCTCATTGATCAGCGCAAGGGGGGGTGTTCCGCTTTGCAGCATGGCTTTGGCGGCGACGGCAGTATCATCTCTGAGTCCCTTGCAGATGGCGTTTTGCAGAGGGGTAAGACTTCCCTCCTCGCCGGAAACAGGAGCAGCTGTCGGTGCAGATACGGTATTTCCCAGCGCCACCGACTTTTCGATAAACTCCATACAACCGGCATCCAATCCGTGGAGGGCGCGGTAGGCGTAGTAGGTGTTCATCATCGCCGCAGAATAAGGGTTCATAATGGCGGCGGAAAGTCCGTTCTCCAGTGCGATGGCGAAGAAGGTGGAATTGATGGCTTCCCGACTGGGCAGACCGAAGGAAACGTTGGATAGCCCGAGAGAGGTGCGCACACCTTCTGCGTGGAGTCGACGGATCACATCCAGCGTCACCAGCGCGGCAGATTGATCAGCGGAAATGGTGAGCGCAAGCGGGTCAATGATGATCCGATGCGCAGGAACACCGTAGCGGGCGGCGGTCTCCAGAATACGGTGAGCGATGGCTACCCGTCCGTCTGCGGTGGCGGGGATGCCGTCCTCGTCCAACGTAAGACCGATGACCACGCCGCCGTATTTCTGTACCAGCGGGAAGATGGCTTCCATGACCGCCGATTTGCCGTTTACCGAATTGACCAGCGGCTGACCGTTACAAAGGCGCAGTCCGCGCTCCATGGCGATGGGATCGGAGGTGTCGATCTGCAAAGGCAGATCGCAGATCCCCTGCACTTCGGTGACCACAGCCGCCATCATCTCAGGCTCGTCGATTTCGGGAAGACCTACATTGATATCCAGCGCCTGTGCGCCCGCTTCCTGCTGTCCTGCCGCTTCCCGCAAAATGTAGGAGAGATCCTTTTCCCGCAGGGCGGCTTTGAGTTTGGATTTCCCCGTAGGATTGATACGCTCGCCGATGAGGCGGGGATCGCCGTCAAAGGTAAGGGCATGGGTTCCCGAAGAAATAACAGTGCGGTGTTTGTCGGTCAGCGGAACGGGGGTCAGGTCTGCGATCTTCTCCCGCAGTTTCGCGATGTGGGCAGGGGTGGTGCCACAGCAACCGCCCAACACCCGTGCGCCTGCTTTGGCAAGGGTAACCATCGTCTCTGCAAAATCGTCGGGAGTGACATCGTAGACGGTGCGATCACCTACCAGTCTTGGGAGTCCTGCATTGGGAACCACGATCAGCGGGAGCGATGCGGCATCTGCCAGACGGGGGAAGATTTGCTCCATCTGCTTGGGACCGAGGGAGCAGTTCATTCCGATGGCATCTACCGAAAGTCCTTCCAAGAGTGCAACCATCGCCTCGGGGGAGGCACCTGTCATCAGTTTGGCAGACTGATCGTACACATTGGTAACGAAGATGGGCAGCTCACAGACCTCTTTGGCGGCAAGAACCGCCGCTTTTGTCTCGTAAGAGTCGTTCATGGTTTCAATGGCGATCAGATCCACGCCCGCACAGACACCGATTTCGATGGTCTGCTTGAACAGCGTGACGGCGTCTTCAAACTCCAGCGTGCCGAAGGGTTTCAGCAGTTTTCCGCAGGGACCCACATCCAGCGCAATATAGAGGGGACGCCCCAAATGGGCGCATTGCGCCCTCGCCGCTTTGGCACAGCGAATGGCGCCCTCAATCACTGCAGAGAGCGAGTATTCGCCTTCTGCGGGGAATTTCAGCAGATTGGCACCAAAGGTATTGGTGCAGGCGATGTCTGCTCCTGCCGTAAAATAAGCCTTGTGGATGTCGGTAATCACATTGGGGTGAGTCAGATTCCAGCGTTCGGGCAGTTCACCTGCGGGAAGTCCCGCGGATTGAAGCATGGAACCCATGCCTCCGTCGTAGAAAAGAAAACCGTTTTGCAGTTGCTTGCGAATAGTCATATATTATTCCTTGTTTATTAGATTCGATAGGGGCAATCGAGACTCTCACAACCGTCACAGCCGCGTCTGCAACGGTTGGGTGTGGGAGAAATACCCACGATTGCGCTGACCGATTTGGTTGGAAGCATCAAAAGCGAGTCGGTTAGGGTCAGCCCCAGCAATTTTTGGGCGGACAGCAGATCGAGAAGAGGCTGCTCGGCGGTAATGGGAAAATCGCCGTAGCCCGGGGAAAAGCGGGGACGAAGGAACTTCCCCTTCCCTGCGACTTCAGACAGATGCGCGCAGAGACGGTTACATCCCGCCTCAATTCCTGCCGAAGCAACGGCATCTGCGATGACACCGCGGGCTTCGGAAAGTGCTTCCTCCCGACGGATCAGACGGTCGGCAGCAAGTCCCATCGTTGCAGCGATCAGAAAGGTCTCCCCGCAACCTTGAAGATTGGCAGTCAGCGAACGCCCTGCCGGTCCGAGACCGAAATCGTAACCCTCAGACAGCGGAACGCGGCTCCAGACCGCCTCCATCGGAAGTGCTTCCACCTGTTTGCAGAGCACATCCACCAGATCGACCGTGCGGGAATCGGGAAGTTCCCTTCCGCAACCTAAATAGCGATATACCTCTCGGCGGTCGATCTGCCCTACCGAAGCGGTATAGCGGTGAAGTTCTGTCATTGGACGATCTGGGAGAGATTCTGCCGGATCGCGGAGGCAACATCGGGTTTGTTCATGGAATAAACGTGAACTGCGTTGATGCCGTTGGCATACAGGTCGATGATCTGGTCGGTTGCGTAGGCAATGCCCGCTTGTTTCATGGCATCGGGATTATCACCGAAGCGATCAACGATCTGAATGAAACGTTTGGGAAGCAGAGATCCCGACAGCGCACAGATGCGCGCGATGGATTTGGGATTGGTCACCGGCATAATGCCTGCCACGATGGGAACGGTAATGCCCGCCTCACGGAGTTTGTAAATGAAATTGTAGAGGATGTTGTTGTCGAAAAACATTTGGGTGGTGAGAAATTCACAGCCCGCGTCAACCTTCAGCTTCAAATTGGCGATATCCTGCCGTTGCGTCTGTGCTTCCGGATGTCCTTCGGGATAGCAAGCACCGCCCACGCAAAAATCACCGTGGGCTTTGATGAACTTCACCAAATCGCTGGCGTGTTCAAAATCTACGTAAATCGGACGGTCGGCAGGCCAATCTTTCGGTCTGTCGCCCCGAAGCGCCAGAATGTTTTCGATCCCGTTTGCCTGCATCTGATTCAGACGGTCGGTAACAGTAGCACGATCCGCACCGATGCAGGTGAGGTGACCAACTGTGGTCACTCCGTAGTTTTTTTGGAGATTTCCAGCCACGTCAACGGCAAAACCTGCATTGGAACCGCCTGCGCCGAAGGTTACGCTCATGTAAGCGGGATCGATCTTGGCGATCTCCTCCGTTGCGTGCTTCACCGAATCAAAGGTGTCAGTAGTTTTGGGCGGAAACACCTCAAACGACAGGGCAGGTTTGTCTGCTTTGATGATATCAATTACTTTCATGTTTGGTTGCCTTTCAAAAATGCTTAGGTAGAGGTTTCAAACGCTTGGACAGCGCGGATGGCGGCTCTCCAGCGGGCGTAGCCCTCGGGAACCGATGCGCCGGGGCATGGGGTAAAACGGTGGTCGGATACACGCACTTTTGCCAGTTCCTCCTGCGTGCTAAGTCCCGCACCGATCGCCGCCAGCATAGCGGCGCCCAGCGCGGTAGACTCAATGACGGCAGGACGATCCACCGTGATATTCAGAAGATCGGCTTGGAACTGCATCATGGGCGTGCTGACCGATGCGCCGCCGTCCACCTTCAACGAGTGAATGGGAATGCCCGATGCCGTTTGCATGGCGGCAATCAGTTCGGCAGACTGGTAAGCGATGCCCTCCAGTACGGCGCGACAAATGTGACATCGGTTGGAGCCGCGAGTCACTCCGAGGAGCGCACCGCGGGCATACATATCCCAGTGGGGCGCGCCCAGCCCCGTAAATGCGGGAACGAAAATCACGCCGCCGCTGTTTTCCACCTGCTCCGCCAGCTGATCGCATTCGGGCGCGGAAGAGATGAGCTTCAGCTCGTCCCGAAGCCATTGGATGGCGGAACCAGCGTTGAATACGCTCCCTTCCAGCGCGTAGGTGATATCGTCACCGATCTTCCAGCCGACAGTGGTGATCAGTTTCTCATCAAAAATGGGGCGGTGACCGATGTTCATCAGCGCAAAACAGCCGGTTCCGTATGTATTTTTGGTGTCGCCCAAGGAAAAGCAGGTCTGTCCGAAGAGTGCGGCTTGTTGATCGCCTGCAGATGCAGTGATGGGCTTCCCCCATAGAGCGGGCGGAATATCGGAATCCTCTCGGACGGTGCCGAGCGCACCCGCATTGTCTACGATCTGCGGGAGAATGCTCATGGGAACGCCCAGCCGTCCACAGAGATCGGCATCCCACTCCAACGTGGTCAGATTCATCAGCATGGTGCGGGAGGCGTTGGTCACATCGGTGACGTGATTGCCGGTGAGTTTCCAGATCAGCCAGCACTCCACCGTACCGAACAGAAGTTTCCCTTCATCCGCCAGCGCGCGTGCTTTTGGTGTATTCGAGAGCAGCCACGCGATCTTGGTGCCGGAAAAATAAGCGTCGATGGGCAGGCCAGTGACCTGCTTGACCGTTCGCTCTAACCCATTTGCAATCAGAGCCTCGCACTGGGGTGCGGTGCGCCTGCACTGCCAAACGATGGCAGGTGCGATGGGCTTTCCGGTTTCGGCGTTCCACAGGATCGTGGTCTCCCGCTGATTGGTGATCCCTATACAGTCGACAGGCTCGTCCGCCTGTGCAAGCAAAGCCCCTGCTGCCAGCATTTGGGAGTGGAAGATCTCTTCTGCATCATGCTCCACCCAGCCTCCCTTGGGATAGTGCTGGGTCAGCGCGACGTTTTTCTGTCCCAGCGGACGAAAGGCGCGGTCGAACAGGATCGCGCGGGAGGAGGTGGTTCCCTGATCAAGCGCTAAGATTGCCATGACTTAAATTTCGGGGATAACGATCTCGACTTCTCTGCCCAGCTCGGAGGAGCGGATGATGCCGTCAATAATCGCTTGGTTATAGAGAATCTGTGAGGTGGGCACGGGGGCTTCGGTTCCATTTAGCACGGCGTCCACGAAGGAACGGACTTTTTTGTAGAACAGATCGGACTTTTCCTGAGGAATGATGTCGACTTTGGAAGAGGTGGGCGTGCCGTTTTCGTCGTCGTGCATCAGCGTAATTTCGCCGATGGGACCGTCCCAAGCGCCGCCCCAAAGTTCAAAGTGAGGCTGGCGCACCTTCAGACCGGCGTTTTTACCAAGGAAGATGAAGTCTCCGCAGGTGTCCATATGCATCGCCCAAGACATACGGAAGTCGAAGGTAATGTCGCCCTCCAGACGGATGAATGCGGCAGAAAAATCGTCTACGCTGAAACGCTCGGATTCGCCGTAATACTTGGGATTTTTACCGAAATAATCGTATGCCACCGCGGAAACAGTCAACGGCTTCGGATAGCCGATAGTGTTCAGACCGAAGTCCAGCGCGTAACAACCGATGTCAGCCAGCGCGCCGACCCCCGCTTTGTCTTTATCAATGAAGGTTGAACCGGGGATGCCGCGGCGCCTGCCACCACCCGACTGAACGTAGTAAACGTCCCCCAGCAGTCCCGACTGCACCAGCTGCTTGATGTGGCGGGAGTTTTCGTCGTAGCGGGGCTGAAAGCCTATGGTGAGGATCTTGCCGCTCTTCTTCTCTGCGCGGCACATCGCAACAGCATCGGCAAGGGTAACGCTCATAGGCTTTTCGCATAGCACGTGAACGCCCGCTTCCAGCGCGGCAACGGTACATTCCGCGTGGGTGGAGTTATATGTGCAGACACTGACGGCATCCAGATTCATTTTGAGCAGTTCAGCGGCAGAAGTGAAATCCTTGGCATCAGTCAGTTCGTAGCGGTCGAGAAATTCCCGCGCCTTGCCGGGGATGATATCGGCACCGCCTACAATCTCCACTTCGGGAATCTTCAGATAAGCGCGCATATGAGCGTTGGCGATCCCGCCGGTTCCGATAAAGCCTACACGAAGTTTTTTCATAGTTGCCTCCATGAAACTTGTCGGCGTGACGATCCACGCCGCAGAAATATAACTGTCCTCATTATAGCACTTGTGGGGCAAATTGTCAATTATTGTTTTGCTTTTTTCTTCTTCAAATACGGAAGATAGGCGGCAAATGCCGAGGGAAGCGGAAAATCAGCCTCCAGCCGCTCAAGGCTCGCCGAGACCGTCCCTGCGGGGATGTCCGACAGAGCGGAGAGCGTGAGTCGGTAGCCGATCATCTGCCATTCGATATGGGTGAAGATATGCTTGGCGGGCGGGAGGGCTTCGATGCGGATTACATCCAACCCCAGAGAGCGGGCGTTTGCAAGCACCTCGTCTTCGGTGCGGTGACCATCCAGCGAGGGGAGTTGCCAAAGTCCTGCCAATAGTCCTTTATCGGGTCGCTTTTCCACCAGCACTTCCCTGTCGCTTTGGATAATCAGGATCGTGCGTAGGTCGATCTTGCGGGGCTTCTGCCGTTTGGGCGCAGGAATCGTGTCAACCGTTTGCTTACGGTAAGCCGTGCAATATTCACACAGGGGACAGGTGGAACAAAGCGCGCTTCCCTTGGGAAGGCAAACGGTGGCACCCAGTTCAATCAGTCCTTGATTATAGGAGGAGGGATCGGTCTTGGAAATGTGTGGAGTCAGCATTTTACCGTATTCTTTTTTCAGCGTGGGATCGAAAATATCGCGGCGATCCCCTGTCAGTCTTGCCACTACGCGCATAACGTTTCCGTCTACGGCGGGAGTGGGGATGCCGAACGCGATCGAAGCGATGGCGCCCGCAGTATACTCGCCGATTCCCGTGAGTTTTCTCAGTTTCGCGGGATCGGCGGGAAATTGACCGTCGTAAAGCTCTGCCACGAGGCGCGCGGCTTTCTGCATATTCCGCACGCGGGAGTAGTAGCCAAGCCCTTCCCAGAGCTTCAGAAGTTGCTCCTCAGGCGCGTTTGCCAGCGCAAAGACGTCAGGGAGGGCATTCAAAAAGCGGGCGTAATAGGGCTTTACCGCCTCCACGCGGGTCTGCTGGAGCATGATCTCAGACACCCAGATCCGATAGGGATCGCGTGTATGCCGCCAAGGCAGATCCCGGGCATTTTCAGCGTACCAACGAAGGAGCGGGCGTTCGATGAGCGAAAGATCCATAGCTTTACGCTCCCGCGGGGCAATCGACGGTCACATCTTGCGATACCGCGATGGGCTTTCCCTCTCTCAGGGCGTATAGGCGAAGGGTGATTTCTCCGCCACTCGGTACGGAAAAGGCGGTTGTATCTGCCTCGAAGCATCCGCTTCCCTTGTAGGGATTGAAGCGGACATTTGCCTGCCATTCGGTGACGGTATTCCCTCTTCCCCAAGCGATCAGATAGCGATCGGCACCCTCGATGCGGGGGAAGCGGATGCGAACGATCTCGGCGGCGGTATCGGTAGTGATCTCAAAATCGGCAAGGGAGGGCGATTTTGCAGGTGTAGGCAAGCAGAGCGGCTCTGCGCGAAGCAGCTTCTCGCCCGATTGCTGAGAGATACGAAGCGCGACTGCTTCTTTCGGGTAAAGAAGCGGCAGGCGGGTTTGCTTTTGCAAGCCGTGGACGGTCAGAAGAACGATTCCGTCTGCATCCAGCAATTCGCCGAATATCGCACCCTGCCGCAGATCGGCATTGGTGGTGACCTTGACGGCACTTTGGGCGCGGGACAGGGTGGCGGAAAGGATCGGCGTTCCGATGGGACGAATCGTGAGGGCATTTACAGTTGCACCCTCCAGACGGATGGTGTTATACTGTTCGGACGCAAAGCGGAAGGGATCGGCAGAGACCGGATCGGCGGCAATCACGCGGGTATAAACTCCATTCGCGTTCAGTCGCACCAAACCAGCCTGCTGGTCGTTGATGTATAGCATTGCGGACGCTCCCGCCGTTCCCGAGACAGTGAGTTCGTACGCGGTGGCGTTGGGAATGACAATCCGATGGAAAACAGAAGCGTTTTCTTCAAAAGTGGGAGTCATCGTAATCGTCCCGTCCATTGGATCGGACGAGGGAATGTGTGTCAATTTCAGTCGGGTAGAGCCGTAGGGGATCAGGCTTGCATCCACTGTTTGTTCCGTACAACATCCGCAGGGCTGAGGTGCGGGAACATTCCCCACCAGCCGCCAATCGGGGCGCTTCTTCATCCGCACCGAAAGACGGAGCGGAGCGCAATCGGGAGTAAAGGGATGATCGGTCACGGGCGCTTCGGTCACGGAAAATTCGCTCTCGGAGGGGAGAATGCTCATATTCCAAGCGGTAGTGGGAAGCACTTCTCTGTTGTGGGTCTTGCCCAGCGCGGGAACCTTCAGTTCGCGGCAGGCATTGTCCGAGGGCGTGCGCCAACTCTCCCCTATGGGGTAACTGTAAATCAGCGCGCCGCGCTGCACGCCTACGGAACGGTTGTACCACGGGGACAGTTTGACCTTGGCAGTAAAGCGGAGCGTTACCGTGTCACCGCTCTTCCAACGGCGGGAGACGGTTGTGAAAGTGCCTGCGGTAGGATGCAGTTCGCTCTCCCCGTCGCAGACGGTAATTTTCGTCTCGGTACTCCAGCCGGGTGTCCGCAATAGTAGCGGAAAGGAGGCGGACTCTCCTGTATAGGTAAGGGTCACCTGTTCGCGGAAGGGATAATCGGTGGTCATCTCGAACGATGCGGTCTTGCCGTCCGCAACGGTTGCGGTCACCTTACAAGGACCGTAGGCGATGGTTGCAAGACCGCCGTCGGGCGTTGCCATCCACATGGATTGGACGAACTTGGGCCAACCCATGTGATGGTTGGAAAAGCAACAGTCAAATCCGCAGGGCGCGCCGAAGGCAGAAGAATCGCCGTGATCGCAGTCAAAGCCGTGGTAGCCGTTGGTGGCAAGGACTTGATTTTGCAGAATATAATAAACGTGTCCCAGATAATCGTAGGAATAGCCGGAGGGGAGCGCGTTGTAAGCAAGGGTTTCCAGATGATCGCAGAGCGTGGGATCGCCCAAGATTCGGATGGCAATTTCGGAGGAGAGCATTCCCTCTACGATGCCGCACAGTTCCGAGCCGCGATGGGAGAAATTGTCCCGTGCCGCCTCGTCGGAGTTTGGCAGTTCGTCGATCCGTCCGTGGTCAATGGCAATATGAGAGAGTCCCTTTTGCAGAGCGGTTCTTGCCCGCTCATCCCCACTGATCTGCCAAAGCAGAGGAGGTGTTTTCATGGCTTGGCTGGTGTTGACCACGTGTTCGCGGACAGTGGTCTCCTGCATAATCGTCACCCAGTCCTGTGTTTGCGATTCCAGTAGCCCCGCAAGTTCGATGAGCCAATCGGTCTGATCGGGGTGTGAGGGATCGTACAGTTTCTGATACAGCCACAATACGCTGTCGATGTTATCACCGCCCCGGGCGTGCGCCCAAGATTCCAGCGGACGGCTCGGCAGGAGTTTTAACTGTCCGCGGAAGTAATTTTCCATAAACGGAAGGATGCGGGAATCCTCTTCACCGCGCGCCAGTTTGGCTTCGTAATAGTCCCGAAGTGCCATCAATACGGGCATCCGTGACCACCAATCTTCATTGGAGCGGGGACCGAACATTCCTTCTTCGCGTGCAGATGAGAGGATGGATTCGATCCAGTTTTGGGCTTTGAATTTCAGTTTTTCATCATCCAGTACATAGGCGAGCGCAACGAGTCCCCGCAGATAATAGGGACCGCGCTCCCAGTTTTCACCGACGCCGCCTCTCCATTCACTGGACTCGGGACGGTAATCGGGAAACAGTTCCATCTCTCCGGTCAGCCCTTCGGAGAGGAGCGTGAGTTGATGGCGAAGAAATCCCTCAGGGCGCACGGCTCCTGCGGGAAGCTGATAGAATGCGGACGGCATCAGTTTGCCGTGATTAGCTTGGATGTAGAATTGGTTCATCTTTAGTTCTCCTTTGATTGAGCGATCAGCAGATCTGCCGACAGTTTCTGAAATCCCTCATCTGCAGACAGTCTGTATGCGGAGGGAGTTGTTCCCATTTCTTTTTGAAATACTTTTGAAAAGTAGCCTTGATCGGAGAAGCCGCAACGCAGAGCGATGTCACAGATGGTTGCGTTGCTCTTGGCAAGCAGGAGCATCGCTTGCTCCAGACGGTATTTGGTGATGTATTTGTTCACCGATATGTGATACCGCTGTTCGAAGGAATTGATCAGCGTGGATTTGGAACAATGGAAATAAACACACAGCTCCTTGATGGTCAGCCGCTGGCCGAAGTTGCGATGGATGTATTTCATCGTCAGTTCGGCAAGGTCGCGCTCGGGAAGACGGAGTTTATTGGAATAGGTAATGTATTCCGAACAGACTGTCATAATATTGACGTAGGACTCGATCATATCCATTGCCACCGCAGGAATCTGATCGATCTTTCTCTCCAGCATCACTCTGTTTTCAAAGAAAGGTTTGGTGCGGACGGTGACCAGATTGCGGTTTTCTTCGGTCTGGTCGATAACCTGTCCCATCATCAGATAGCCTGCCAAAACGCCGAAGTGGTACAGCGGGCTGACCGCTTCCCACAGACCGAATTTGCAACGGTAGATGTACACATCGCCCGTTTTATTGACCGTATCGAAAGCGATTTTATCGGCTTCTTTACAGATGGCATTGCATCGATTGCTTTGTCGGATATACGCGCAGAAGGGAGAAAGGGCTTCGGGATAGGCGGCGATCTCTCTGTATTCCGTGTCGTGGACGGAAATTCGGAAGCCGGAGATCTTATGAAGTTCTTTCAGAATAAACATTACGTCCAACGAATCTATCATGACGCGCTCCTTTTCAAAATGGAATATCGTCTAATTTGTACGATTTTGCAAATTTAATCTATTTTCCAAATAATTATACCATTTTACATGGAAAAATGCAAGTATTTTTTGTACAATATCAGTAGAAAATATAAATATATTTCGGGGTAACGAAACTTGGGAGGTATTTATGATCGATACTGCCGTACATAAACTGATTTCTTACGGAATTGAAAAGGGACTGTTATCTGAAGAAGACCGCATTTACTCGCAGAATCGGATTCTTGCGCTATTACAAAAGGACGGTTTGGAGCCTGCAGATCCCGACGCGGGAGAGCTTACTCTGCCCGAGATTCTGGAGATTCTGGTAAACGATGCCGCCGTCCGCGGACTGATCACCGACAGCCCTGTGTATCGCGATCAATTCGATACTGCGCTGATGGACTGTCTGCTCCCCCGCCCCTCCGTGGTCAACGCCGCCTTTGCAATGCTCCGTGAGCGCGATCCCAAAGAAGCCACCGACTGGTTCTACCACTTCAGCAAAGCGTCCAACTACATCCGCGTAGATCGTATTGCCCGCGATATGAAATGGGTGATCCCCTCTGCATACGGCGAGATCGACATTACCATCAATCTCTCCAAGCCCGAAAAAGACCCCAAGGCTATCGCTGCCGCAAAGCTGGCGAAACCTTCGGGCTACCCCAAGTGCAATCTTTGCATCGAATCGGAAGGATACGCAGGCAGAGCCGACTTCCCTGCCCGTCAGAATCACCGCATTATCCCTCTGACTCTCTGCGACGAGGCTTGGCGGTTCCAGTATTCGCCTTATGTTTACTATAACGAGCATTGCATCGTGCTGAACGCACAGCACACCCCCATGAAGATCTCCCGTCAGACTTTCGCCCGTCTGCTATCCTTCGTAGAGCAGTTTCCTCACTATTTCCTGGGCTCGAATGCAGATCTTCCCATTGTGGGCGGATCCATTCTGTCCCATGACCATTTTCAGGGCGGTCATTACACCTTCGCAATGGCGAAGGCACCCATCGAGATCCCCGTTTCCTTTGCGGGATTTGAGGACATCGACGCAGGCATCGTGAAGTGGCCTATGGCGACCATCCGTCTGACCGGCGATAACAAGGATCGCATGGTTGAACTTGCCGACAGGATTCTCGCCGCATGGAGAGGTTACAGCGATCCCGACGCCTTCATCTTCGCCGAGACAGAAGGCGTTCCCCACAATACCATCACGCCCATCGCACGGATGGCAGAAGGAAGATTCCAACTGGATCTGGTACTGCGCAACAATATCACCACCCGGGAGCATCCTTTAGGGGTTTACCATCCTCACGCCGAACTGCACCACATCAAGAAAGAGAACATCGGACTGATCGAGGTCATGGGTCTGGCGGTTCTTCCCGCCCGTTTGAAGACCGAGATAGAACTGCTGGCAGGAATGCTTCAAAGAGGCGAAGATCCCGCATCCAACGAGGACACCGCCAAGCACGCCGTATGGGCAAACGAGATCAAGTCCCGCCGTCCCGAGGTGACGACCGATGCGGCGATGGACGTGCTCAAGGAAGAGATCGGCAAAGTATTCGTCCGTGTGCTGGAGGACGCAGGCGTGTACAAGTGTGATGCCGAAGGCAGAGCGGCATTTATGAAGTTCGTAGAATCGGTGAAGTAAATCAATTTAATTCAGGGATCTTTTTGAAAAAAGGTTCATGAACAACCCCAAAAAGTTGATCAAAGCCGGCAAATACAGAAATCGCATACAAAAACAGGAGAGACACACGTTCTCTCCTGTTTTCATCTATATTGATCAGTCCATTTCGATGTACGCTTCTCTGTCTGCACCGACCGATACGTAGGATATCTTGGTGCCAACAGCCTTTTCGATGTACTTAATGTAATCGTATGCTTCCTTAGGCAGATCGGCTACGGTGCGGCAACCGGAGATGTCGCAGTTCCAGCCGGGGAGATACTCGTAAACGGGCTTTGCCTTGTTGAGCGCTTCGCCGGTGGGGAAATCGTATACTTTTTCACCGTCTACTTCGTATGCAACGCAAACGGGGATCTTCTTGCAATAGGAGAGGATGTCCAGCTTGGTGAGTGCAACATCGTCAGCCCCCTGCGCGAAGACACCGTACTTGGATGCCACTACGTCAAAGCCTCCCACTCTGCGGGGACGTCCGGTTGCGGCACCGTATTCGCCGCCTGCCCGGCGGAGTTCCTCTGCCTCATCGCCAAACATTTCAGCGGTGAAGGGGCCTTCGCCTACGCAGGTGGAGTATGCCTTCATGATACCGATTGTGCGGTCGATCTTGTAGTTGGGGATGCCTGCGCCAACGGGTGCGTACGCGGAAATTACGTTGGAAGAAGAGGTATAGGGGTAGATACCGAAGTCGATATCACGGAGTGCGCCGAGCTGTGCCTCGAACATAATGCGTTTGCCTTCCTTAGCCGCATTGCCAAGGAACTTGCAGGTGTCACAGATGAAGGGCTTCAGCACTTGGCCGTACTTGGTAAACCATGCCATCATAGAATCGAAGGTGATCTCCTCGAACACGGGAGTGCCGTCCTCATTGTTGAAGGAACGGTAATCGTAGACCTTTTCCAACGTCAGGAGTTTCCAATCGAGAATGGACTCCAGCCGTTCTTTCAGATACTCGGGATGCAGAAGGTCTCCCATACGGATGCCCTTCTTCATGTATTTATCACCGTATACGGGTGCGATACCGCGATTGGTGGAACCGAACTTCTTGTCAGCCAGACGGCGCTCTTCCAGTTTGTCCAGATAAACGTCGTAGGGAGGGCAGATGATTGCCTTGTCGCTGATCTTCAGATTTTCGGGAGTGATTTGAACGCCCTTTTCGGTCAGTCTGCCGATCTCGCCAACCAGATGTTCGATGTCGATCACCATACCGTTGCCCATCACGTTGACTACCTCGGGGCGGAGAATGCCCGAAGGAAGCAGATTCAGAATGAATTTACCCAAATGGTTCACAACCGTGTGACCGGCGTTGTTACCGCCCTGATAGCGGCAGACGATGTCCTGTTCCTCAGACAGAAGGTCTACCATACGACCCTTGCCTTCGTCACCCCAGTTGATACCCACAATCGCAGTTAACATTGTAATCCTCCATAGTGTACATAGAATTTTGACTCGCAAAAGCGCGGACACGGCTACCCGTCCCCGACTGCTGCAAGTGATACGTCACTACGTATTTTATTATACATCATCCATACCCAAAAGTAAAGTCTTTTCCGAAATTTTTGTCAAAATTTTTGCAAAATCATACTATCCGTCATCAGATTGCAGTTTATGTATTGCATTTTTATGCAATTTGTGTTATAATGTTAATATAGAAACGGAGGAATGATGATGAAATGCTTGTTATTGGTCGCCCTGTGCCTGCTACTGACCTCCTGCAGTTATTTTGGGGCTACCGAAGAGATCCTCATCAGCTCACCTTACGAGTTGACGGTCAAGACGATCGAGACTTATCGAACGGTGCCGACCACCACACCTACCGCTGCGACGACTGATGAGAGCGGTTCGCCCGCTGAAACGACTACCGGGACTGCTGCTACGACAGAGGCACCAATGCCGGAAGTCACCGAACTGATTCTGAGTAAATCCACGAAAAAGATCCATTATTACGATTTCTGCTCCTATGCCGCCAAAATCAAGGATCAGAACCGCGCCACCGCCTCGGTAGAACACGAGGATCAGTTGCTGGCAGAGGGCTATACCGTCTGCAGTTGGTGCGCAAAAAAGCGGGGCGAATGATGCGGATCGTGCAGAGATTCACTTTTGTTTGGGAGTGATGGAATATGATAAATTCCGATTTATCTTTGCCAATTACTCCCCCTCCACTCCCCACCCGAGAGACCGCAACAGAAAAACCGTAGAGGCTTTTGTTCCTCTGCGGTTATTTTTTATCAGATTCTTCGTCGGCTCAGACCGAGAGTTCTGACTGCACTTGATTCTTCGCTCTAACGGGCGAGGTGGCTGTGTAGGAGGTAACACCGAGGATCGTCTCACCGTCGATCTGGAGCGGCGTGGGACGGTCGAACTCCACGGTGATCTCATGTCCTTGCAGTACCTCTACCATATCGGTGTGATTCACGTGTTCGCCTTTGAAGATGGAGGGGAAGACCATCAGCCCACGCAATTTTCCGACTCCGTGATAGATCATCACCGAGATCATTCGCGCAGGATCATTGCGATTTTGCATCGGACACGGAATCATGCCACCACCGTAGAATCGTCCGTTCATCGTGGGCGCCAGCCAAACCTTTTGGTAGGTATGACTGACACCGTCCACCGTGACTTTTGCGGTGGTGGGTTTGTAGTGAAAGAGCAGTCCTTTGACTGCGATAGCAGTATAATTGATCGGCTTATCGGAGGTTTCCTTCAGGCGATCTCCCACCTCGCAACAATAACCGTCGATGCCGTAACCGACTCCGTTGAGAAAACGATACTGCTTTCCGTTTACCGAAACCGTAGGCAGATCCTTCAGATAGTCGGTAACGGGAATCGGCGCACATCCTTTTTGATAACCCAGCTCTAACGCAAAATCATTGCCCGTTCCCATGGGGCAGTAAAAGATCTCGCAGGGGCAATCGATTTTGTCGGTAGCGTTGACGAAACGATTCAAAGTTCCGTCGCCGCCGCACAGAATCAGGCAGTCTGCCGAGGTAAGTCCGCCCAAAAATGCGCGATAATCGCTGACTTTGGTAAGGTCTATGGATTTCCATTCGCCGACCTGCTCATGTTCCAAACGGCGGATCTCGCCGTCGTTGTCTCGTCCGGCTTTGGGATTAAACAGGATGTAGGTAATAGCCATTCTATTTTCCTCCTAAGGTTATTCTTTCGTTGGGACGGTTCTCGTAAGAATTGCTCGAGAGCGCTCACTAAGCTCTGCACTTTTGGCGGTGCTGACTTCTGCGGCAGGGATCACTTCCAGCACGTCCAAATATACGTGGGAGCTTTTCAAAGGGTAATTCTGATGAATGGATTCGGTGCCTTTTACCGAGAAGATCACGATGGGAGCCGCCGCTTGCTCGGCAATCTTGAAAACGCCGCTGTGAAAGGGCAACAATTCGCCCGTTCGGCTTCGGGTTCCTTCCGGATAGATGCCTACCGATACTTCACCGTTTTGCAGCAGATAAACCGCCTTGCGGATGGTCAGAATTGCGTTTTTGGGATTCTCCCGATCAATGGAAAGAAAACAGCATTTGCGGATCAATCTGCCGAAAACGGGTACTTTGAAATTCTCTGCTTTGGAAATATAAGCGGGCTTCCATTTCCGAAAAACGTACCACGATAGGATGGGATCAAAATTGGACAAATGATTGCTGACAAACAACGGACGGGTATCCCCGGGAATCTTCTCTATCCCGCTGACATGGATCTTGATGCGCAGAAGTTTGATTGAGCATGCCGTGCAGAAATTCAAAAGTGCACGGTAAAATGAACTATGGTGCGCATACTCCCTGCTTGGGTTTACCAAAAGACTGCATATGATCAGAAACAGGATGAACGCCACAAGAATGGCTAAGATGGCTGTCAAAATGTACAGAATGAACAATACGATCCCTTCTTTCCCGTATTTTCAACAGTATTCTACAAAATAATTTACAACTGAAGTTCAATTCAACATCAACGATTGTTGATAATAAATTGGCGGATGAGCAGAAAAAAGCCCTCTCGCAAAGCGACGCGCTTTGAGAAAGAGCTTTATCGGTTTTTGGTCAGGCTCAGGAAGCAGACAGCGGCAGAGTGACGGTGAAACGGCATCCGCCCTCCGCGCGGTTTTCGGCGCGGACGGTACCGCCGCTGATGAGCAGAATCCGTCTCACCAGCGCAAGTCCCAGACCGTTTCCCTCCTGTTTATGGGAACTGTCCGCTTGATAAAATTTGTCGAAAATGTGCTTTTCAGCCTCGGGAGAAAGTCCCGGTCCGTTGTCTTCTACGGTAAACAGTACCCTATCGCCTTCTGTGTTCAGGCGGATCGCGACGATCCCTCCTTGCGGACCGAATTTGATGGCATTTCCGATCAGATTGCTCCAAACATGATAGAGCAGGTTTTCATTACCGGTATACTCAACAGTCTCCAGGTCTACGTCCAGTTCGACTTCCTTTTTCTCCCACTCCGATTCCAGCGCCACGATGGCTTGACGGATCTGCTCGTCCAGCGAGAAGGCGGTCAGATGGGTTCGAATGGACTGATTCTCGATTTTGGAAAGCAGGAGAATATTGCCCACCAGCGTGGACAGTCGCTTGGTATTGAAGAGAATTTTCTCCACGTATTCCTGCTGTTCGTTGTTCAGATTATCGCAATTTTGCAGGAGCGTGGTATAGCCCTCGATGGCGTTGATGGGGGTCTTGAACTCGTGGGAGACGTTGGAAACGAAATCGGTCTGCAGGATCTCGGTGGCACTGAGTTCTTGGGTCATCATATTGAAGCCCGCAATGACCTCCTGAATCTCCACCGAGGACGATTTGGTTTGCAAAGTGGTGGAAAAATCGCCGTCCGACACCTTTTGCATTCCCTCCCGAAGATTGCGGATGGGATCAATGAAGATCTTGGACAAAAACAGGATCGCCACCATCGCCACGGCAAGACAGATGAACGCCAGTTGAAGCACGGTCGGGACATATGCGGACAGATTGAAGATCCAGTCCAGCAACGTAGCAAGTGCCAGAGCAATTGCGATACTGACCAGCACAACGCCGCCTACCAGAACGGTCATACGCCAGCGCAGACTGAATTTGATCTTTTTGCCCCGCAGTTCCTGAAATATCTCCCGCGCTTTCATAGTTTGACCACCTTATAACCCACGCCGCGAATGGTGATGATCTTGAAATCCTTGCTCTCGCGGAACCGTTCCCGCAGCCTGCCGATGTGAACATCCACCGTGTGCGTATCGCTTTCGCTGTCGTATCCCCATACCTCGTCCATCAGTTGTTGACGGGTAAAGATTCGCCCGGGGTAAGAAGCCATTTTGAACAGAAGCATAAACTCCTTTTGCGGCAAGACGGAGCCGATGCCGTCGGATGTGACCGTCAGCGTGTCGCATTCCATGACCGTATTCCCCACAGTCAAGCGACGGTCGTTGATCATCTGCGCGCGCCGAAGCAGAGCGCCTACGCGAAGCACCATTTCATTGACATTGATGGGCTTGACCATATAATCGTCGGTACCCGAAAGAAATCCCTGCCGCATATCGTCAAACGCATCTTTGGCGGTGATCATCAGAATAGGGGTGGTACTTCCCGACTCTCGCAATCTGCTGACCAATTCGTAGCCGTCCATTACCGGCATCATGATATCGGAAATGATCAGATCGAAGTATTCGTAATCCAAGGCATTCAATGCTTCCTGTCCGTTGGAAACTTCCGTGACCACATAACCGTTTTTGATCAGAACGTGGGCAAACAGTCTTCGCAGTTCGCGGTCGTCCTCCGCGATGAGTATTTTCAGCATATCGTGTTCCTCCGAGCCTTTGTAACGCTATACATTTATTCTAATGCAATCGTCGGAATCTGTCAAGTGGAAACCGAACGATCCTCTTTATCTTACCGCTTTATCGTAAACTCACCTTCAACCAAATATCAACGGGAGTTGATTTTGCATTTATAATTGGTTCATCTAAGCACGGTATACTACGAATAAACTGGTATAATTTTTAGGATGTTTATAAATGGAATTTCTTTATTGCAGTTTGATCGGATATGCCGTTGGCGTATTGAACCCCGCTTATTTTTTGGGAAAAATTCAAGGTTTTGACATTCGTCAAAAGGGCTCCGGCAACGCAGGAGCATCCAATGCGCTGATCGTGATGGGCAAGATGATCGGTGCGCTTTGCGCTTTGTTGGATATTGTTAAGACCTGCGTTGCCATCTGGTTGACCCGTCATCTGTTCCCCGATTTTCGCTATGCTTTTGCCGTAACCTCCACCGCCTGCGTGCTGGGCCACATTTTTCCCTTTTACATGAGATTCAAGGGCGGCAAGGGACTGGCGTGTTTGGGCGGGATCGTGCTGATGTATGATCTGCGGGTGTTTTTCGTGCTGTTGGCGATGGAAATCGTCGTGGCGTTTGTGACCGATTACATCTGCTTCGTGCCGATAACGGCATCTTTGATTTTTCCCACCGTTTATGGGATCATGCAACGGGATCTGACCGGCGCCACGGTGATCCTGATTGCAGGAGTTGCAATCTTCGGAAAGCATCTGGAGAATCTTCGTCGAATCCGAAACGGCACCGAAGCGCATCTGAGTTTTATCTGGAATAAAGAGGCGGAGCTGACGAGACTGCAAGAGAACATCGGCATCGACGGATCGGAAGGCCAAGCCATTCCGGAGCATCTTCCGCAAAAGAAAGAGCGGTAAGCGCGTGACCCTGTGACGGTTGAAAATTGAATCCCAAAAACGCTGAGGAGCGAATGTTCCTCAGCGTTTTTTGTGAGAAGCAGAGACGGAACCACGCGGGGACGCCACTGCTTATTACCGTTCCGTCTCTCGTTCAGGCAGATGCAGTAAACTGCCGAAATAGCGATTCGCCTCTGCCGTGATGTCCTGATCGTACCCCCCGTCGGAGCAGAGCGTCCACTCGCCGAAGTAGATGCGGTCGCCCACGCTATACAGGTCTACGCGGACATGACGAAGTTCCATGGCAAGTAGCTCTGCTGCCTCAAACAGCCGCTCCAGATTTTGGGGGCGGGGCGGGAGCGACTCGGGGGGCGCATCCTTGGTAATGCTGTCGTAGGGGAGTGCGTTCCACGCTCTGTCGAAGTAGTAGAACGAGGGACGTCCCTTCTTTCTTCCGACACAGACCATGACGAAAACAGGCTTTCCGTCGAAGCAATAGAACTTATAGTCGGACAGTTCGCCGTCCGTGCGGCTTTCGTCGGACAGATACGCCTCTGCGATCACACGGGGGCGTATGTCTTTGTAAAACCATTCGCGGGTGCGGTAGTAATAGTTACGGGCAAGCCCTGCAGAGAGTTTTTCTACGGCGGCTTTGCGATCTAAGGTTGCCTTGTCCTCGCAGACGATCACCGTTCCCGAATCGTGGGTGCATTTGAGGACGAAGCGATTGGGGAGCTTGTCCCACTCAATGTCCTCTGCACGATCCCACACACCGAGGGTGGGGATGATGGCATCGTCACCAAGCATCTGCCTTGCCACCTCTTTGGCGGTGGCTTTATCCACCAGCATGGGATAGGATGGATCGCGGTCGTAGAGTTTAAGCCATTGGAGCTTCTCGTTGAAGGTGACGGGATGATCCAGATTCAGCGGATAACCCATCTTGGCGCGCCAGTAGAAGCGCAGATAAGGACGGGTGGGCATCCAGCACAGCAGATCACGCCGCGCCAGCGCCAGAAATACGCGGGAAAAGATGCTCATTTCGTCCCCTCCTCGCGGTCGGTGGATTCGATCGCCTCCCGCAGACGGGGTGCCCAAACGGTGTAGTCGAATTTGGTCTTGGCGGTCTCGTATGCCCCGGCAGAAAGTGCCTCGTATTCCGCATCGGTCAGAGACAGGGCGCGAATCAGCGCATCGCGGCAGGCGACGCGGTCACAGCCGTCAAAGACGATGGCGTTCTCGCCGTCGCACAGATAGCCGTCGGTATATTCGCCCACGCGGGAAGCCACAGGGACCACGCCGTGACAAAGCAGTTCGGGAACCTTGCTGGGAAAATTGGAGAGGGTCATTTGGCTGACCTCTCTGGCGATAAAGAGAAAATGCATCGAGCGGTAGAGGTCTACCAGCCCGTCATACTCCATCCAGCCGTGGACGGTCAAGAGATCTGTCAGCGCAATTTGCTCGGCAGGAGTCAGCAGACTCTCCAAAACGGCAGGCTTGACACCGCACAGATGAAATTCCATATTGGCTTTAAGCGAGTCAGGCAGGTCGATGATCGCGCCCAGCATCTGCCCCAGCGCGTCCTTCATCATTCCGTTGGCAGGGAAAATGATCGACCGCTTCCCGACAGGTTTTGGGGAGGGAGCGTATTCCGAAACGTCCGCCATGGGCGGCAGGAGCATCATGGGCTTGCCTGCCGGCGCAAGATAGTCGCGGATGGCTTTGCTGATGGGAAAAAGCAGATCAACCTGCGGCAGACAGCCGTCATAGTATTCCCGATAAGCGCGGTACTGCTTTTCGGTAAAATGCTCTTTTGGAAAATGCTCCACGGGGCAGGCGGCAACGCGGATACCGATCTTCTTCCGCAGTCCGAACAGAACTCGAAAGATCGCCACGCTGTTGGTGTAGGCAAAGACCACGTCGCCTTTTTTCAGATCCAGCGCCGCCAAGGATTTGCGCAGATAGTGGGGATAGAACTGCACATTCATCAGATGATGGACAATGCGATTCTTCGATTCCGGGCGAGGCAGATCGTGAAGGGGCATCCCTTTCCAGCCGCCCTCGGACTCGATTTTGGAAAGATACTCCGGATTCTTCCAGACCACCAGTTCCACCCGATAGCCTGCAAACTGCAAGGCAAGGGCTAAGTATTGCAGATAGTTGGATGCGGCTCCCCCGCGGGGGTAGTCCACATCCGAGCAAAGGATCACTTTTCGCATAACGTCACCTTTCGGAGTTTTAGAGAGAGCGGCGCAGGATGTCGGTCAGCACCTCTCTGTGCGTCTCGCATTCCATATAATTGATCAGCCGCAGAAGGGCATCTCTGTCGTACATTCGGGCGAGTTTTCGCTTTATATACCGTCCGCCTGTCATTTTGTTCAGCGCACGGGGGATGAAGCCCGAGAAGTAGCTTCCGGACAGACAGGTGAGATAATAGTCGGCGACATCCAGCAGCATTTCATTGTAATGCTTCAGATAACTGCCGTCTGCCAGCGATGCAGAGCGCATCTGCCAGCCGTCCAAAATGGCGGTCGCATCGTCGTTATCGGCAAGGGACAGACGGTTCTCCCCGAGTCGCAGAGGAATGGGATCTGCCGAAACGCTGTCTGCGGTAACGCTCACCTCCAGCAGGAGGGCGGTACACCACAGCTCGCTCTGCTCGTCGGGCAGGTCGAAGTGGAAATTGCCCTGTCCGTAGACGATGGTACTGCCCTCCACCACTTCCTCGCATCCGATGCAATGGCTGTGCTGACAGACCACCAGATCTGCCCCTGCCTTCACCAGCGCGTGACAGCGGTCTCTCAGCCGGGGCGTGGGATATTGCCACATCTCCCGACCTCCGTGGTAGAGGACGATGACTCGGTCGCAGGTCTCCTTCAGCGCGATGACGTCCGCAAGACTGTCTGCGGGATCGAAGGGGACGGCACCAGGCATTTGGGGCTCGGTCACCGAAAATTCGTGTTCGGCACAGCAATAGATGCCTAAGGTAACACCGTCTTTGATAAACCGATATATCCCGCTTCGGTTGACCCCTTCGCCCGCACCTGCGGTGGCGATGCCCGCATCCGCAAGGGCTGCACGGGTATCGGCAAGTCCCTCTTCGCCGTAGTCTAAGATGTGATTGTTGGCAAGGGTGACAAAATCAGCCCCCAAGGCTTTCAGCCCCTTGACCGCATCGGTAGGAGCGCGCAAAGCGGGACCGCATTTGGCGATGGGTGTGCCGCCGTCGGTGAGAGGGCATTCCAGATTGAACAGACGGAAATCTGCAGTTTGCAGAAGTGCCGTCAGCGCAGGATCAATAACGGAAAACAGATCGCCGCTTCGGTAGGCGGCAAGATTTGCTTCAGTTGGAACCAGATCGGCTCCGATGTACAGTTTCATGTGCGTTCCTTTCTGCGCTTGGTGTGCGCCTCCACAGCCTGGCAGAGGGCGGCTTCAAATCGGTCTGCAATGCCCAAAACGCCGTAGCGAACCGTCACCGACCGGGCGCGGTCGCCCATCTCTTGGGCGAGCTGCGGTTCGGCGGCGAGGGTCAAAACCTTTTGTACAAATCCGTCCATATCGTCCGGGGCAATCAAATAGCCGTTCACGCCGTCCTCCACCAGATCGCGGAGCCCTTCGTGACAGATGCGGGAGACCGAGGGGAGTCCCACCGCCATGGCTTCGCTGAGGGCGTTGGGAAAGCCCTCGTAATCGGAGGTCATCAGATAGATGTCCGACCGGGCAAGAACGGCGTGGGGGGTGTCGGTCTTGCCGGCAAGGGTGATAAACTCCCCTGCCCCGCGCTCTGCAATGAGGGCGCGCAGGGACTCTGCCTCGTCGCCCGAACCGTAGATGGACAACTTGCAGGCGGGATTTTGCTCATGGATGCGGCAAAGAGCCTCGATCATCCAAGGATAATTCTTTTGGGGATGAAGCCGTCCCATGGACACCAGCCGCACTTCATTCCCGTGCGGCGCCCCTGCCGTGGCCTTGGGCGTCAGAATTGGATTGGGGATCACGCGGATCTTCTTTTGCACGCGGAGCGGGTAGAAGTCTGCAAATTCCTTACACTGTACCACCAACGCGTCGGCTTTCCCATAATAACGCCTGCGCAAAAACTCCCATTGGGGCTTTGCCTTTTCCTGAAAGGGATTGTTGCGCTCGGAGATCACCAGCGGAAGTTTGCCGCCGACGGTCCATGCGGTCAAACAATTGTATTCGGTAAGAAAGGATAGCACCGCATCGGGTGCGATCTGCGAAATCAGCCGTTTGACCGCCCGACGATAGCGGAAAAGCCGCCCGATGGGCGTCTTGGCAGGCTCCTTTTGCACCAGCGGGTACTCGATGATCTGCACTCCTGCAAGATCGTGCTTGGGCGCATCAATTGCCCCGTTGAGCAGGAGAAGCGTCACGCTGTGTCCGCGCCTGCACAGCTGACCCGCAAGGATCTGCATCACGTTTCCCGCGCCGCCCCGGAAGGCGTCAACGATCAGTAACAGTTTCATAGTGGCTCCTCAATTTCAGTTTACGCCGAACAGGTCGGCGTAGCCTTTGACACAAACGGAAATATCGTAGCGTTTTGCCTCGGTAGCGGCTGCCTCGGACATTGCCGCACACAGGCTCGGCTCGCCTGCAAGTTTACAGAGTGCATTGGCGAGGGCTTCCCTGTCGCCCATCTCGGTGAGGATGCCTGTCTCGGGCGGGACGATATCCACCGTTCCGCCGGCTTTGGTAGCCACAACAGGAAGTCCGCAGGACATCGCCTCCAGTACGGAGAGCGGAAGTCCTTCAAAATCGGAAGTCAGGAGGAACAGGTTCGCGCGACTTAAATATTCCTCTACGTTGGAAACGATACCGGGCAGTTCCACGGCATCGCCGAGTCCCAGCGATTCGATCTGCGCTTCCAGCATCGGACGCAGTGGACCGTCTCCCAGCAGACAAAGCCTGCTGTCGGGATATTGTTTGTGAAACTCCGCAAAGGCATCCAACATCAGATCCTGCCGTTTTTGCTCCTCCATCCGTCCCGTAGAGACAACGGTAAAGGGAGATGCGGCGCGATGGGCATAGGGAATCGTGACCTTGAAGCGAGCGGTGTCGATGCCGTTGACCACGGTGGGAATCTTCTCCTCGGGGATGCGGTAAAGCTCCGCAACCGTCTTGCGGCAATAGGGGGAGATGGCAATGGGGGTGAAGTGCAAGTGGCGATATGCCCATCGTTCAAAGTTGCGCATCATGCCCGTGGCTTCCCGCTCGGCTATATTATGCACCGTATGGAAACAGCGGGCGCGGGTGGCGCGGGCGGCAGGCAGGACGTAGGGGAGCGCCATCAGATGGGTATGGATCACGTCGGGAGCGAGTGCCTTCACCACTTTTTTGACCTCGCCGAAGAGTTTCAGCGATTTCTTCGCCTGCTTTTCCAAGAAGATCAGCGAAATGCCCGCATCCTCCGCAAGGTGGGTGAAAACGGTATCCTCGCGGGGATACAGGCTGAGAATGGTCACATCTGTACCGAGCCTCATGAGTCCGATGGCTTCGTCCAGCGCCAGTTTTTGCCCTCCGCCTGTGCGCAGTTGGGGCAATACGATGAGAATTTTCATAGAACGTTCCTATTGGGTAAGTGCCGCAGTATAAGCGGCGGCGTACTGTTTCAGAATGATGGTATCGGTATAATTTTCCCGCACCTTTCGAATGCAGAAATCGGACATCTGCTGACGGCGGGGCGCGTCTTGGATCAGCTCGGCAAGAGCTGTCTTCAGTGCTTCCACGTCACAGGTGGGGATGACGATCCCGCCTTTTTCCTCCACCATATCGGCGTTCGCCGCCCAGTCTGTGACTATGCAGGGGAGTCCTGCCGCCATGGCTTCGGTCAAAGACACCGAAAAGCCTTCGCTGGACATTCGGGAGCAGAAGAGGAAGAGATCCGCTTCGATGAGGGCGTCCAGCACGCGGGTGCGCTCCACCACGCCGGTCAGCGTGACGTTGGAGGGCTTCTCCGCCGCCTCCACCTCGGGGGACACTCTGCCCATCAGAATGAACTCGACCTCGGGGAAGTCCTTTGCCGCCTCAATGATGTCGAGACAGCCCTTCATTTCGGCGACACCGCCGGTATAAAGGGCTTTTTTCACCCAAGGAGCGGCGGTGCGCCCTTTGGCGATATATTCGGATTCGATGAAATTGGGAATCCGATACACGGGTTTCTTCGTCCGCGCCTGCGCATAGGCTTCAGAGGCGGCGTTGAGTACGATCACGCCGTCGGCGGCACGGGAGAGACGGTTAAAAAAGAAATGCTTTCCTTTTGACCGAATCTCGTTTGGTAGCGTGCAATGGTATTCGATGAGGAATTTCCGTCCCCGCAGATGGGTAATGGCGGCGCTGATCAGTTCCCGCACCATTCCGGGAACAGTGGCACTGGTATTGGCGTGAACCACCCGCGCATTCCTGTCGGAGAGCGTCTTCCACAGATTTCGCCAGATGCCGAAGGTGCGTCGCACCTCGTCCCAAAAGCGGAAGCGGGTACCGTCTCCGTAAACTTCGCGGGGACCAAGGATCTTCTCGTCTACCGATAGGAGTGTCCAGCCGTCGGGAAACTCCCTATGCAGGAGGCTGTCTGCCCAGCTTGCAATGCCGCCCACGGGTGGGGGCAGAGGTGCCATCAGAACCGCCTTCATTGGGCAAGGTTCTCCCGATCCATATAATAAGCGCGGTACCAAGCGGCAAAGCGGGCAAGACCTTCCGAAAGGGGCGTGGAGGGCTTAAAGCCGAAGTCCCGCTCCAGTTTGGCGGTATCGGCATAGGTCTGATAAACGTCGCCGGGTTGCATGGGGAGATACTCCTTCTGCGCAGGCTCTTGGATGATGCCTTCTTTCATCAGACATTGCTCCAGAATGGAAATGAACTCCATCAGACTTTCGGGGTGATTGTTGCCGATATTGTAGATCTCGTAAGGCACACCCTGTGCGTTGGGCTTGGCGGGCGATGCCATCACGCTCAGCACGCCGTGAACAATGTCGTCAATATAGGTGAAATCACGGTAGAGGTCTCCGTGATTGAAAATCTTGATCGGCTCGCCTGCTACCATCTTATCGGTAAAGCCGAAGTACGCCATATCCGGTCTGCCAAGCGGTCCGTAGACCGTAAAGAAGCGCAATCCCGTAGAAGGAATACCGTATAGTTTTGCATAGGAATGCGCCAGCAGTTCGCCTGATTTTTTGGTGGCGGCGTACAGAGAGACGGGGTTATCCACCTGATCCGTTTCGGAGTAGGGAACTTTCTCGTTGGAGCCGTAAACCGACGACGAGGAAGCGAAGACCAAATGCTCCAGCCCCTCTGCGTGGCGGCAGGCTTCGAGGATATTGTAGAAGCCGATCAGATTCGATTGAATGTAAGAATCGGGGTTGGTGATAGAATAGCGCACACCTGCCTGTGCCGCCAGATTGACCACAATCTGCGGCTTGCAGTCGGCAAATACGGAGCGGATCAGATCGGCGTTCGCCACATCGCCTCTCAGAAAGGTGAAAGTAGCCTTCGACTTTCCCGCATCCTCTTCCAGCAGACGGAGCCGCTCGGCTTTGAGGGCGGGATCATAATAATCGTTGAGATTGTCCAGCGCAACGATTTTGGCGTCGGTGTCGCCTGCAAGGATGGTGCGGATCAGATGGTATCCGATAAACCCCGCGCCGCCGGTGACGAGGATGGTTTTTCCGTTAAACTGTTTCATATAATTCTCCTGTACTTCCCTCTTCAGTCTCTGCCGAAGAGATCGCGGGTGTAGACCTTATCTTCCACATCCGCAAGGGCACTATCCCAACGGTTGGCGACGATGATCTGGCTCTCTGACTTGAAGCGGGCGGGATCGTTGATCACCTCGCTTCCGAAGAAAGTGGAGCCGTCGGGGAGAGACGGTTCGTAAATGATGACCTTCGCACCCTTGGCTTTGATTCGCTTCATGACTCCCTGAATGGAACTTTGACGGAAGTTATCGCTGCCCGTCTTCATGGCAAGCCGCCAAATGCCAATGACCACGCTCTTCTCCATTTCGCTGTCGTAAGCGGCGGAGGCTTCGTAATATCCTGCTTTTTGAAGGATACGGTCCGCAATGAAATCCTTGCGGGTGCGGTTGGCTTCCACGATGGCGCCGATGAGATTTTCCGGCACATCCCGATAGTTGGCAAGCAGTTGCTTGGTGTCCTTGGGCAGGCAGTAGCCGCCGTAGCCGAAACTGGGATTGTTATAGTGACTGCCGATGCGGGGATCCAGCCCGATGCCTTCAATGATCTGGCGGGTATTGAGTCCGCGCAGTTCGGCATAGGTGTCCAGCTCGTTGAAATAGCTGACCCGCAGGGCGAGGTATGTGTTAGCAAACAGTTTGACCGCTTCCGCTTCGGTAGGGGCGGTGAACAGCATGGGGATGTCCTTGGCAAGCGCTCCCTCGGACAGCATACGGGCAAAGGTATGCGCCGCCTCGTCCAGACGAGGATCTCCCTCCGGTCTGCCCACAATGATGCGGGAGGGATACAGATTGTCGTAGAGTGCGCGCCCTTCGCGGAGAAATTCGGGGGAAAAGAGAATGTTGTCAGAGTGATACTTTTCCCGCACGCTGAGGGTATAGCCCACGGGGACGGTGGATTTGATCACGATGATCGCATGGGGATTGACGCGGATGACCGTCTCCAGCACCGCTTCCACAGACGAAGTATCAAAATAATCCTTTTGCGAATCATAATTGGTGGGAGTTGCCACCACCACAAAATCAGCTTCCCGGTAGGCGGACTCACCGTCCAGCGTCGCGGTCAGATCCAGCTCGTGGGTGGACAGCCATTCCTCGATTTCGGGATCGGCAATGGGAGAAATGCGGGCGTTGAGCTTCTCCACCTTTTCGGGGACAATATCCACCGCCAGCACCCGATGATGCCCGGCAAGCAAAGTCGCCATGGAAAGTCCTACGTATCCTGTTCCCGCTATGGCAACGGTCATTTTTTTCATATCTTTCTATCCTTTCGCGATCACACGCTCTGCGGACGGTGATGCTTAGATTCATTCATTGTATTATACCACGTCTTGTGGGAAAATGCAATCCTTTTTTCACTCTACACCCAAATTTATTGAATCAGTAGGGCATTTCTTAACAGTTCCCTCTTTTTTCTATTGACAAATGTCGATTTGCTGTGGTATAATTTACAACAATAAAACGTAAATTATTTCTGACCAAAGGAGGCACTATGAGCAGCAAAAGCAAATTACAATGGATCCTGCTCTTTTTGGCAGATCTCATTTCCATCACCATAGCCGTACCGCTGGCACTGTATCTGCTTCTTTGGCGGTATTCTACCGTCGAAGCCGCCGGGTCAGACGTGATCTTCCTGATCTTCGTTGCTATCTTTTCATTTTTGGTGAGTTTCTTCGTTACCAATTCCAGGCGGGACGTCAGCAATTACTCTCTGCGCCGCTTATTCGTGAGCCGACTGATCGCCATGGTGATCCTCTTCGCTTCCTTTACCATTCTGATCGTTTCCGCCAAGAGCGTGTGGAGTGCCTACCGTCTTTATTTGGGTCTGACGGCTCTGCTCTACGGTCTGCTTTCCTTCGTCCTACGCGCGCTGGTGCATCATTGGCTGATCAAAAACTACCGCAAGACAAGCTCTGCCATCCTTACCGGTATTGTCACCGTCACCGACCGTGCGGGTGAGATCACCAAAGCCCTCAATTATCATTGGAGCCGCCGACTGGTGGGCATGGCTCTGATCGATGAAGCCGACTTGCATCCCGATGCGGTCAACGGTGTCCCCGTCAAAGCAGATGCCGATAGTTTTATGGACTGGCTTCGCAGAGAATCGCTGGACGAAATCTTCGTAGATCTCCCGTATGAAAACGGCAAAGAACTGATCCCGCTTTTGGAGCAGATGCAGAGCATGGGCATCGTGGTTCATCTGAATGTTAATTTCTGCGATCAGATTCGCGAGGATCGCAAACTGCACCTGCGCCCTATGCTGATGACCGTCCGCGGAAAGCCTATGCTGACCTTCGCCGCCGCCCAGCACAATCAGTTTGCGCTGATCGTCAAGCGAGTGTTCGATTTTCTCGTGGGGCTTTTCGGCAGTATCCTTTCGCTCCCCATCATTCTCATCGTGGCGATTCCTCTGCTGATCGAGTCCCCGGGGCCGCTGATCTTCAGCCAGAAGCGGGTGGGCAAAAACGGACGTGTGTTCAAGATCTACAAGCTCCGCTCCATGTACAAGGACGCCGAAGCCCGCAAGGCTGAGCTGATGGCAAAGAATCAGATGAGCGGTCATATGTTCAAAATGAAAGACGATCCCCGTATCACAAAGGTGGGCAAGTTCATCCGCCGCACTTCCATCGACGAACTGCCGCAGTTCTGGAATATCCTGCGCGGCGATATGTCCTTCGTCGGCACCCGCCCTCCTACGCTGTCAGAATACGAGCAATACGACAGCCATCACAAGCGCCGCCTGTCGCTGAAGCCCGGACTGACCGGACTGTGGCAGGTCAGCGGACGCTCCAACATCACCGATTTCGAGGACGTGGTCAGACTCGACTGCTCTTACATTGACAATTGGTCGCTGTGGCTGGACTGCAAAATCATTCTGAAGACCATCCCCGTCGTGTTCGGCAACCGCGGTGCGGAGTAAATCGCCGTCGAAAAATCCTCCGCAGTTGAAATGCAATTCATAAACGAAACACCCCCTGCAAGAAGTCAATTCTTTGCAGGGGGTCTGCTCTGCGCAGTTTCTATTGCTTGCTGACAATGCCCGTTTCAGCCGCCCGCCGATTCATGCGCGATCGGGCGTTACTGTGCATCTTCCTCCAGTCCTTCCAAGAGAAAACTGACCGGGCGAAATCCGTCGTTGCAGGAGATCAGGGCAGATCTCGGATTTTTCATCCATCCGTCGTAGAAATTCTCGCCGCCATGGGCAAGGGTCATCACGAATGCGGACATGGTCTCCCATGCGCTGTCACACAATCCCTCGGGCTTCTTCCAGCCGTTGGCGATGAACACCTGCCCTTCGGTCAAGTCGCAGGCGTGTTCGATGGGATTTTCGTACTGCGCCATCAGATCGGTATAGCACGCCATCCGCAGGACGGTTATTTTCACTTTTTTCATCGTGTGGTCACCTGATTTCGGTATTGCATTTTGGTAAATTTTTTGATATACTTTATTATACAATATAGATTGCATGATGTCAAGCACATAATACTCCGACACTTTCGGGTACCAATTCGTCACGAGGTATAACCTATGGGACATTTCCAACTCTATTTTCTCCCCGTCATTCTGGGCATCTCCGCTTATTTTTACTTTTTCCTGCGGAGGATGCTGTCTGCCTTCGGCGCGCCGGTGGACAAACGGTGGCTGAAGATCGCCGTCGGTCTTGCCGCGCTGGTGGTAGGCTGGCTCTCAAGCGATATCAGGGGAATTTTTGCCATCATCGTCCTCCACATCTTCCTGCTTGCCGTGCTGATGCATCCGATCAACTTCGCCATGCGGAAAATCTTTTCGAAACGAAGCGAGAAGGTCTTCCGGGTCTGGAAGAAAATCTACGGCAGCGGCGCGATTCCGATCCTGTTGACGACTGTGATCCTTGTCGGCGGCTACTTGAATCTGCACAACGTGGTGCAGACGAGTTATACGATCCGCACCGAAAAGGACATCCGCGCAGAGGGCTATCGCATTGCGCTGATCGCCGATATTCACTACGGCGTTTCGCTGGATTACGAAGAGTTGCTTCAAAAATGCGCCGAAATCAACGCCACCGAACCCGACATCGTCATCCTCTGCGGGGATATCATCGACGGCTCTGCCACGGGCGAGCAGATGCGGGAGGTCTATCGGGCACTGGGCACTCTGAAGAGCGAGTTTGGCACCTACTACGTCCACGGAAATCACGACCGCCCCTTCTCCTACGACACCTATACCTATACGGTGGAGGATCAGATGAACGCCATGCAGCAAAACGGCATTGTCATTTTGGACGACGAGGTAGTGCAGATCGCCGAGAATTTCGTGCTGGTGGGGCGAGAGGACAGAAGCGCCGACCGCTTCGGATACGGTACGCGGGAAAGTCTTGATCTGCTGTTCGCCAAGGTGGATACCGACGATTTTGTGCTCACGCTGGATCATCAGCCGAGCGAGTACGCCGAAAACGGCAAGATCGGTACCGATCTGCTGCTATCGGGTCATACCCACGGCGGTCAACTCTTCCCTATCAATTGGATCCAGGAGCTGATCCCCTTTAACGACGGCGTGTACGGTCTCTACGAGATCGACGGGGACACCACCGCCATCATTACTTCCGGCTTTGCAACCTGGAACTACCCCGTCAAGACCGCCGCGCCTGCCGAATACGTGATCATTGACGTGGTGGGAGAGTGAGTGAGTAAATTTCAAAACGGCGAGTGGATCACCTCGCCGCAATTTGTCGAAAAAGTCTTTCAGAAAATCGAGAGGAGGGCGAAACCATCTCAAACGC